>DIUD01000072.1 GCA_002428225.1 Roseovarius sp. UBA6167 | reverse complement strand
GCTCGGCCACCTCGCGCTGGAACATGAGCGTGAGCGACTGCCAGAAGGGCGGCCAGTCGGGCGGCGTCAGCCAGCGGATCAGCAATTCGGTGCCGACGTTATAGGGCAGGTTGGCGACGATGCGGATGGGCGGCGCGAGGTGGGCGCGCGGGTCGATCCCAAGCGCATCGGCATTGAGCACCGTCAGCCGGCCGGGTGCCGCCTCGGCGATCTCGGCAAGCGCGGGCAGGCAGCGCGCGTCCTTCTCGATGGCAAGCACATGGCGCGCGCCCTCCAGAAGCAGCCCGCGCGTGAGGCCGCCGGGACCGGGGCCGATTTCCAGCACGTCGCATTGCGTCAGGTCGCCCGCCTGTCGCGCGATCTTGGCGGTGAGGTTGAGATCGAGCAGGAAATTCTGCCCCAGCGACTTGCGCGCCGAGAGGCCATGCGCGGCAATGACGCGGGCAAGCGACGGCAGCTCGTCGAGCGCGCTCATCCGCGCGCCCGCGCCAGCGTATCGGCCAGCCGCAGCGCCTCGATCAGCGAGGCGGGACTGGCCACGCCCTGCCCCGCAATGTCGAGCGCCGTGCCGTGATCGGGCGAGGTGCGGATGAAGGGCAGGCCAAGCGTCACGTTCACGCCCCGGTCGAAATCGAGCGTCTTGACGGGGATGAGCGCCTGATCGTGATACATGGCGATGGCCGCGTCATAGCCCGCGCGCGCGGCGGCGTGAAACATCGTGTCGGCCGAGAGCGGCCCGCGCAGGTCCATCCCCTCCGCCTTCAGCCGGTCGAGCACGGGGGCGATGGTCTCGATCTCCTCGCGCCCCATGCGCCCGCCTTCGCCGGCGTGGGGATTGAGCCCCGCCACCGCCAGACGTGGCGCGGCGATGCCGAAATCGGCAATCAGCGCGGCGCGGGTGATACGGATCGTTTCCTCCAGCAGCTCGGCGGTCAGCGCCCGTGGCACCCCGGCAAGCGGGATATGGATGGTGACGGGCACGACCCGCAGCGCGGGGCTGGCGAGCATCATCACCACGCGGCCCACGCCCCCGAGATGGGCGAGAAACTCGGTATGGCCGGGAAAGGCAAAGCCCGCCCCCTCCTGCAAGGCCTGCTTGTGGATGGGTGCGGTGCAAAGCGCGCTGGCCCTGCCCGCCCGCACCAGCGCCACGCCGCGCGCGATCACGTCGATCACCCCTTGCGCCTGCGCCGGTTGCGGCTGGCCGGGGGTGCGCGGGCCGGCAAAGGGATGGGCAAGAACGGGAAGCGCCTCGGCCACGACGCCCGCCGCCCCCTCGGGCGTCTCGATCACCGCGACCGGCACGCCCGCGGGCAAGTGGCCCGGGTCGCCGATCAGGAAGAACGGCACGGACCCGCGCAAGGCGGCCCAGGCACTCGCGGCTATCTCGGGGCCGATGCCCGCCGGCTCTCCACAGGTGAGGGCGATCACGGCGCGACGATCCGCGCCTCGGCCTTGAGCTGTTCGAGATAGCCATCGGCCAGCGACGAGATGCGCTGGTTGCGGATGAAGTTGGTCAGGTTCTCGATCGAAGGTGCCTCGCCGTCAAGCCGGGGAGAGCGCCCGCAGAGCATCAGGAACACGAGCGTTTGTCCGTTCGCCCGCGTGAGCCGCGTCGAAACCTCGCCCGGATCGAGCAGCGCCAGCTCGGCGGCGATGTCGGCGGGGATTTCCTCGGGGGCAATGGCCCCGCGGTCCAGCACCTCGGGCGGCTGGCCATGCGCGACACCGTAAAGATCGTCGCAGGTATCCACCCGCGCCCGGATCTGCGCCGCCCGCGCCAGCGCCTGCTCGCTGTGCCCGCCGGGGATGTAATAGGCGGCATATTCGATGGCGGAATATTGCCGCGCGGGCGGCTCGCCCTCTTCGATGTCAAGCATCATGATGAGGGCAAGCCCCCCCTCGATGGGAAGCGGCTCGGAAATCTCGCCGGGCCCGAGGCCAAGCGCCACCTGGCGCAGCAGCGGCGGCAGGTCCGACAGCGCCTGCCAGTTCCTGCGCCCGCCATTGCGCGCCGAGGGGGCTGCGGAATACTGGCGCGCGAAACTGGCGAACTGGGCCGCGCCCTGTGCCGTGGCGATGCGGGCGGCCAGGGCCTGCTTGGTCTCGGCATCCTCCAGACTGGTCACCGGCAGGATGATTTCCGCCAACAGGACCCGCACCGGCGCCCCCCCCGAGAGCGCGAGAGTGGCACGCTCGATATCGTCCTCGCTGACCGAAACACGCGGGGCAAAACGCGCCTGCGCCACCTCGCGCCAGAGGACCCCGGCATGGACGAAGGCGCGAAACGATTCCTCGGACACGCCCGATTGCGCCAGCGCGGCGACAAGTTGCTCGGCATCCATGTTGGCACGCCCGGCGAATTCCTCCATCCCCTCGGTCACGACATCCTCGGGCAGGGTCATCCCCATCAAGCGCGCCGCCTCCTGCTTGAGGCGCTCCTCGATGAGCTGTTCGCGCGCGAGGCGGTCGATGTCGCCCGGCGCGCGGAAGAGCGTCAGCATCCGCGCGCGCTGCTGGATCTCGTAGCGGGTAATCACCTGGTCATTGACGAAAATGGCCGGCGCAAAGAGGTTCTGCGCCCGCGCCGAAGCCTGCGGCAGGGCAAGGGCCAGTATTAACGCCAGGCCGAGCGCGACAAGCGCGCGCGGGATACGGGTAAGACTCGGGGTCATGCTCATGTGGTCCTGCATTTGCGCGTATAACTTGCATCGCGGGTCCCGGCGCTGAAGCCGCGGAGCCCGATTACAAATCCGAAAACGGTCTCGGGGTCAAGGATAGTGGACGAGGTGAAGCGACGCGAGACCGAAAAGGTGATATCGACACATTCGTTGGTGTAGGTGAGGCCGGCGCCCGCGCGGATGCTGCGCTGGTCAGTCGTGTCGAACCGCCATTCGCCGCTTGCCGTCCAGTGATCGGCAAAGCGATAGCTGCCGTCGATCGACCATTCCGAGATCGTGTCGGGCCGGCTTTCGCGCGGATCCTTTCCCAGCCAGATATAGGTCGCCCCGATATCGGTGCGCGGGTTGCGCCAGCTGCCGCGTGCCTCGGCCTTGGTCACGTCGAACGCGTCGTCGAAAAGGCCCCGCGCCGTCAGAACAAGGCCGCTCTGGTTGCGAAACTGCCCGGCAAGCAGCAAATCGGAGCTGCGCTCGCTCAGGCCCGAGGACGGGGTAAAGCCGGTCTCGCCCGATTTTTCGCGCAGCCGGTCGTCGCGATAGACCTGTCCCACGGCAAATCGCCCCTCCCAACCGGCAGGATCGACGCGGGTATAGCTGGCCCCATAGGCCGCGCTCAGGCCCCGCTCGCGCCGGCCGGGCGCGACGAAACGCGAGATGTTGAAGAGGTTGCCCTCGTCGAATTCGATCACCCGGTTCTCGTCATTGGGGATGTTCGGGTTCGACCCGCCCGACCAGGCCACCTGCATCACCGGCTCGATGACATGGGCCGCGCCGTTGGCGGCGATCTTCTGCAACGGCCATCGCAGTTGCAGCGCAGCGCGCGGGGTGATCTCGGTGGCCTGGGAATCCGCCGTCTGCCCGATGTCGCGCAATTCGAAATGATCGAGCGCCACCCCGGTCTCGACCGAGGCGATCACCCCCGCGGGCAGCAGCCATTGCCGCAGCCAGTCCGCCTCGGCGGTAAAGCGCGCCATGTCGCGCCCGTCGGCGTAGCCGTCGGCAACCGGTCCGTCGATGCTCAGGCTCGAATTGCGCTGATGGCCATGGGCGAGCGCGCTCAGCCGCACCTCGCCGCCAAGCCGGCGCGGAAACAGCCGTCGCTGATACTCGGCATTGGCGGCAAGGCTCGGCAGGGTCGAGTTAGCTTCCCCCACCCGCAGGGTGCGGAAATGATCGAGCGCGAGGCGCGCATAATCGTCGCGCCGCGCGCGCTCGACCGAAACGCCGCTTTGCAGCCGGTCCTTGTCGGAAAAATCGTGATCGACGAGAAAGGTATCGTCGCTCGTGTATTCGATACCGAACCGCAGCACGAAATCGCGCGGCAGATCAAAGCGCCCGGTGGCGAAAAGATAGCCGCGCGTGCCCTTGCCCCTGAAATCGTCATCGGCAACCGCGCCGTTGAACTCGATCTCGCCACGGCGGAACATCTGGCGATAGCGCAACTCCAGCCGCCTGGAATTGGTGGCATAGAACGGCGCGATGGTCAGGTCCCTGCTCTCGCCGAGCGTGATGAAATAAGGTATCCGCACGCCCGTGCCCAGAAGGCTCGAATTGACCGCCGAAGGGGCGAGAAACCCGGTCGCGCGCTTGACCGAGCCATCGGGCAGGCTGAGGCGCGGCAGGTAGAAAACCGGCGTGTCGAGCACGCGGAACTGCGCGTTGTGGAAATAGAGCCGGCTCTTGTCCTGGTCATGCACAACCCGTTCGGCGCGGATCTGCCAGAGCGGCGGGCGGCCCGTCTCGCAAACCCGGCAGGAGGTCACCGTGGCCTTGTATAGCTCGTTGAGGCGCGCGTCGGTGCGGCGCATCTCGCGGGCGGCAAGCTGAAGCTGTTCGTGCATGACGATCCGCGCACCGCGCAGGATCCCGTCCGAGAGATCCGCATCGAGCGCGGCGCTGTCGGCAAGCACCACGGTGTCGCTGCCCTCGCTGAGGCTGAGCGGGCCGGTGATCGTCAGCCGGTCGGTGGCGCGGTCATAGACGATCTCGCGCGCCGTCAGGCGACGGCCCTGGTAGAGCGCCTCGACATTGCCGCTTGCGATCAGCCGCTCGTCGGCGGTCAGGCGCACCTCGTCGGCCACCAGCATCGCCATGTCCGACGGCGCATCCTGCGCGGCAAGCGGCGTGGCCCGCAAGAGCAGGGCGGCGAGCAGGGCCAGAACGAGCCGCATCAGCCATCCTCCAGATGCAGCAGAATCCCGACCGCAAGCAGGAGCGCCGCCACCGACGGCGCCCAGGCCGCAAGCGACACGGGGATCTGTCCGTTCTCGCCCAGGATCTGCGCGAAATTGCGGATATAGTAGAGGCCGAACCCCGAGATCACCGCGAACAGCACCCTCAGCCCCACATTCGCCCCGCGGACATGGCCGATGGTAAAGGCCGCCGCCATCAACACCAGCGCCACGAGAAACAACGGAAGCGACAATTCGCTCTGGAACCAGACCGCGTAACGGCGCGCGGAAAAGCCCGACGCCTCCATCTGCGAAATGAAGCGCGGCAATTCCCAGATCGGGATGAAGCGCGGGCGCCCGAAACTTTCGAGGATGCGGGCCTGCGTGAGGTCGGAGGGCAGCGAAATGGCCGCCTTGCGCTCGGCCTCGGCCTCGGGATTGGTGCCGCGCGCAAGAACCCAGATCTTGGCATTCTCAAGGTTCCACGCGCCGCGCCCGAGCCGCGCCACCTCGGCATTGATGCGCCGCAACGGGGTGCCATCGGGGCCGAATTCCAGAAAATTCGGCCCGTAAAGCGTGCCCAGGTCCGCGCTTGCGCGCTCGGCAAAGATCACCGTCTGCCCCTCCGCATCGCCCTGCCGCAGCCACAGCCCCTCGTCGGAGAGCGCAAAGGCCGCCGTCTCGACACCCTTGTAACGGTTGGAGAGGTCATGCCCGCGCTTGGAGGCGGCCGCGACGATGGGATTGCCGAGCGCGACCACGAGCACGCCCATCACAAAGGTCGCCAGGGCCGGGGCCATCAGCCCGCGCAACGCCGAGCGCCCCGCCGCGCGCAGCACCACCAGTTCGGACGAGCGCGCCATGCGCACGAACAGCGCCACCGAGGCGAGGATCACCACCAGTGGCAGGATCTCGTAATTGGCCCAGGGCATCTCCAGCGCCACGAGGCCCAGAACCTGCCCGAGCGCAAGATCGGGATGGTCGCCCAGCGCATCCATCAGCTCGATCAGCGCCATCACGATGCCCAGCGACAGCGCCACGCCAAGGACGCTGACCAGGAACTGACGCGAGAAATAGAAATCGAGGATCATGCCGCCGCCTCCGTGGGCCGGCGCCGGAACCCGCTGGCGATCCAGGCCCAGACGGCGGGATGATGCGCCAGCCACAACAGCCCGAGCGAAAGCACGATCCCCGCGAGCACGGGCAGATATAGCAGCGGCCAGAGCGCGGCATTGGCAAGGACCGGCCCGAGGCTCGCGCTGCGCGCCACCTCGACCCCCACCAGCAGCGCGAAGGCCGCCAGCACCTGGCGCCAGACGCCAAGGCGGCTGTAGCTGCCCACCATCAGCGTGCTGAATCCCACAAGCGCCGCCACCACGCACATCAGCACGGCGGCAAAGCGACCGTGAAGTTCGACCATCACCTCGCCGATACTCGCGCCGCTGCGCTCGGCCACGCCCTCGGGGTCGCGCAAAAGCTCTGCGGTGCCCGTGAAGGCCACCTGGTTGAGATTTATCCCGCCGCGGCTGAGCAGGCTCGTGATGTCATAGGAGAAATCGTCGAAATGGGTAACGAAGAGCCGCGTGTCCGAGGTGCGGACATTCTGCGCCATCCCGTCCACCATCACCAGCCGCGAGCCCGCCCCGTCCGCCACCAGGTAGGCGCGCGAGGAGGTATAGCTCACCGTCCTGTCGGGATTGCGCCGGTCCGACAGGAACACGTCGCGCAATTCGCCCTCGGGCGTGATCTCGCGGATATAGAAGGTGACGCCCGGCGCGGGATGCAGGAACTCTCCCTCGCTCAGCAGCCGCGCGGCGACATTGGCCGAAATCTCGCTCTCGCGCTGGCGCAACTGGCCCAGGCTGCCGGGTATCAGCATATGCGCCAGCAGGCTCATCATCAGCGCCACGATCACGCCAAAGACCAGCACCGCACGGCCAAGGCGAAACGGCGAATAGCCGGTGGCCTGAATGACGGTCAGCTCGTTGTCCGATGACAGGCGATACACCACATAGACCGCCGCAGCGAAGGCCGCGATCGGCAACATGCCCCCGATCACCGCCGGCAGCGTCAGCGCGGTGAACTCGAGAAACACCCAGGCCGGCTGGCCATCGCCAATGAGCTTGTCGAACATGCGCACCGCCTTGTTGATCCACAGGATCGAGACAAGCACGAGCGCGAAAAAACCGAACAAGACCATCAATTGCGACAGCAGGTATCTGTCGAATCTGGTCAATCAAGTCCCCCAAGGCAGCAATCCCGACCGGCAACCTAGCCGAAACACGCGCGGGGGAAAACTGCTAACTGGCCTTTGGCGAAAGGGCGCGCTAGGTCTGGGCAAACCACAAACAAGAGGGAGACCCACCATGACCACACCCGCAGCCGTGCGCTTTGTCGAAACCGATCTTGACGCCATCGCCGGAGCGACGGGCCGCCTTGCGGTATTCGTTACCGGCGAGGGCCGGCTCGACGCCGAGGGGCGGCGCGTCAACCGACTGGTGCGCGGGGGGATCGCGCGGCTGATCGAGAGCGGCGCGCTCGAGAAGAAGAAGCCGGGCGACCTGATCTCGCTCGGCTGGCCCGCGGGGCTGGCGGCGGAGGCGCTCGACGTGGTGGTGCTGCCGCGCAACGCCAGTGTCGAGGACAGCCGCCGCGCCGGTGTGGCGCTGGGCCGCGCCAGGGGCGACAAGGCGCTCACCATCCTCGGGGCCACGCTCAGGCGCCCCGGCGAGGTGGCGCTTGGCGCGGTGCTGCGCGGCTACGACTACACCGCCCACAAGACCGGCGACAAGGACAAGACCGAACCGGGCGCAATCACCATGACCGTCAGGGACGTGGCCGGGGCCGAGGCGGGCTTTGCCCCTGCCCGCGCCGTGGCCGAGGGGGTTTTCCTCACCCGCGATCTGGTCAATGCCCCCGCCAACCACCTGACCACCACCGCCTTTGCCGAAGAGATCAGGGGGCTGGCCGATCTTGGCCTCAAGATCACCGTGCTCGAGGAAGAGGACATGGAAAGGCTCGGCATGGGCGCGCTTCTGTCGGTCGGTCAGGGCAGCGCCAGCCCCTCCAGGCTCGCCGTGATGGAATGGCAGGGCGGCGAGGCGGGGGCCGCACCGCTGGCGCTGGTCGGCAAGGGCGTGGTCTTTGACACCGGCGGCATCTCGATCAAACCCGCCGCTGGCATGGAAGACATGACCATGGACANNGACACCGGCGGCATCTCGATCAAGCCCGCGCAGGGCATGGAGGAGATGACCATGGACATGGCGGGCGCGGGCGTTGTCACCGGCGTCATGCGCACGCTTGCCGCGCGCAGGGCGCGCGCCAACGTGGTGGGTCTCGTCGGGCTGGTAGAGAACATGCCCTCGGACCGCGCCACGCGGCCCGGCGACGTGGTCACCTCGATGAAGGGCGACACGATCGAGGTCATCAACACCGATGCCGAGGGGCGGCTCGTGCTGGCCGATGTGCTGTGGTATGCGCAGCAGACCTATAAGCCGCGCGGCGTGATCGACCTTGCCACGCTGACCGGTGCCTGCATCATCGCGCTCGGGCACGAGAACGCCGCCGCGCTCGCCAATGACGACGCGCTTTGCGATGCCGTGCTCAAGGCGGCCAAGGCCGAGGGCGAGGGGCTGTGGCGGCTGCCGCTCGGCAAGGGCTATGCCGACATGCTGAAAAGCCGCATCGCCGATGTCAAGAACGTCGGCGGACGGCCCGCGGGCACGATCACGGCGGCCGAGTTCCTGCACCGCTTCGTCCAGGAGGACATGCCCTGGGTGCATCTCGACATCGCAGGCGTCGCCAGCGTGCAGGAAGAGACCCCCTACGCGCCCAAGGGCGCGTCGGGCTGGGGGGTGATGACGCTCGACCGGCTGGTGCGCGAGAACTTCGAGGAGGGCTGATGGGCGCGGCCTATTTCTACCACCTGACGCGCCGCCCGCTGGAGGATACCTTGCCGCTGCTTCTGGACAAGGCGCTCTCCGCGGGCTGGCGGGTGGCGGTTCGGGGCGGCGATGCCGCGCGGCTCGACTGGCTCGACGCGCGGCTCTGGGCCGGCCCCGAGGACGGGTTCTTGCCCCATGGCCGCGCGGGTGGGCCGCATGACGCGCTCCAGCCCGTGCTGCTGACGACCGGGACCGACTGCCCCAACGGCGCCGCCTGCGTCATGGCAGTGGACGGGGCCGAGGTGACGGCGCAGGAGGTGCAGGCGCTCAAGCGGGTGTGCATCCTGTTCGACGGCAACGACGAGGCCGCGCTCCTGACCGCGCGCGAACAATGGCGCGCGCTGACCAAGGCGGGCTGTTCGGCGCAATACTGGTCCGAGGCGTCGGGCCGGTGGGAGAAGAAGGCCGAGGCGTGACCCCCGCCCATCCCCGTGACGCCCCTTCCCCGTCCTCGCCGGCCAAGGCGCCCGACCATGCCCTGCCTCAATCCGCGCCCCCGCCAAGCCGCGCCAGCACCGCGCCCGTGTCGATCCCCGCGACAGCCCCCGCCACGCGCCCGCGCGGCGCGCCCAGACGGGTGGCCACATAGGCCCCCGCCACCGCCCCCGGCGCGTGGCGCATCAGCACCGAGCCGGTGAGCAGCGTGGCAAGGCTCTCGACGTAGAACCGTGCCTGCCCCTCGTCGGGCAGATCGGGAAAGGTCTGCATATGCGCCCGCATCGCCGCGTCAAAGCGGCGGTCCTGCCCCGCCACCGTCGCCAGTTCGGCGGCCAGCACCTCGCCCGCCAGCGGCTCGCGGCGCAGGGTGCGCAGGATGTCGAGGCAGATCACGTTGCCCGAGCCCTCCCAGATCGAGTTGAGCGGCGCCTCGCGGTAGAGCATCGGCAGGGGCGTATCCTCGACATAGCCCATCCCGCCCAGGCACTCCATCGCCTCGTAGACCAGTCCGGGACAGAGCTTGTTGCCGAGAAACTTGGCCAGCGCCACGCCGAGCCGGGCAAAGGCGCGCGCCGCCTCGTCCTGCCCGTCGAAGGCGCGCGCCACATGCATCCCCAGCGCCAGCGTCCCCTCCCAGTCGAGCGCCAGATCGGCCAGCACGGCGCGCATCAGCGGCTGGTCGATGAGGCGTTTCTGGAACGCAGAGCGGTGGCGCACCCAGTGATCCGCTTCCGTCAGCGCGGCGCGCATCAGCCCCGCCGGCGCCATCGCGGTATCGAGCCGCGTGTGATGGACCATCTCCAGAATGGTGCGCACGCCTGCGCCCTCCTCGCCCAGCCGGTGCGCGATGGCGCCGTGATACTCGATCTCGGCCGAGGCATTGGCGCGGTTGCCCAGCTTGTCCTTGAGCCGCTGGATATGGATGGCGTTGCGCGCCCCCTCCAGCCAGCGCGGCACGACAAGGCAGGTCAGCCCGCCCTCGGACTGCGCGAGCGTCAGAAACCCGTCCGACATGGGCGCGGAGCAGAACCATTTATGCCCCGTCAGGCGGTAATGATCGCCGTCGCGCTCGGCGCGGGTGGAATTGGCGCGAATGTCCGAGCCGCCCTGTTTCTCGGTCATCGCCATGCCCATCGTCGCCCCGCCCTTGAGCGCCAGCGGCCGGGCCGCGGGGTCATAGAGCCGCGCGGTCAGCTTGGGCGCCCATGCCTCCAGCAGCGCCTTGTCGGCCCGGAGCGCGGGCACGGCGGCATAGGTCATGGTCATCGGACAGCACACGCCCGGCTCCACCTGGCTCATGAGATAGACCATGGCGGCATGGGTGGCGTGGCCGCCCCTCGCCCCCTCCCACGGGATCGCGGCATAGCCCGCGCCCAGCCCTGCCTGCATCAGCCGGTGATAGGCGGGGTGAAAGCGCACCTCGTCAAGCCGCCGCCCGCCCGCGTCGAAAAGGACGAGTTCCGGCGGCTGGCGGTTCGCGTCGCGCCCCAGGGCGCGCATCTCGGCGGTGCCGATCGTCGCGCCGAAATCGGCGAGTTGCGCCATATCCGCCCCCGCCGCCGCCGCGTGATCGCGCAGCACGGTATCACCGGCCCAGAGATCGAGATCGCCGCGCGCCTCAGGCTGGTTGGTCACCTCATGGGTGCTCAGGCGGTCATGGCCGGGACTGTGGGGCATGGTGACGCTCCTTTCATGCGGGGCGCGCCGGCCCGGATCGGTCACGAAACGATGGCGAAGGTGGCGTGACCTCTGGCATCGGGCAGTTTCGGCGGGCGATGCCAGAGTTGCGGTTTCGGGGGCGCACACACCCTTGCCATACTGCAACCTACCTCGCCGACAGCCGCCTTGTCACCTGTGAATGACGCGCCGCGAGGGGGGGTGGCGCCCCACCGGACAGGGCTCGTGCCGTGTCAGGAGCCTCGCCTGCGCCGCCCGATCAGGGCGGCCATGTCGAGCATCCGCGCCGAAAACCCCCATTCGTTGTCATACCAGCCGAAGACCCGCAACAGCCCGCCCACCGAGACCGAGGTTTGCGGCCCGCTCACGATCACGCTTTCGGGACGGCCGCGCAGGTCCGACGAGACCAGCGGCGCCTCGGTCCAGCCAAGCCAGCGATGTTGCCCTGCCGCCGCGCGCAGCATGGCGTTCACGGCGTCCTCGCTCACCGTGTCGCGGGTCTGCACCGTCAGGTCGATGCACGAGACCGAGGCCGTCGGCACACGGATCGCGCGCGCCTCGATCCGGCCCCTGAGCGCGGGCAGCACCAGCCCGGTCAGGCGCTGCGCGCTGGTCGTCGTCGGCACCATCGAGAGGGCAGCGGCGCGGCTGCGTTCGGGTCGGCCACGGGGCTTGTCCACGGTGGGCTGGCTGCCGGTATAGCAATGCACCGTGGTCATCTGGCCGCTGACGATGCCATAGGCATCATCGAGAAGTTTCGCCAGCGGGGCCAGCGCGTTGGTGGTGCAGGACGCGTTCGAGATGATCCGGTGATCGCCGAGCGCGCCCTCGTTGGCGCCCAGAACCACCGTGACATCGGCCTCCTCCGACGGGCCCGAGACAAGCACCGCCGCCGCCCCCGCCGCCAGCCCCCGCTCGGCCACAGCCCGCGCGCCCGCCATGCCGGTGCATTCGAGCACCAGATCGACGCCCGCAAGATCGAGCGTGCTGAGATCGCGCGCGGCGTGGAACGGGATTTCGCGCCCGTCCACCACCAGCGCGCCGGCCCGCGTCGCCACCGTGCCGGGCCACGGGCCGTAAACGCTGTCATATTGAAAGAGATAGGCGCAGGTATCGAGCGGCTCGATCTCGTTGATGCAGACCAGATCGAACTCGGGCCGCTCGCGCATGAGAATGCGCAAGACCGTGCGCCCGATACGTCCAAAGCCGTTTATGGCGATGCGAATCGGCGGGTGGGTCATGGCGTGCTCCTTCCGGCGGGGTCAACCGGGCAGAGATTGGCGCAGGCGCGCGGGCCTGGCCAGAGATGAAACGACATCCGATCCGATCCCGCCGCTCAGAACGCGTATCCGAAGCGCGCGACGTCCTCGGCGGCAATGGCGGCGAGGGTCTCGGCGTCCCGGTCGGTATAGTAGCCCCGGTAATCGCCCCGCGCCGAAGGATTGAGGCGCCGCAGATCGAGCCTGAAGCCCAGATGCTCCCAGAGGGGGGATGCGTCTTCGTCAAACCGTTCCAACCGTATATGAAGGCGACAGCGTTCCGCCCCGTCCGCCGTGGTCATGTAGTGGCGCGCCGGGGTTGCCCTCCATGCCGCCTGCACCTCGGACGCGGCAAGAAAGCCCGCGAAATCCACCGATTTAGCCAGCCGCACCGCCGGGTGATCGAAGCGTTGCGCGCGCGCCCAGGCGTAATAGCTCACCATCCGGTCCCACGGGTTGCGCACAAGGGTGAAGGTGAACAACTCCGCGATCTCCTGCGGGGTCACGATCCCGTCGATATCGGCCAGCGTGCTGTGTTTCCACAGCCGCCCGCGCGCTTGCCTCCGCAGCGCCGCAAGCCGCCCCCGCCTGCGCCGCGCCTTGGGTGTATCGCCAATGAGGATATCGCCCGCCATCGCCCGATCTTCGAGCGCGCGGGCCAGCGAGGTGCCCCCGGTCTTGGGGATATGGACGAAGATGTAACAGCGGTCGCGCGACAGGATCATGGCCGCAGTCTAGTCGCTTGCGGCCCCGGCAAAAGCCCCCATATTGCTCCCGAAACGAAGGGGACATCACATGACCGGATATCTGCGAACGGCCGTTCTCATGGCGGCGATGACGGCGCTTTTCATCGGGATCGGCGCGCTTCTGGGGGGCGCGGGCGGCGCGATGATCGCGTTTGTCGTCGCGCTTGCGATGAACGCCTTCACCTGGTGGAACTCCGACAGGCTGGTGCTGCGGATGCACGCCGCGCGGCCCGCCGATGGCCCCGAGGGGCGCGCGCTCAGCCAGATCGTGCACGCGTTGGCCGATGCCGCGGGGATGCCGCGCCCGGCGGTCTATATCCTTGACAACGATCAGCCCAATGCCTTTGCCACCGGGCGCAACCCCGCCAATGCCGCCGTCGCCGCCACCATGGGCCTTTTGCGCAGCCTCACGCGAGAGGAGATCGCCGCCGTCATGGCGCATGAGCTCGCCCATATCCGCAACCACGACACCACGATCATGACCATCACCGCGACCTTTGCCGGCGCGATTTCCATGCTGGCGAATTTCGCGCTTTTCTTCGGCGGCAACCGCAACAACGGCATGGGCCTTATCGGCACACTGGCGCTGATGATCCTCGCGCCGCTCGCGGCGGGCCTTGTGCAGATGGCGATCAGCCGCTCGCGCGAATACGAGGCCGACCGCGTGGGCGCCACGATCTGCGGCAACCCGCTCTGGCTCGCCTCGGCCTTGCAGAAAATCTCGGGCCTTGCCGCGCGCATCGACAATGACGCCGCCGAGCGCAACCCGGCCACGGCGCATATGTTCATCGTCAACCCGCTCCATGCCCATGCCCATGACCGGCTGTTCTCGACCCACCCCAACCCCGAAAACCGCATCCGCGCCCTGCGCGAGATGGCCGCTCGGGGCACGCGGCGCGGTCCCTGGGCCTGAGCGCCGCACCTCCCCGTCTTGACAGCCCGCGCGCGCCGCGCCATCAGGGGCGCGACCACCCGCAACCGGGCGTTCCGTAGGCGCCAGACCGACGAGGAGACGGACCATGTCGCAGATTTCCCTGACATTTCCCGATGGATCGCAACGCGCCTATCCGGCGGGCACCACCCCCGCCGAGGTGGCCGAGAGCATCGCGCCCTCGCTCGCCAGGCGCGCGATTTCGGCACATCTGGACGGCGCGCATTGGGATCTGCAATGGCCGATCACGCGCGACGGCACGATCGCCATCAACACGATGAAGGACGAGGCCCCCGCGCTCGAACTGATCCGCCATGACCTGGCCCATATCATGGCCCGCGCGGTGCAGGAGATCTGGCCCGACGTGAAGGTGACCATCGGCCCGGTGATTGCGAACGGCTGGTATTACGATTTCGACCGGGCAGAACCCTTCACGCCCGAAGACCTTGGCCGCATCGAGGCGAGGATGCGCGAGATCATCGCCGCCCGCGACCCCGTGCGCACCGAGGTCTGGGAGCGCGCCCGCGCCATCGCCCATTACAAGGAAACGAACGAGCCCTACAAGGTCGAGCTGATCGAGGCCATTCCCGGCGACGAGCCCTTGCGCATGTATTGGCACGGGCACTGGCAGGACCTGTGCCGCGGCCCGCATCTGCAACATACCGGCCAGGTGCCCGCCGATGCGTTCAAGCTGATGAGCGTGGCCGGCGCCTATTGGCGCGGGGATTCGTCGCGCCCGATGCTGCAACGCATCTACGGCGTGGCCTTCCAGACCCGCGACAAGCTCAAGGAATACCTCACCTTTCTGGAGGAGGCCGAGCGCCGCGACCACCGCAAGCTGGGCCGCGAGATGGACCTTTTCCACATGCAGGAAGAGGCCCCCGGTCAGGTGTTCTGGCACCCCAACGGCTGGACCATCTACACCACGCTTCAGGATTACATGCGCCGCCAGCAGGTGCGCGGCGGCTATGTCGAGGTGAACACGCCGCAGGTGGTGGACCGCAAGCTGTGGGAGGCGTCGGGCCACTGGGAGAAATACCAGGACAACATGTTCATCGTCGAGGTGGACGAGGAGCACGCCCGCGAGAAGGCGATCAACGCGCTCAAGCCGATGAACTGCCCCTGCCATGTGCAGATCTTCAACCAGGGGCTGAAATCCTACCGCGACCTGCCCTTGCGCATGGCCGAGTTCGGCGCCTGCAACCGCTACGAGCCCTCGGGCGCGCTGCACGGGATCATGCGGGTGCGCGGCTTTGTGCAGGATGACGCGCATATCTTCTGCACCGAGGACCAGATCGAGGCCGAGACCGCGCGCTTCATCGAATTCCTCTCGACCATCTACCGCGATCTGGGCTTTCCCGAATTCGAGGTGCTGTTTTCCACCCGCCCCGATGTCCGCGCGGGCAGCGACGCGGTCTGGGACCGCGCCGAGGCGGCGCTTTTGAAGGCCACCCGCGCCGCCGGGATCGAGCCGGAGGTGAATCCCGGCGAGGGGGCGTTCTACGGGCCAAAACTGGAATTCACCCTCACCGATGCCATCGGGCGCAAATGGCAATGCGGCACGCACCAGGTGGATTTCGTCCTGCCCGAACGGCTGGACGCCACCTATATCGGCCAGGACGGCGCGAAACACCGCCCCGTGATGCTGCACCGCGCGTGCCTGGGCAGTTTCGAGCGGTTCATCGGCATCCTGATCGAGGAACATGCCGGGCGGCTGCCCTTGTGGCTCGCCCCCCGTCAGGTGGTGGTGGCCTCGATCGTGTCGGAGGCGGACGGCTACGTGCGCGAGGTGGTGGATGCCCTGCGCGCCCGCGGGGTGCGCGCCGAGGCCGACCTGCGCAACGAAAAGATCAATTACAAGGTGCGCGAACACTCGGTCGCCAAGGTGCCGGTGATCCTGGCCTGCGGTCTGCGCGAGGTCGCGGAGCGCACGGTCACGCTGCGCCGCCTTGGCGTCAAGGAGACGCGCAGCGCAACCCTCGACGCGGTGGTGCCGGAACTGGCCCGCGAGGCGACGCCGCCGGACCTGCGCTGATCGGTGCGGGCCAGTCCCGCGCCGCTCAGAAATGCGCCTTGGGCTCGTCAGGCTTGCCGGCCGCAAGCGCGAGCACCCCGGCAAGCCCGGTCATGCCGATGGGAAACATGGTGAAAACACCAAAGCCGAAGGCGTAATACATCAGCCCCGCCGCGACGAGCAGCAGCACGCCCCCCCAGAGCGCGCGGATCCTCGCCATCGCCCCCCCGGCGATCGCCAGCAGGGGTGCAACAAAACTTGCCGTGCGGATCAGGGCGGGATCATTGACCTGGTGCAGCAGCCCCTCGACCTCGCCATAGCGGTTGACCACCTCGGTATAGCCATAGCTGAAAAACCCCACCAGCACCGCCAGGCACCCGCCGATCACACCCAGAACCATCGCCGCGTTGCGCATCGCCTATCCTTTTCCCATGAGGGCTGCCTGCACATCCTTGCCCCAGCCAAGATAGAGCGTGCCCCCCGCCGCGATCAGGGGTCGCTTCATCAGCGCGGGATGCGCGGCAATCAGCGCCAGCGGATCGCCCGCGCGCTCTGCCTCGCCCAGCCCGCGCCAGGTGGCCGATTGCCGGTTCACCAGCGCGCCACCGAACCGCTCGTATGCGGCGCGCGCCACATCTTCGGGCAGGCCATCGGCGCGGACATCTCGAAACGTCACGTCGCCAAGTGATTTCAAAGCCTTGCGGCAGGTATCGCAGGATTTCAGACCATACAGGATCATCGCCGGCCTCCAGTGTCGGCCCCCCTCATAACGCGCCGCGCCGGAACCGTCACGGAGTTTCGCTTGATTTTTACAATGGCGGTGCAATCATCGTGCCGTGTGTCTGCCGCGCGGCGGGCGCATATGGCCCGGCATACTCCCGGGGACGCGAAGACGAAGGAGAACGGAATGCCGACAGGCACCGTGAAATGGTTCAACACCACAAAGGGTTACGGCTTTATCGCGCCGGATGGCGGCGGCAAGGACGTGTTCGTGCATATCTCGGCGGTGGAGCGGTCGGGGCTGACCGGCCTCGCCGACAACCAGAAGGTCGGCTATGAGCTGAAGGACGGCCGCGACGGGCGGCAGATGGCCTCCGACCTCAAGCTGCTCTGACAGGCGGCCGGGCGCGGCCCGCCCGGCCCCAGGCCCCGGTTGCGGCCCCGCCCGCGACAGGCGATCGTCATGGCCACAAGCGCGCTGCGCGAGACACGGCAAGCCGGATGGCTGCCGTGAGGGGGGTGGCCGTGGGCCGCGGCAATGGCCGCGAGGCGGATAATGCCGCTTCGATCTGGAACAAAACGGGAATATAGTGGCAGGGAACGGATGAGTCGCCCATGTCAATGCCTCTGCATAACCTGCGCCAACGCCGATATTCCCCGCCCGCCGGCAATGCCGGGCAGCGCCTGCCTGCCCCCGGCAGGCGCTGCCGTCGTCTTGACGTCTCACCGGTGTCATGCAGAGGTCCCATGTTTGCCGAGCTTTCCGCCACCTCGAATTTCACCTTTCTCACCGGGGCCGCGCATCCCGAGGAGTATATGGAGCGCGCCGCGGCGCTTGGCCTTGCGGGGGTGGCGATTGCCGATGTGAATTCGGTGGCCGGGATCGTGCGCGCACATGCCCGCGCGCGCGAGATTGCGGGCGAGGTCCGCGCGCGGCAGGCGCTGGAGGCGCGCGAGGGGCTGCACGGGCCGCCCGCGCCGCATCCCGTGCCCCCCGCCGCATGGGCGAATGTCCCTCGCCTTATCCCCGCCGCCCGGCTGGTGCTGCGCGACGGGCTGACGCTGACCGCGCTGCCCGAGGACCGGCAGGGCTGGGCGCGGCTTTGCCGGTTGTTGACGCTGGGGCGGCGACGAGCGCCGAAGGGGGGCTGCGAATTGAGCCTCGGCGATGTGCTGGAGGGGGCGGAGGGGCTGCATCTGTTGTTGCATCCCGAGAGCGCGCCCGGCTGGCAGGATCAGGCGCGGCGGCTGGCGGCGCGGTTCGGCGAGCGGCTGCATCTGCTGTTGCGCCCGCATTACGACGGGCGCGATGCGGCGCGCCTTGACCGGCTGGCGCGGGTCGCGGCGCGGCTCGGCCTGCCCACGGTGGCCGCCGCCTGCCCGCTCATGCACCGCGCCAGCCGCCGCCGTCTGGCGGATGTGCTGAGCGCGATCCGGCTGGGCGTGACGGTGGACCGGCTGGGCCGTCACGCCCTGCCCAATGCCGAAGCGCGGCTGCGCCCGGAGGCCGAGATGCGCCGCCTTCTTGCAGATCACGCGGGCGCGGTGGACCGCGCCGCGGCGTTGGCCGCGCGGCTCACCTTTTCGCTCGACGAGTTGCGCCACGATTACCCCAGCGAGGCCGAGGGGGGCGAGAGCGCGACGGCGCGGCTGCGGCGGCTGGCCGAGGCGGGACTTGGCTGGCGCTATCCGCAGGGCGCGCCCGAGCGGGTGCGCGCGATGATGGAGCACGAATTGGCCCTCATCGCCAAGCTGCGATACGAGCCGTATTTCCTGACCGTCAACGACGTGGTGGCCTTTGCCCGCTCGCGCGGGATCCTGTGCCAGGGGCGCGGATCGGCGGCCAATTCGGTGGTGTGCTACTGCCTGGGCGTGACCAGCGTTTCCCCCGAGATCGGCGCCATGGTGTTCGAGCGATTCGTGTCCGAGGCACGCGACGAGCCGCCCGATATCGACGTGGATTTCGAGCATGAGCGCCGCGAGGAGGTGATCCAGTGGATTTACGAACGCTACGGACGGCACCGCGCCGGGCTTTGCGCCACGGTGATCCATTACCGCGCCAAGCGCGCCATCCGCGAGGTCGGCCGCGCCATGGGCCTGTCCGAGGATCTGCTGGCGGCCATGTCCTCGCAGATCTGGGGGGCGGGCAGTTCGCGCCGCCCCGAGGCCGCGCGACTGGCCGAGATCGGGCTTGACCTGCGCGACCGCCGCCTTGCCCTGACGCTTGAACTGGTGGACGAGATCATCGGCTTTCCGCGCCATCTCAGCCAGCATGTCGGCGGTTTCGTCATCGCCGAGGGCCGGCTGGACGAGCTGGTGCCGATCGAGAACGCGGCGATGGAGGCGCGCACCGTGATCTGCTGGGACAAGGACGATATCGACACGCTTGGCATCCTCAAGGTGGATGTGCTGGCGCTCGGGATGCTGAGCTGTCTGCGCCGCGCGTTCGACCTGCTGGCCGAGTATCGCGGGCAGGCCCATGGCCTCGCCTCCCTGCCGCCCGAGGACCCGAAAGTGTATGAGATGCTCGGGCGCGCCGACAGCCTTGGCGTGTTCCAGGTGGAAAGCCGCGCGCAGATGAATTTCCTGCCCCGGATGCGCCCGCGCACCTTTTATGACCTGGTGATCCAGGTGGCGATCATCCGGCCGGGACCCATTCAGGGCGACATGGTGCATCCCTATATCCGCCGCCGCAACGGCGAGGAGGCGGTGAGCCTTCCCTCCGACGAGTTGGGCCGCGTTCTGGCCAAGACGCTGGGCGTGCCGCTGTTTCAGGAACAGGCAATGCAGGTCGCCATCATCGGCGCGGGCTTTTCGCCCGAAGAGGCCGACCGGCTGCGCCGCTCGCTGGCGACGTTCAGGAAACATGGGCGTGTCGGCGCGTTGCGCGCGCGCTTTCTGCGGGGGATGCGCGAGAACGGCTATGACATGGATTTCGCCGAGCGCTGTTTCAGCCAGATCGAGGGCTTCGGCAGCTACGGCTTTCCCGAGAGCCACGCGGCGAGCTTTGCCCTGCTGGTCTATGCCAGCGCCTGGATCAAGTGCCACCACCCGGCGATCTTTGCCTGTGCGCTGCTCAATGCCCAGCCGATGGGATTTTACGCCCCCGCGCAGATCGTGCGCGACGCGCGCGAGCATGGCGTGACGGTGCGCCCCGTCTGCGTCAACGCCTCGTGCTGGGACAACACGGTAGAGCCGGACGGGCGCGGCGGGCTGGCGCTGCGGCTGGGGTTCCGGCAGGTGCGGGGGCTGGCCCGCGCCGAGGCCGACTGGATCGCGGCGGCGCGCGGCAACGGCTACTCTGGCCCGGAAGAGGTGTGGCGACGCGCGGGGCTTGCGCCCGCGCTGCTGGTGCGGCTGGCAGAGGCCGATGCCTTTGCCGCCTGCGGCCTCGCGCGGCGCGATGCGCTCTGGCAGGCGCGCGCGATCCGCAGCCCCGATCCGCTACCGCTGTTCGCGCGCGACATCGACGGCGAGGGGATCGACGAGCCTGCGGCAAACCTGCCCGCGATGAGCGCGGGCGAGGAGATGATCGAGGATTACGCGGCGCTGCGGCTTTCGTTGCGCGCGCATCCGCTGGCGCTTTTGCGGCCCATCCTCACCCCGCCCTGAAATCATGGACAATCGCGCGCGTTGCGGAAATACTCGGGTGCGAACCATCACACCGGGAGAGCCCAGATGCGCTGCGTCTTCATCAATATCCGCTGCAAGCCCGGCCAGTCCTACCGCGTGGCCGAGGCCATCGCGCTGCGCGAGATCCACTCGGAGCTTTACTCGACCTCCGGGCCCTTCGACCTGCTGCTCAAGCTCTACATCCCCGAGGCCGAGGATATCGGCAAATATATCAACGACAACCTGCTCGACATCGAGGGGATCGAGCGGACCGAGACGACGCTGACCTTCAAGGCGTTCTGAACGTCCCGCGCCGTTTTTCCCGAGAGGGATCCACGTCACTTTCGCATGTTTCCCTGGTGAAAGTTTCTGCTAAAGGGAAATCATGCGAGGGTATGCCGCGACAGGGTTCGGATGGGTTTTGACGGCAGCGGTTTTCGCGGCCTCCCCCGGCCTGTCCGAAGACGCCCCCAGGATCGACACCGGCTATAACAGCTACGGCTATCCGGGCATGATCGACATGCCCGTGGCGGCCAGTCGGCCCGATGGCGAACTGGCCTTCAGCGTCAGCAGCTTTGCCGGCCAGACGCGCAACACGCTCACCTTTCAGCTGACGCCGCGCCTGTCGGGCAGCTTCCGCTATGCCAAGCTGGAGAACCTGTTGCCCGGCGGCACGAAGGCGCTCTACGATCGCAGTTTCTCGGTGCATTTCCGCTTTGCCGACGAAACCGCGTGGCGGCCCGCGCTTGCGGTCGGGCTGAACGACTTTCTCGGCACGGGCGTCTATTCCTCGGAATATGTCGTGGCCACCAAGACGATCGGCGAGCGGCTGCGCGTCACTGGCGGCCTCGGTTGGGGGCGGCTTGGCGGGTCGGGCGGGTTCACCAACCCGCTCTCCTTCATCAGCGACCGGTTCGAGACACGCCCCGAGCGTGATATCGGGCGCGGCGGCGACGTCGAATCGCAGGTCTTCTTCCGGGGCGATGCGGCGTTTTTCGGCGGGGTCGAGTGGCAGGCGACCGACAAATTGCGGCTGACCGCGGAATACTCCTCGGATTCCCATCCCGACGAGGATCCGGCGGCCTTCGAGCGCAAGTCGCAGCTCAACTTCGGGGCCACCTACAAGGTGGCGCCGATGACCGATATCTCGCTGCGCTATCTCTACGGCAGCGAAATCGGCGTGCAGATCTCGACCGCGCTCAACCCCAAGACCCGCCCCTTCCACGGCGGTCGGGAACCGGCACCGCCGCCGGTTTTCCCGCGGGGTGCTCCCTCGGTCGCGGCCCTGTCATGGACGGGGCAGGTCGAGGAGAGCGCGGCCTACCGCACGCGCGTGGCCGAGGCGCTTGACGCGCAGGGGGTGCGGCTGCACGGGTTCACGCTTGCCGCGGACAGCGCGCGCATCGAGATCGAGAACCTGACCTATCCCCAGGAGGCGCAGGCGGTCGGGCGCACGGCGCGGGTTCTCACGCGGCTCTTGCCGCCGCAGATCGAGCGGTTCGACATCGCGCTTGTCTCGGCCGGGGTGCCGGTCACGTCGCTGGCGATCCGGCGCGCCGACATGGAGGATTTCGAGCACGATCTCGACGGCGCCTGGAAGAGTTTCCAGCACGCGCGCGTGACCTCTCCGGCCGGGCGCAGCACCCCGCTGCCTGACCGCTATCCACGTTTTGAATGGAATCTCAAGCCCTACCTGAGCACAAGCCTGTTCGACCCAGACGACCCGATCCGCGCGGATTTCGGGGCAGAGATGCGGCTCGATTACGAGGTTGTGCCGGGGCTGGAATTCACCGGCGCGGTGCGCAAGCGGATCGCGGGCAATCTCGACGAATCGACCCGCCCGTCGAACTCGGTGCTGCCGCGGGTGCGCAGCAATTTCAACCTCTACGACAAGGAGGGGGATCCCTCGCTCACCGATCTGACCGCCGCCTATTACTTCAAACCCGGCAAGGATCTCTATGGCCGGGTGACGGGGGGCTATCTGGAGCGCATGTTCGGGGGCATATCGGGCGAAGTCCTGTGGAAACCCGTTTACAGCCCGCTCGCCCTCGGGGTCGAGGTCAACTATGTGAAACAGCGCGATTTCGATCAGCGCTTCGGCTTTCAGGATTACGACGTCGCCACCGGCCATGCCTCGGCCTATCTCGAACTGGGCAACGGATTTCACGCGCAGGTCGATGCCGGGCGCTACCTGGCCAAGGATTGGGGGGCGACCTTCGCGCTCGACCGCGAGTTCGGCAATGGCTGGCGGGTGGGGGCGTTTGCCACCTTCACCGATGTCTCTTTCGACGATTTCGGCGAGGGCTCGTTCGACAAGGGGATCCGCATCACCATCCCGATTTCCTGGATCACCGGCGAGCCGACCAGGACCGACTACACCACCACGATCCGCCCGGTTCAGCGCGATGGCGGCGCGCGGCTTGATGTCGGCGGGCGGCTATACGAGCGGGTGCGCCCGCTCCACAAGCCGGCGCTCGAACGCGGCTGGGGGAGGTTCTGGAGGTGAGCTTGCGCACGAGATCCCTGCTGCGGGCCGCGGCTTTCATGGCGCTTGCGGGGCTTGGCCTCGGCGGCTGCGAGCGCGTCATGAGCGCCCTCGACATGGGCGGCAATGTCGGCCGGCTCGAACCGGCGCTCATCGGCCCCGATCGGCTGGCGGTGACGATCCCGGCGACCGGGGCCGTGGCATTGCTCGGCCCGGTGGCGCAAAACGGCGATGTCACGGTCTGGCAGACGCTTGACGGAATTACCCTGTCGATGCAGCGGGATGTTCTGATCGGCACGCGCGGCCTCGGCGAGGATCTGATGTCGGCGGATGCCGAGGGGGTGCTTGCGCTATTGCAGGCCGGGGCCGACGCGGACCCGGTGCCGCATTTTCGCACGCACCTCGACGGCGAGGATCAGACGGTGTTCCGCAGTTACTATTGTTTCCGTGACGCCGAGCAGCCCGATGCCGGCCTGCGCCGGATCGAAATTCGCTGCACCGCGCCGCACAACACCTTTACCAACACGTTCTGGCTCGATGCCTCGGGGGTCATCATGCTGTCGCGGCAATGGATCAGCCCGACGCAGCAATACATGAACGTCCGCCATATCCGCGGCTGAGCCCGGCCGCCTGTCATGCCCGACCTTACCCATCTTGCCGTGCCCGGAACCCGCATCGCCCTGCGGGTCACACCGAAAGCGTCGCGCGCGCGGCTGGTGGTGGAGGGGGCGCAACTGCGCGCCTACGTGACCGTGGCCCCCGAGGGCGGCAAGGCCAACGCGGCGGTGCAGACGCTTCTGGCCAGGGCGCTCGGGGTGGCGAAATCGCGGGTCGTGCTGGTGCGCGGGCAGACCTCGCGCGACAAGGTGTTCGAGATCACCTGAGACGGCTCAGCCCTCGGCCATCCAGCGGATATGGCGCTCGCCGCGCCTAGCGGCCAGCGCCACCTGGCGCTGACGCTCGCGGAAGCGGGCCTTGTCGTCGGCGCTGGTCTCATGGGCGCATTGGTGGCAGGCGACGCCCGCCTCGTATTCGGGGCGTGCGCGGTCCTCGGGCAGGATCGGGCGGCGGCAGGCATGGCAAAGCAGATACGACCCCCGGCGCAGCCCGTGCCCGACAGACACCCGCCCGTCAAAGACAAAGCACTCGCCCTGCCAGAGGCTCTCGGCCTCGGGCACTTCCTCGAGGTATCTCAGGATCCCGCCCTTTAGATGATAGACCTCCTCGACGCCCTGCCCCAACAGGTAGTTCGTCGATTTCTCGCACCGGATCCCGCCGGTGCAGAACATCGCCACGCGCTTGTTGTGGAACCGCGCCTTGTTGGCCTCCCACCACGCGGGAAAGTCGCGGAATCTGGCCGTGCCGGGATCGACCGCGCCGCGAAACGTGCCGATGGCGACCTCGTAGGCGTTGCGCGTGTCGATCACGGCGACATCGGGGCTTTTGATCAGCGCGTTCCACTCGGCCGGGGCGACGTAATGGCCGACCTCTGCGCGCGGATCCACGTCCGGCACGCCCATGGTGACGATCTCGCGCTTGAGGCGAACCTTCACGCGACCGAAGGGGGCGGTGTCGCTGGTGCTCTCCTTCCAGTCGAGCCCGGCACAACCGGGCAGCGCGCGGAGATGGTCGAGCACGCGGGAAATGCCCTCGAAAGACCCGGCAACCGTGCCGTTGATCCCCTCCCGCGCCAGCAGCAGCGTGCCGCAGACGCCCGCGCCCTCGCAGACGCCAAGAAGCGGCGCGCGCAGGGCGGCGGGATCATCGAAGCGGGTGAAGTGATAAAGGGCAGCGATGCGATACATGGCGCCGATTTATGCAAGCCGCGCGCGCACGGCAAGGGCAGGATTGACGCATCGGCGCGCGCGGCTTACCCAGTTGCATCATGACACAGGCGCTCCTCGTGATCGACATTCAAAACGATTTCTGCCCCGGCGGCGCGCTGGCCGTGCCCGGCGGTGACGGCATCGTGCCCGGCGTCAACGCCCTGATGCCCGGTTTCAGCGAGATCATCCTGACGCAGGACTGGCACCCCGAGGGCCATTCCTCCTTTGCCGCGTCGCATCCGGGCAAGGCCCCGTTCGAGACGGTAGAGATGGATTACGGCACACAGGTGCTGTGGCCCGATCACTGCGTGCAGGGCACCGGCGGGGCGGCGTTCCATCCGGGATTGAACACGGACCGGGCAAATATCGTTATAAGAAAAGGGGTTAACCCCAGAATCGATAGCTATTCCGCGTTTTTCGAGAATGACCGCAGCACGCCCACGGGGTTGCATGGCTATCTCGGGGAACGCGGGATCGCAAAGGTCACGCTTGTCGGCCTGGCGCTGGATTTCTGCGTGTATCATTCGGCGCGTGACGCGGCCAGGCTGGGCTATGGCGTCACCGTGCGGCGCGATCTCAGCCGGGCGATCGACCTTGACGGCTCGCTGGCCGCGGCCGAGGAGGAGATGCGCGCGGCGGGGGTTACGCTTGCCTGACCGGGGCGGCCTTGTTGACGAGATCCGCGCCTGTCGCCTCTGCGCCAACCGATTCGCGGCCACCGCCACCGCCCATGCCCCGCGCCCGGTGGCCTGGTTCCGGCCCGGCGCGCGGCTGCTGATCGCCGGACAGGCACCGGGTCTGCGGGTGCACAATTCCGGCAAGCCGTTCGACGACCCCTCCGGCGCACGGCTGCGCGACTGGCTGGGGCTGAGCGCGGCGGCGTTTTACGACCGCGCCCGCGTGGCCATCGTGCCGATGGCGTTCTGTTTTCCGGGCTATGATGCCAAGGGGGCCGACCTGCCGCCGCCCCCCATTTGCGGCCGGACATGGCACACGCGCGTCATGGCGCATCTGCGCGCGGTGCGGCTGACGGTGCTGGTGGGCGGCCATGCGCATCGCCATCACCTCGGCACGCGGGAGGGCGTGACCGAAACGGTGCGGCGCTGGCGCGATCATGGCCCGGGGATTTTCGCCTTGCCGCACCCGTCCTGGCGCAATAGCGGATGGCTGAAGAAAAACCCCTGGTTCGATGCCGAGGTGCTCCCGGCGCTGCGGGCCGAGGTGAGGCAAGTGATGGATGGCGAAGATGACCCCGATTGACAAGGCCCATGCGGCAATGCTGGCCGAACCCGAGGACGAGGGCGCGCGGCGGCGCTTCTACGAGGTGCTGGCGGCCAGCGGGCTGTGCCTGCTGCTGGCGCGCGAGGCCGAGGGCGAGGATATCGAGCCCGCGATCTTCGAGCCGGAGGGGGAGCCGTGCGTGCTGGCCTTCGACGACGAGGCGCGGCTGGCGGAATTTGCCGGGCGGCCCGCGCCCTATGCGGCGGTTTCGGGGCGGGCGCTCGCAGGGATGCTGACGGGCAAGGGCGTGGGGATTGGCCTCAATCTCGGGGTCGCGCCGTCCGGGATCCTGTTGCCCGCAGAGGCGGTGGACTGGCTGGCCGGGATGCTGCCCGAGACACCGCAGGAAATCGCGGCCCGCCCGGTGGAATTCCGCGTGCCCGGGGGACTGCCCGAGGCGCTGCTGCGCGCGCTCGACGCGCGGCTGGCAAGCATGGCGGGGCTGGCGGAGGGCGCATGGCTGGTCGCCGCGCGCTACGAGGGCGGCGGACAGGGGCATTTGCTGGGCTTTGTCGGCGCGCAGCCCGGATCGGAGGGCGCGCTGGCGCGGGCGGTGGCCGAGGTGCTGGCCTTCTCGGGGATGGCGGCGGCGGCGCTCGACGTGGGCTTCTTTGGCGCGGGCGATCCGGTGGTGGCGCGAATGGCGGGCTGTGGCTTGCGCTTCGACCTGCCACAGGCGGCGGCGCGGGCCACCCCGGTGGCGCCCGGCTCCGATCCCGACAGGCCGCCGCGCTTGCGCTAGCGGCAAGGGCCGCGTCATCCCCGCGCAGGCAGGGCGCTCAATAGCCCGCCTCGGGATCCACCAGATGCAGGAACGGCTCGCCCGCCTCGCCGCGCCGGATGTTCTCGGCGATGACCTCGGCGGCCGTATCGGGCCGCGTCTGGGAGGCGATATGGGGCGTCACCGTCACGCGCGGATGCGCCCAGAACGGGTGCCCGGGCGGCAAGGGCTCGGTGCGGAACACGTCGAGCGTGGCATGGCAGAGCGCGCCGCTGTCAAGTGCCGCGAGCAGCGCGTCGTCGTCGATGAGCGCGCCGCGCCCGGGGTTCACGATCACCGCGCCACGCGGCAACAGCGCAAGGTGCCCGGCGTCGAGCAGGTTTTCGGTCGCGGGCGTGAGCGGCAGCAGCAGAACGAGGATATCGGCCTCTGCCAGCGCCTGACGCAGCCCGTCCTCGCCCGACAGGCAGCGCAAACCGGCGATGTCCTTTGGCCGGCGGCTCCAGCCGGTGACGCGAAAGCCGATGCCGGACAGCATCCGCGCGCAGGCGGCCCCAAGCGCGCCGAGGCCGAGCACGCTCACCCGGCGATCGTGGGCCAGCGGCGGTGCAGCGGGCCGCCAGACCCCGTCCTGATGCAGGATATGGGCGTCCATCCCCAGATGGTGGCGCAATACATGGCCGGTGACATATTCCACCATGCCCTGCGTCAGCCCGCGATCGACCATCCGCGCCAGCGGCAGGCGCAGCGTCGGGTTGCCGACGATGCTTTCCACACCGGCCCAGAGGCCAAGCACGGCGCGCGCGCGCGTGAAGGGCGTGAAATCCTGCACCGCGCTGTCGGGGGCATGGACGATGTAATCCACCTCCTCGGGTGGCAGGTCCGTGGCAAGCCGGGCCGCGACGCCCAGACGGTCAAGGGCGCGGCGAAGGGGCGTTTCGTATATGGCCCATTGCTCGGTCCCGGCGGCGAAAAGGACTTTGGCGGTCATGGCGTCACCTCGGCTTGTGGACATGCGCGCTCTGGACGAGACCAAAGCCCAGCATCAGCACCAGCATGGCCGAGCCGCCATAGCTGACCAGCGGCAGCGGCACACCGACCACCGGCATCAGCCCCGTCACCATCGCCATGTTGACGGCGAAGAACAGAAAGAACGTGACCGCGATACCAAGCGTCAGAAGCGCGGAAAACCGGTCGCGGTTGTTGAGCGCCATGGCGATGCTGAACACCAGGATGAGCGCATAAAGCCCCAGCAGCGAGAGCGCCCCGACAAAGCCGAATTCCTCGGCCAGCGTCACGAAGATGAAATCGGTGTGCTTCTCGGGCAGGAAGTTGAGCCGCGACTGCGTGCCCTGCATGAAGCCGCGCCCCGTCCAGCCGCCCGAGCCGAGCGCGATCTTGGACTGGGTGATGTGATAGCCCGCGCCGAGCGGATCCATCTCGGGGTTGAGAAAGGTGTCGATGCGGCGGAACTGGTAATTCTCCAGCAATTGCCAATCGGTGCCGCGGCTGGCGAAAACCGCATAGATCGCCGCCAGCCCGAGCGCGATGACAGTGGCGAAATAGGCCCAGTGGACGCCCGCGAGAAACATCATCGCGCCGCCGCCGACGATCAGCAGGATCGAGGTGCCGAGATCGGGCTGACGCAGCACCATGGCGACGGGCGTGAGGATCAGCGCGACCGGCATGAGCACCCAGACGGGCCGCGAGACGCGCGAGACGGGCAGCCAGTCGTAATAGGCGGCGAGCACCATGACCGTCGTTATCTTGACCATCTCGGAGGGTTGCAGACGCATGAAGCCCAGGTCGATCCAGCGTTGCGCACCCTTGCCCTCGACGCCGACAAGGGCCACCGCGACAAGCAGCGCCAGCGAGACCAGATAGGCCAGCAGCGACATGTTGCGCCAGAACCAGATCGGCACCATCGCGACCGCGAGCATCGCGGCAAACCCGAGGGCAAAGCGCTTCATCTGCGGTTCGGCCCATGTCGAGAGCACCCCGCCCGCAACCGAATAGAGCATGAGAAAGCCCGCCGAGGCAACCGTGGCCAGAAGGAGCGCCAATGGCCAGTTGAGATAGAGGATCTTGCGCGGCCCCGAGGGGACCGATTTGACGGTATATTCCAGATAGCTCATGCGCGGTCGCTCGGGTTCTGGTCGGGGCGCGCCATCAGGCGGCGCAGGTCTTCCTGCTGGGTGCGGATGCGGGGGCGGTCGGCCTCGGGATAGGCTTCGAGCGGCGGATCGCCGCCATAGAGCGCCTGAAGCGTGATGTCGCGGGCAATGGGCGCCGCCACGGTCGAGCCGCCGCCGCCATGCTCGACCACCACGGCCACGGCGTAGCGCGGGGCATCAAAGGGCGCGTAGCTGACGAACAGCGCGTGGTCGCGCTGTTCGCGGGGCAGGTTCTGGTTGCTGATGACACCGGTCGCGCGTTCGCCGGTCGAGATGTTGCGCACCTGGCTGGTGCCGGTCTTGCCGGCAAGACGCAGCCGGTCCTCGGCGATGCGCGAGCGAAAGGCCGTGCCGCGATTGCTGTTGCTGACGGCGAACATGGCCCGGCGGATCTCGCGCAGGTGGTTTTCATTGAGGCCGAGAGGCTCGCCATGGCCCGAGGGCTGTTCGACCCCGTCGATGGTCCTGATGAGCCGGGGCATCACGCTGCGCGAGGTCGCCAGCCGCGCCGTCATCACCGCCAGTTGCAGCGGCGAGGCCAGCACGAAGCCCTGCCCGATCGCGGCATTGACGCTGTCGCCCACCACCCAGGGCTGATCGCGGTTGGCCAGTTTCCACTCGCGCGAGGGGGCAAGCCCCCTGGCGACGCTGGTCATCGGCAGATCGAATTGCACCCCGACCCCAAGCCGTTCGGCCATGGCGGAAATGCGCTCGATCCCGGCGCGCAGGGCAAGCTCGTAGTAATAGACATCGCAACTGTCGCGCAGCGAGGCGTGCAGATCGACATTGCCATGCCCGCCCCGCTTCCAGCAGTGAAAACGCCGCCCGCTGACCTCCTTGTGGCCGGGGCAATAGACGGTCTCGTTGAAGTCGATCAGCCCCGCATCGAGCGCGGCAAGCGCCGTGACCATCTTGAAGGTCGAGCCGGGCGGATAGATGCCCTGCACCGCCTTGTTGGGCAGCGGGCGAAGCGGGTCTTCCAGCAGCGCACGGTAATCGACCGACGAGATGCCGCGCACGAAAAGGTTGGGATCGTAGCTCGGGCTGGAGGCGCACACCACGATATCGCCGCTGTCGCAATCCACCATCACCGCCGCCCCGCTCTCGCCGGCAAGGCGCGCATGCGTATAGGATTGCAGCGCGTTGTCGAGCGTGACCTGGATATCGGCACCGGGGCGCCCCTCCTGCCGGTCCAGCTCGCGCATGATGCGACCCGTGGCATTGACCTCGACCCGCCGGGTGCCGGCGCTGCCGCGCAGCAACTCTTCGTGTTGCGCCTCCAGCCCGATCTTGCCGATCTGGAAACGTGGCAGGCGCAACAGGGCCTCGGGCGCGTCGAGCCGCTCGATGTCGCGCGCGCTGACCGCACCGACATAGCCGATGGTGTGGGCATAGACCTCTGCCATGGGATAGCGGCGCGACAGCCCCACCTCGGGCGTGACACCGGGCAGGGCGGGCGCGTTGACGGCAACGCGGGCAATCGCCTCCCAGTCCGCCCGGTCGGCCACCGTCACCGGCGTATCGCCACGCAACTCGCGCAGCTCGCGGCGCGCCTTTTCAAGCTCGCCCGGATCGAGCCTTACCAGCCGCGCAAGCCGGGCCAGCACCTCATCGACATCGCCCGCCTGTTCGCGGGTGACGGTGATGCGATACGAGGGCACGTTCTCGGCGATGATACGGCCTTCGCGGTCGAATATCCGTCCGCGCGCAGGCGCCAGAAGCTGAAGGTTGATGCGGTTTTCATCGGCGAGCAGGCGAAACTCGTCGGCCTGCTCGACCTGGAGGTGGCGCATCCGGAACAGCAGCGCGCCGAGAACAGCCGCCTGCGCCGCGCCCACGATCAGGCCGCGCCGGGTGATGCGGCGCTGGCTCGTGGCGGTGTCACGGGTCGGGCGTCTCATGGCAGCCGCCGCGTCGTGGCCAGATCACCGGGCGCGGACTTGCGCACACCCAGCACGAGATGCGAGCCAAGCGCCACCAGCGGATAGGCGATGAGTGTCGAGAGAAGCTGCATCAGGCTAAGGCCGAGCGCGGGCTGATCGACCAGCAGCAGTGTCAGCACCAGCCGGTAGCCAAGCGTGATCGCCACCAGCACGCCCGCCACCGCCGCCCAGTCGGCGGCGAAGGTGCGGTCGCGCAGGGCAGGCGCGCGGCGGCGCAGCGCCTCGGTGCCGATCAGCGTGAGCGCGGCCCAGAGACCCGGCGGCCGCTGGAAAAGCAGATCCATCATCAGCGCCAGCCCCGCCACCAGCAGGGGCGGCACATAATCGGGCCGCCGCACGGCCCAGGCGAAGGTGAGCGCGATGAACAGGTCCGGCCCCGCCCATCCCGGCGGTCGCGCATCGAGCGGCAGCAGGTGCACGAACACCAGCCCCCCCGCGATCCCGGCATAGACCGCGCGCATGAACCACAGCGAAAGGGCACCCGCATCAGCCATCGCCGGCCTCCGCCGTGATATCGGGCGCGGGGCCTTGCGGCGGCACGATCAGGTCGCCCGGATCGTCGATCCGCTCCCTTGCAAAGCTGCGCAGAACCCGCAGAAATTCGAGCCGCTCGTAATCGGCGGCGATGCGCAGGCGCATCCGCCCGCCCGGATCGGCAAACACCTGCCCCACCACAAGCCCCGCCGGAAACACCCCGCCATCGCCCGAGGTCAGCACCCGGTCGCCGGGGCGGACCTGGTCGGGGGCCTCGACGAAATCGAGCAGCGGCGCAAGGGAATTGTCACCGATCAGCAGCGCGCGCTGGCCCGACGGCTGCACCGTGACGGGGATGCGGCTTGACGTGTCGGTAAGCAGGATCACGCGCGCCGTGCTTCGCCCCAGCCCCGAGATGCGCCCGACAAGGCCCAGCCCGTCCATCGCCGCCCAGCCCTCCATGATGCCGTCGCGCCCGCCCACGTTGATCAGCACCGATTGCCGGAACGGCGAGCCGCTATCGGCCATCACCACGCCGGTGACATAGGTCAGCCGCGGATCGAGCTGCACCTTGTTGAGATCGAGCAGCCGTGCGTTTTCCTGCTCAAGCTGAAGCGCGGCCTCTTTCCACGCCTTCATCTGCTGCAATTCGCGGCGCAGGTCCTGGTTTTGCTGATACATGCGCTGGTAGGACTGGAAATCGCGCAGCACCTTCACCGCGCCGGTGACGGGGGCCATCGCCCAATCCATCCGCGGCACCACCCGGTCCACCACCTGCGCGCGAAAGCGTTCCACGCGCGGACTGTCGATGCGCCAGACAAGGAACAGGCCAAGCAGGCAAAGCAGCAACACCCCCAGAAGCAGACGCTTCAACGGGCCGCTGAAATCCTCGCTCTGTCCCCGGTCGCTGGCCAATGGCTCCCCCTTTCAGGCAAAAGGTGGGCGTCTCAGCTGTCGTAGTCAATCGCATGGCGCAGGCGGCTCTCGAATTCGAGCGCCTTGCCGGTGCCGAGCGCGACACAGTTGAGGCTGTCCTCGGCGATCGAGACAGCCAGGCCGGTCTGCTCGCGCAGCGCCAGATCGAGATCCCCCAGAAGCGCGCCGCCCCCGGTCAGCATCACGCCGCGATCGACGATATCGGCGGCAAGATCCGGCGGCGTCGCCTCAAGCGCGGTCATCACCGCCTCGGTAATCTGCTGCACGGGTTCGGCCAGCGCCTCGGCGATCTGCGCCTGGCTGACCTCGATTTCCTTGGGCACGCCGTTCAGAAGGTCGCGCCCGCGCACACGGATCGAGGTGCCCCGCCCGTCATCGGGCATCCGCGCGGTGCCGATGGTGGTCTTGATGCGTTCTGCGGTAGCATCGCCCACGAGCAGGTTCTGCTGGCGGCGCAGGTAGTTGATGATCGCCTCGTCCATCCGGTCGCCGCCCACCCGGACCGAGCGCGCATAGACGATATCGCCAAGCGACAGCACCGCCACCTCGGTCGTGCCACCGCCGATATCGACGACCATGTTGCCGGTGGGATCGGTAATCGGCATCCCCGCGCCGATGGCCGCGGCGATGGGTTCCGCGATGAGCCCCGCGCGCCGCGCGCCCGCCGAGAGCACCGATTGGCGGATGGCGCGTTTCTCCACCGGGGTCGCGCCATGGGGCACGCAGACGATGATCTTGGGCTTGGAAAAGGTCGAGCGTTTGTGCACCTTGCGGATGAAATGCTTGATCATCGCCTCGGCGGTGTCGAAATCGGCGATGACGCCTTCGCGCATCGGGCGGATGGCCTCGATGCTGCCCGGTGTGCGACCCAGCATGAGCTTGGCGTCCTCGCCCACGGCAAGCACCTTCCTGACCCCATCCTTGACATGATAGGCCACCACCGAAGGCTCACTCAGGATGATGCCGCGCCCCTTGACATAGACGAGGGTGTTGGCAGTGCCGAGATCAATTGCCATGTCCGATGAAAAGAGGCTCGGAATCCTGTTGAATATAGACATTTGCGCCTGCGTCTTGTCGCCCGTGAGTGATTTGCCGGTCGACTCGGGCAGTCGAGGGCCAAGTGCCGTTATAAAGAGGCCCCTGCCCCGGCGAAAGGGCCTGTTTGCGCGGGAATCAGCGGCGGATCGCCGAGGCGGGAGGAGAAGCGATGCCGGAGGGGCCATGCCGGACCTGGCGGCCACCGGCCGAATGGCCGCGTTCCAGGCGATTGCAGGCGCGATTTGCTGCGCCATGCGCAGACAGCCCGACCGCCATTTCCGGATATTGGTGCACCCATCAGGATTCGAACCTGAGACCTTCGCCTTCGGAGGCGCTACAGAGACTTATCCTATATATGCACGATAGAACGCGACATAGCACGATAAGACACTGAACAATATTGTTTTTCTTGGTACCGCTCCGAAGCTTCTATCCAGAAGCAAGGCGCAGCTTTCGCTCAACTGCTTACATAGTGCTTACGTGAGAAGCAAATCTGGGGCCGATCGGATAGGTCTGTCTCCAGATGACAAATTACGAAACGCTTCCGCGTCTATGCCGTGCAATTGGAAAACGGATTTCGCCAGATCGATCCCGATTGTGGTAATCTCGTTCATGCGCACCGGCCCCGAGATAAACATCGCCGCAGGTGAGCCCGATCGGTTCGGAGGCCCGCAGGCCCGTCTGGACGGCGAGACCGAACAGAGCCGTGTCGCGCCGTCCGGTCCAGGTCGCCCGGTCCGGTGCGGCCAGCAGGGTGTCGATCTCTGCTTCGGTCAGCCAGGTCACCAGCCGCCTCTCGAAGCGCTTCGGTGGGATGGCCAGAACCCGCTCGATGGTGGCGGCCTGTTCGAGGTGGCGCAGGGCAGCATAGCGGAACAGGGATCGGATCGCGGCCAGTCTTGCTTTGCGGGTGCGCACGCCGTTCTGTCGTTCGTGCTCGAGGTGAAAGAGGAGACGTTACCAGCCCCGAGGATTATGCCGAACCCGACGCAGCAGACTTGAAGGTATTCAGGCGCTTATACAGCTACATCGGCATAATCCGGGCATCGTCATAATGCGCGGAGTCCTCAAGTTGCGCACATGCTCGATTCGCTTCTGCGGGTGTTTGGTTTCAGGCCAGCAAGGGGCCCAGTTTTCGCCCGCCCAGGTAAAGGACGAGCGCGACAAGGGGGGTGATGGGGTTGGGCCAGAGCGCCAGCGCGATCACGATCAATAACAGGGCGGTGTCGATGGGCCGATTTCCGATAAGTGGTGTGCCGGTGAGCATGGCCGGCACTGCCAGGACGAGCACCGCGCCTGACAGGGCCGCCTGGGCTATCGCGAGAGGGCCACCTTCCATCAGCATGCCAGGATAGAGCAGCAGCAGGAATGGCACGAGATAGGTCACCGCCCCGAGGCGGACGGCATGCCCGGCGGCCGGTAGCCAGTTGGTATTTGCTATCCCCGCGCCGATGAACACCGCAACGCAGACCGGTGGCGTGATGACCGAAATCGTGGCGAAATAGAATACGAAGAGGTGGGCCGCCAGGGGCGAAACACCAACTGCGGTCATGGCAGGGGCCATGACCGCAGCCACCAGAACATAGGCAGCAGTTGTCGGAAGACCCATGCCCATGATCAGGCAGACGGCGCCAACGATCAAAGCGACTAACAGCACGCTGTCGCCTGCCACGGAGACGATCAGCGACGACAGCGTCACACCGACACCGGTCAGGTTTATCATCGACACAAGCACCTGTGCACCGGCCAGCAGAACACCGATAATGACCATACCCTTGCCGGCGTCTTCAAGGCCGTCGATGACCTTGCCGATCATCCTGCGCGGAGACAGCCGGCCTGCTTCGGTCGCGATAAAAGCGATCAGCAGCCCGATGATGCCGTAAAAGGCTGCCGTAGAGATGGATCGCCCAAGCCAGATGCCAATACCAAGACCGCCAAGGGCGCAGACGATCGGGGCCACGCGGCGGGGCGCAAGAATGGCACTCCAGGCGGGCAGCGTCTCCTCGGGAACGACGGCGAGTCCACGGCGCAGGGCCACGAAATGCACGGTAACGAAAACCGAGGCGTAAAACAGGATCGCCGGCAAGATCGCGCCGAGTATGATGGTAGTGTAAGGCACGCCGAGGATTTCAGCCATTACGAAGGCGGCGGCACCCATGATTGGCGGCGCAATCTGACCGCCTGTGGAGGCCACCGCCTCGACCGCCGCGGCGAACGGTCGGGGGTAGCCGAGCCTGATCATCATGGGGATGGTGAAATTACCCGTCGTGGCAACATTCGCCACTGAAGAACCCGAAATCATGCCGAACAAGCCGCTCGCAATGGTTGCGATCTTGGCCGCGCCGCCCGGCTGACGACCGCCCAGACGCATGGCCAGATCCATAAAAGCCTGTCCGCCACCCGAATGCAGCAGAAGCGCACCGAACAGGATGAAGGTCGCGATAACGGTTGCGCCTATGCCGGCCAGCATTCCCCAGATGCCCAGGTCCCCGAGGAAAATAGTCTCTGTCACGAAAGCGGTGTCAAAACCGCGATGGCGCAGTGCGCCGGGCAACATGTCTCCGAACAGTGCATAGCTCAGCCCGACCACAACGAGGATCGGAAAAATCACGCCCACGGCTCTCCGCCCGAGTTCCAGAACAGCCAGCACGAGACCTGCCGCAAGCGCCTTGTCCAGAGGGGTTGCCCAAGGCAGGGACGTCATGATCTTGTCATAGTTCCAGACCACATATCCGCAGGCAACCAGGACCACGGCACACAGCGCCAGGTCAATCGCCAGTCCGGCCGGGCGCCAGCGGGTGCCAGCGCCCAGCGGGTAGAGTGCGAACCCCAGAGAGGCTGTGAGAGCAAGGAAAAGCGCGCGTTGGATCAACCCTTCAAACGGGCCGGTTGCCGCCGTGTAGAAGACGAAGGCCGCCACCAGGATGGCAAGCCCCTTCTGGATGTTCGCGGGTGTCACATCAATCCGTCTTCAGTTTGGCGGGGATCTCCATGCCCTGTTCCTCGAACCAGCGTGCAGCGCCCGGGTGGAGGGGGACAGTGCCATAGTCCAGCGTCATCCGGGCCAGGTCCGCGCCCTTGAGCGAAGCCATGGCGTTGGCCTGCACGCTGTCGTCGGTCATGATGGCGGAAACGATCTTGTAGGCTGTTTCGTCGTCCATGGACGCAGGCGCGGCCACGCCGGCACCGAATGACCACGTACTGTAGGCAGGGATCCCATCGGCCGCCCCTTCCGGGATGTTCACGACGGAAATGTCGGGCATCTTGGCACGCAGCGTGTCGGCTTGCTCCGGGGTCAGTCCAATAACCGAGATGTCGGTTGAAACAGCGATGTCCATGGTTGACCCATCGAGTTTTTGGCCAGCCCCGGACTTCACATAGCCCACCAGACGATTGTCCTTGATCGCAGACACAATGTCCGTGGTCGAACCGCGCACGTATTCGGCACTGAGACCGAGCGCATCGAATACGGCCTCGGTGGTGGCTTCGGTCGAGCCGCCCTTGATCCCGGGGTTGAAGCGTTTGCCTGCCAGTCCTTCGAGACTGTCCACACCGGAATCGGCACGAACAATAACGTTTTGCGGTGCGCTTCCATAGACCCACAGCAGCCGCAGGTCTTGTGGATTGCCGTCAAACGCGTTGGTGCCCTGCACGGCATGTTGCAGGGTATTCGTGGTCACCAGCCCTAAATCGACCTGCCCACGGGCCATCCGGCGAATGTTGTCCAGGGTCGCACCGGTTTCAACTACCGAGGCCCTCAGCCCTTCGGCGTGATCGTTGATCAGCTGCGTCACGGCGACGAAATAGCCATAATGGCTTGACGATGCGGAGGTCGAGCCGATGAGCAGGTCAGTTTCCTGCGCGGTCAGAGGCGCTGCGAGAAGCGTTGCACCAAGAAGCGCTGCGAGCGTGTTTTTCAAGATATCCTCCCATGGAACCTATTGTATCTATTCTGACATTCGTCGTCTGGTTCCAGGATTTTGTCAAGTGCGTCGAGCGCGCGGCCTCGGCAATCGCTTGACCTGCGCGTGGATCCCAAAGCTCAAGACGTCTGCCCGACGACCGGATTTCGTCCGGTTTGTCGTGGGGCAGGGTCGTGGGGCAGGGATGCCTTGTGGCCCGCAGCCTCAGCCTGCGATGCTCGGTCCGGCGACGGGCCTCGGTCAGCAGGCCGTCGTGCATGCCGCTGTTGACCGGAGCATCGCGCAAGCGGCAATGCGCAGTGTGTGGTCTCGTCCGACACTGGCGCATGCAGGCCCGGCCCGCAAGACATCATGACATCCGGCCGCACCAATTATCGAAGCCGGTTTCAAACCGGGCGCCGAGTGCCGATCGACAGGCCGAGCGGGGAAGCCAAAATCAAACAAGCATTAGAAAATCTTGCGTTTGACGGATTGGTCGGCTAGCATTCGTGCTGACTGTGCAGGGGCCTGGCTTGAACCCGGCAAGGTCTCGGGGAGTGGGGGATGACGGCGATATCGCTGACATATTGTCTGGAAACAGCGGTTACGCTCCTGCGGGACCGGCCCTTTATCATCTGCGAGAGTGGGGAGACCACGTTCGGTGAATTCGACGCGCTGTCGGGTCGGCTGGCCAATGTGTTCCGGGCGCAGGGCATCGGGCGGGGGGATGTCGTGGGGCTCTACCTGCCTAGCTGCCCGTTGCTCAGCGCGGGCTACTTCGCCTGCCAGAAGATCGGTGCCATAGCCGCGCCGATCCCGGGCATGAACCGCGCGCATGAGGTTCGTCCGATCCTGGAACGCACGCAGATGCGCGTTATGGTGGCGGATACGCACACGGCGGCGGAGGCCGTGCGCGCGCGACAGGCGGCCGGGCAGGAGGTGACAATCCTTGTGACCGGCGGCCCCGTCGCTGGCGCCGATCCGCTCGACCCGGCGCTCGCCTCGGCGAATGCGGATTGTCCACCTCTGCCGCTATGCCCGGACGATCCGGCGGCGCTGTTTTTCACCTCCGGGACCACGGGCGCGCCCAAGGGGGCCGTGCAGACCCAACGCAGCATCACCACGACGCTGCGCGATATGGCGGTTCATGCCGGCTTTGGCTGGGACCGCGAGGTATTCCTGTGCGCGCTGCCCGTGTTCAACAATTTCGGCGCCACGGTCATGGTGAACGGTGCGATCTACAACGGTGCACGCCTTGTCATGCTGGAGCGCTGGGATACGCAAAAGGTGCTCGACGCGATCACCCGGCACCGGGTGACCTACATGGCCGGTGCGCCGACGATGTTTCTCTACATGCTGCGCGAGTTCGATCCGAAGCGGCACGACCTGTCCTCGATGCGCCTTGGGGTTGCGGCCGGGGCGCCCGTCTCTCCGGAGATCCTGACACAGTTCGAAGAGACGACCGGGGTGCCCATTCTCGAGCTTTACGGCGCGACCGAGGTTTCCGGCGGTGCCACTGCGCAGCCGCTCATCGGCGTGCGCAAGCGTAGCTCGGCCGGCGTTCCCCTCGGGGCCTCGCGCATCGCCATCGTCGATGAGGCCGGCGCGCCGCTACCGCAGGGCGAAATCGGCGAGGTGCGCGTCTCGGGCGAGATCGTCGGTGCGGGTTACTGGGGCGACAAGGAGACGACCGCCGCGAGCTTCACCGAAAAGGGCTGGCTGAGCGGCGACCTCGGCCATCTCGATGAGGACGGTTACCTGTTCATCGTTGACCGCAAGAAGGACGTGATCATTTCCGGCGGCTTCAACATCTATCCCATCGAGGTCGAGGATCTTCTGTTTCGCCACCCCGATGTTGGCGTGTGCGCGGTGATCGGCGTGCCTGACAGCGTGAAGGGAGAGATCCCCGCCGCGGTTCTCATCCCCCGCGCCGACCGGTCTCTGGACGCCACCGCGCTGATCGCCTTCTGCCGCGAGAACCTTGCGGCCTACAAGGTGCCGCGCCGCCTGTTCACGGTCGGGGAAATGCCCCACGGCCCCACCGGAAAAATCCTGAAGCGCACGCTGCGCGACTGGCTCGCCGAGGGGCGACTGACGGAGGTGACACCATGAGACCCACGGGCAAACCTCTTGACGGTCGCGTGGCGCTCGTCACCGGCGCGGGCGGGCCGATGGGGCGGGCGATCGCCACGCGCCTGGCGGCCGACGGGGCAAGCCTGGCGCTCACGGACATTTCCGCCAACCGCCTCGCGGCGACGCACGAGGCCATCGCCGAACGCCATCCGGAGACGGCGCTTTGCGTCATCCGCGCCGATGCTCGACGAGTTGAGGAGGTCGAAGCGGCGCTCGCCCGGTTCAGGGGCGCGGTGGGCGCTCCTGACATCCTGGTGAACGTCGTCGGCGGTATCCGCGGCGGTGCGCTGATCGCGCCGCTCGTCGGCATGAGCGAGGAGCGTTTCGACGCGACCTTCGATCTCAACCTCAAGCCGCTGTTCTGGATGGTGAACGCCGTCGCCCCGATGATGCTGGACAGCGGGCGCGGCGCGATCGTCAACGTCTCGTCGGTCACCTATGCCGGCGACGGCGACCAGCCCGAATACGCCGCCGCCAAGGCCGCGGTCGCGTCGCTGACGCGCTCTCTCGCGGCCGAACTGGCGCCGGCGGTGCGCGTCAACGCCGTGGTGCCTGGCCTCATCCAGACGTCGGTCATGGAAAATGCGCCATCCGAGATGGTCGAAGCCTACACGGCGCGCACTCTGTTGAAGCGGCTCGGTCGGCCCGAAGACATCGCCGGCGCGGTGGCCTTTCTCGTCGGCCCGGACGCCGATTATCTGACGGGCGTGCTATTGCCCGTTTCGGGGGGCATCGTGGCAATCTTGTAGGCTGCAATTCGCACTATGGTCATCGACTACCAACCAAGGGAGGAAACATAATATGGACACGGTCAATTCGGTTCGCCTGCTCGGGGCTGCGGCCCTTTCGCTTCTGCTCGTCCAGGGCGCGCAGGCGCAGGAAACGCTCAAGCTCGGGCTCTCGGTGCCCTTGTCGGGCGCGGCTGCCACCTGGGGTCTCGGCATGGAATGGGCCGCCGAGCAGGCGGCCGAGCGCGTCAACGCCGAAGGCGGGGTCACCGCGAACGGCAAGACTTACATGTTCGATGTCGTGGCCTATGACAACAAATACAGCGCCACCGAAGGCGCCCGCAACGCCCAGACGATGCTGAACCGGGACGGCGTGAAATTCATCGCCGGAGCCATCGGCACCGCACCAGTCCGCGCCATGCAGGCACTGACCGAGCGCAACGGCGTGATCCTGTTCAATACCGCCTGGGGCAAGAGTATAAAGGGGCCGGAATATCCCTACACCTTCACCCAGATGAACACGCCGTTCGAGATCCTCGAACCATTCTATACCTTCATCAAGGAGCAGCACCCCGACGTGGCAACCGCAGTTCTCATCAGCCCGAACGATGCCACCGGACAGGAACTCGAGCCGGTGGCGACCGAGACCTGGAAAGGTCTCGGGGTCGAGATGCTGGCAAGCGACTGGTATGAGCGCGGCACCACCGAATTCCAGCCGATCGCCACCAAGATCGCCTCGCTCAATCCCGACATCGTCGATTTTTCCGCCGCGCCGCCGACCGATGCGGGGTCGATCCTCAAAGAGCTGGTCGTGCTGGGCTGGGACGGCGTAAAGGTCATGTCGGCCGGCACCTCTGCCGATGCCCTGATAGCGGTTGCCGGGGAGGCTGCCGAAGGTGTCTATCTTGGCGCGTCGGCTGATTTCGACGCCGAGACGGCGACCGACGTGCAGCGCGAACTGAACGCCGGCGCGCGCAAGGCACTCGGGGAGCCGCTGAACGGCATCACCATCTCGTCCTACGACGCGATCATGGCGCTGCGCGCCGCGATCATGGCGGCCGACAGCGTCGAGCCGGAAAAGGTGAAGGACATGCTTCCATCGCTGCGCTTCGAGTCGTCCTATGGCCCGTCGGGCTTCGGCGGTGAAGCGCTCTATGGTTATCCCCAGCAGATGCTCATTCCGGTGATCGTCACCCAGGTAGGAAACGGCAAGGCGGTCGAGCTGACGCGGAGCAATCCCGCCGAACTCGAGGCGCTTCTCAACAACTGAAAAAGGGACTGCCGCAGGCGGCATTTGTCGGCTGCGGCACCCGGATGAGGTATGATGGAACTGTTTGTCCAACTGCTCGCCAATACCTTGCAGATCGGCTTTGTCTATGTGCTTTTTGCTCTCGGGCTGACGCTGATCTTCGGGGTAATGAAAATCATCAATTTCGCGCATGGTGCCTTTTACACCGCGGCGGCCCTGATCGTGACATCGGTGCTGCCCTTTGCAACCGCCACGCTCGGGCTGCCGGTCTGGGCGGGTTATGCCCTGGCGGCCATTGCGGCGCTCGCCGTCGTCCTCTGCCTTGGGGCACTCGTCTATATCGTTGGTTTCCAGCATGTGCTGAAGGATCTCAACGGCTCCTTCATCCTGTCGATCGGGCTGCTTCTCGTCCTCAACGGGGCCTATCTGGCGATCTACGGCGGGGCGCCGCGCTCGGTGCCGCAGATCGTTCCGGGCACGGTCAGTATCTTCGGGGCCACCCTGACGATACAGCGTCTGGCGTTGGTGATCATCGCCGCTGTCGTGACCGCCGGGCTCTATCTTCTCGTCGAGCGCACACGTCTTGGACTCGCCCTGCGCGCCGTCGCCCAGGACCAGGAGGCGGCGATGCTGCAGGGCATACCGTATCGCCGCGTCGCGCTTTACGGTTTCATGATCGGCGCCGCGCTTGCCGCCTGTGCGGGCGTTCTGATGGCGCCAATCAACGCTGTGACCACGGTCAGCGGGGACGAGTTCCTGATCAAGGCGTTCATCATCATCATCATCGGCGGCCTCGGTTCCGTCGCCGGTGCCATAGTCGGTGGCCTCTTCATCGCGATGATCGAGAGTGTCGGCGGCTACTTCTTCGACCCGTCCACCGCGACCCTGGCCATGTTCGTTCTGGTCATCGTCTTCCTGCTTGTGCGTCCCCAGGGAATTCTCGGAAATGCTGAATAGATTGTCCGGCATCTGGATCTGTGTGGCACTTGCCACAGGCTCCGTGCTGTTCGCGCTGCTGGCGACGAACCCTTACTACACGTCGCTCGTCGTCTGGATCCTGACGAATGCCGTGCTCGCCTCGGCCTTGCGTTTCGTGCTTCAGATCGGCGAACTCAATATCGCCACTGCCGCATTCTTCGGCATCGGCGCATACACGACGGCGATCACGGCCGTTCTCTTCGGCTGGCCGTTCTGGTTGACGCTCGTGCTCGCGCCGCTGGTGGCCGCCGTGTCAAGCGCGCTGTTCGGATGGGTTACACTGCGCACCAAGGGCCCGTATTTTCTGCTGATTTCCTTCGCCGTCACAGAGGTCATCCGCCTGATCTATACCCAGACCAATGCGATAGGGGGCAATTCAGGGCTCGTCGGCATGTTTCCCCCGATGGCGATCGACGCCTACTATCCTGCACTTGCGGTCGCGCTTCTTGCCGTAACGATCTTCGCCCTGTATGGCGTCGAACGCAGCGATCTCGGACGGATGTTCAAGGCGATCCGGAACAACGACGCGATTCCCCGTTCGGTCGGTCTCAACGTTGTCTTCCTGAAGGTTCTGTGCGTCGTCATCGCGGCGGCGGCGGTCGGCCTCGCCGGCGGGCTCCACGCTTATGCGAATAACGTCATCGCTCCGGCCGATTTCACTTTTTTCGTTGCCATCTTCGCGCTTGCCTATGTCAAGATCGGCGGTGAGGGGCACCCGTTCGGACCGGTTCTCGGGGCGGCAGTCCTGACCCTGGTCGGGCAGTCGGTGGCCGGGATTTCCGCCTGGGAGAACATCTTCTACGGCGCGGTCATCGTGGCAACCGTTCTCGCCTTCCCCGGTGGGCTCGTCGGGCTTGTCGCGCGCGCGCGCAGCCTCGTCACGCGGAGCGGACAATGAGCGCGGCGGCGGGCACACCCATCGGCGGGGAGGTGATTCTACGCGCCGAGCGGCTGGAACGGCGTTTTGGCGGACTGACGGCCGTGAGCGACTTCAGCTTCGAATTGCGCGAGAGCGAGATCCTTGGCCTGATCGGGCCGAACGGTGCCGGCAAGAGCACCACCTTCAACCTCATCAGCGGGTTCATCCGCCCGAGCAGCGGCCGCCTCGTCGTGATGGGGCATGATGTAACCGGCGCGAGCGTCAGGACGATCAGCCAACTTGGCCTGGTGCGTACGTTTCAGCACAACAGCCTCCTCAGCGAGATGAGCGTCGTCGACAACATCCTTATCGGAACCTATCGCCGTCGGCGCGGTCACGAGAGGCGAATGGAGAAAGTCCGTGAGGTGGCCGAAATGACCGGTCTGGCCGAGCATCTGGAGGCGATTGCCGGCAACCTGCCGCACGGCCTTCAGCGGATGCTGAGCATCGCGATTGCGCTCGCAGCCGAGCCGCGGATCCTGTGTCTCGATGAGCCGCTCACCGGGTTGCAGGGGGCCGAGGTCGGCGCCGCGCTCGACCTCTTCGAGACGCTGCGCTCGGCGCACGGCCTGACCATCCTGCTCGTCGAACACAACATGCGCGCGGTCATGCGCGCGTGCGACCGTGTCATCGTGCTCAACTATGGCCGCCTTCTCGCAGAGGGATCGCCGGAAGCGGTCAGCCGGGACGAGACGGTAATCGAAGCCTATCTGGGACGCGGACGATGACTTCAGACACAACGATACTCTCCGTCGAAGGGCTGTGCGTGAGCTACCACGGCGTTCCGGCCCTGCAGGATGTCTCGCTCAGTATCGAGCGTGGTTCCATCACGACCATCGTCGGCTCGAACGGTGCCGGCAAGACCACGCTGATGAAGGCAATCGCCGGGTTGCTGGTGCCCGAGCGCGGGCGCGTGCGCCTCTATGGCGAGGAGTGCAGCGGGCTTGGTGCCGCCGAGATGGTGCGGGCCGGGGTTACCCTGGTTCCCGAGGGCCGGCGGCTTTTCCCGCAGATGAGCGTGCGCGACAACCTTGTGGCCGGTGCCTATACCCGCACCAACCGTTCCGAGATCGCGGCGGATTTCGAGACCGTACTCGGCCACTTCCCCGCCCTTCGAGAACGCCTGGGCGCGCCTGCGAGCGATCTCAGCGGCGGGCAGCAGCAGATGCTCGCCGTCGGTCGCGCGCTGATGGCCGCGCCGCGTCTCGTGATGCTCGATGAGCCGACCATCGGCCTCGCCCCGACCATCGTCGATACCATTTGCGAGATCATCGAGACGATGTCCCGCAATGGTGTGGAGGTGTTGCTGGTCGAGCAGAACGCGCACATTGCGCTGCAACTCGCGGCCCGAGCCTACGTCATGGAGAACGGTCGTATCGTGCTCAGCGGCAGCGGAGAAGAACTGATGGACAACGACCTGGTGCGGGAGGCCTATCTCGGCTTGTGAACAAAGACGCTGCCCGCGAACCGCTGCGTCGCCCTCGCCTGGACCCGCCGCGTCATTGGCTCGAACCAGGCCGTTTCAGGGAGCGGAGCGGTTGACTGCAAGCGTTCGCCGTCAGGGTTGCCATGAGGTGGGCCTTGGTCGATGCTCATGCGTGGGCCGCCTCTCAGAGCGGTTATCGCGCCAGATCACGAAATTCACGACAGTTCCGGAGAAAATTCCCAAAAAACACTTGAGCCGCCGGGGGAATTGGCTAACGTGCCGATCCCGGCTCGAGACCGGCACCTGACAGGAGCGAGGGCATGAAATTCAGCATCGAACGGGGCACGCTGCTCAAGGCGGTCGCGCAGGCGCAATCCGTGGTCGAACGGCGCAACACCATCCCGATCCTCGCCAATGTGCTGATCGAGGCCGAGGGTGAGCGCGTGCAGTTTCGCGCCACCGATCTCGATATCGAGATCGTGGACAAGGCGCCGGCACAGGTCGAACGGGCGGGTGCCACGACCGTTTCGGCCGTTCTGCTGCACGAGATCGTGCGCAAGCTTCCCGACGGAGCGCTGGTGAGCATCGCGGAGGACAGCGCCTCGGGGCGGCTCACCGTGCAGGCGGGGCGCTCGAAATTCAACCTCGCCACCCTGCCGAAAGAGGATTTCCCGGTGATGGCGTCGTCGGAATACGCCTCGAATTTCGCCGCGCCGGCGCCGGTGCTGCGGCGGCTTTTCGACAAGTCGAAATTCGCCATTTCCACCGAGGAGACACGCTATTACCTGAACGGCGTCTATCTGCATGTGGCCGAGGCCGATGGCGGGCGCGTGCTGCGCTGCGTGGCGACCGATGGCCACCGCCTCGCCCGGATCGACGCCGAGTTGCCCGAGGGGGCGGCGGACATGCCCGGCGTGATCGTGCCGCGCAAGACCGTGGGCGAGTTGCGCAAGCTTCTGGAAGATGACGACATGACGATCGCGGTTTCGGTCTCGGAGACCAAGATCCGCTTTGCTACCCCGGCGATCACGCTGACATCAAAGGTGATCGACGGCACATTCCCCGATTACACCCGCGTGATTCCGCAGGGCAACACCAGGCGGCTGGAAGTGGACGCCGCCGAATTCGCGCAGGCGGTGGACCGGGTGGCCACGGTGAGTTCGGAACGCTCGCGCGCGGTCAAGCTGGCGCTTGACGAGGACCGGCTTGTGCTCTCGGTCAACGCCCCCGACAGCGGCGCGGCCGAGGAGGAGCTGGCCGTGGCCTATGGCGACGAGCGGCTGGAAATCGGCTTCAACGCCAAATACCTGCTGGAAATCGCCAGCCAGGTGGACCGCGAGAACGCGGTGTTCCTTTTCAACTCCTCCGGCGACCCCGCGCTGATGCGCGAGGGCAATGACACCACGGCGGTTTATGTCGTGATGCCGATGCGCGTCTGAGCCGCAGGCGGGGCCTTGCCCCGCCGGTCATGTCACGGCGTTCGCAGGGTATCGCCCAGCGACAGGCGCGGTTCGAGCGCGATGTGAACGGGTTCGCGCGGGGCCTCGGGATGGGCGGCGTGGTTGGCGATGATCCCGGCGGCCTTGCGGCCGATCTCCAGCCGGCAGGCGTCCATCGTCGCCAGCTTCCGTGGCAGCCCCTCCAGCAGATCGACCCCGTTGAATCCCGCTAGCCCGATGCTGCCGGGAATGTCCGCGCCCTGCTCAAGCAGATAGAGCAGCCCCCCCGCTCCGATCATATCATTGGAGTAATAGAGAAAATCCAGATCCGGCGTGCGCGCCAGCATCCCGGCGGTCATCTCGCGCCCCTTGGCGAGCGCCGATCCCCCGGAATAGAACTCCTGATCGGCCACCTCGACCCCGGCCTTGGCCAGCGCCTCGGTGAAGCCCTCGAAGCGTTTGCGCGCCCGGTGATCGAGCGGCATTTTCGTACCCATGAAGCCGATCCGCCGATACCCCGCCCGGATGATCGCCTGCGCCATCTTGCGCCCCGCGCGGCGGTGCGAGATGCCCACTACCGAATCGACCGGCGTGCCGTCCACGTCCATGATCTCGACCACCGGAATCCCCGACGCGGCCAGCATCGCGCGGCTTGCCTCGGAATGCTCCAGCCCGGCGATGATGACCCCCGCGGGGCGCCACGACAGCATCTCGTAGAGGACCCGCTCTTCCTTTTCCGGGCGATACCCGGTCAGCCCGACAACCGGCTGAAGCCCGGTCTCGTCAAGCACCTGGCTGATCCCGGTCAGCACCTCGGGAAAGACCATGTTGGACATCGACGGGATGATCACCGCCACCAGATTGACCCTCTGGCTGGCGAGTGCGCCGGCAATCCTGTTGGGCACATATCCCAGCCGCCGCGCCGCCTCGAGCACCCGCGCGCGCGTGCCCTCCGAGACATCGCGCTTGTTGCGCAGCACCCGGCTCACCGTCATTTCCGACACGCCCGCCGCCTCGGAGACGTCGCGCAGGGTCAGCGGGTGACGGTCATTCGGTGACAAGGGCGGCGATCCAGATGGGAAACGGTTCCCCCGTGGTAGCCAAACCCGCAGCCACGTTCAAGCGCGCCTGTCGGCGCCCCCCCCCGTGCCGCGCATCGCCAGCGTCCGCGATCGTCAATGCGCCTCGGCCCAGTTCGCGCCCTGGCCCGCATCCACCACCAGCGGCACGTCGAGATGAACGGCGGGGCGGGGGGCGGATTGCATCACCTCGCGGGCGACCTCGATCAGGCGATCCGCGGCCGCCTCTTCCACCTCGAAGATCAACTCGTCATGGACCTGCAAGAGCATCTTCGCGGGCAGGCCCTCTATGGCGGCGGGCATCCGGATCATGGCGCGGCGGATGATGTCGGCGGCGGTGCCCTGGATCGGCGCGTTGATCGCGGCGCGGCGGGCGAAACCGGCGCGCGGGCCACGGGCCGCGATCTCGGGCGTGTGGATCTTGCGACCGAACAGAGTCTGGACGAAGCCATGCTCCTGGGCAAAGGCAATAGTGTCGTCCATATAGGCGCGGATGCCGGGGAAACGCTCGAAATAACGGTCGATGAAGCCCTGCGCCTCGCCCCTCGGGATGCGCAGGTTACGCGCGAGGCCAAAGCCCGAAATGCCGTAGATCACGCCGAAATTGATCGCCTTGGCGCGGCGGCGGATCTCGGGCGTCATCTGGTCCATCGGCACACCGAACATCTCGCTTGCGGTCATGGCGTGGATGTCCTGGCCTTCGCGGAACGCTTTTTTGAGGCTGTCGATGCCCGCCACATGGGCGAGGATGCGCAATTCGATCTGGGAATAGTCGAGCGACACGAGGCGATGGCCGGGGGCGGCGACAAAGGCCTCGCGGATGCGCCGGCCCTCTTCCGAGCGCACGGGGATGTTCTGGAGGTTGGGGTCGGAGGAGGAGAACCGCCCCGTGCTGGCCCCGGTCTGCAGGTAGGATGTGTGGACGCGGCCGGTGTCGGGGTCGATATGGTCCTGAAGCGCGTCCGTATAGGTGGATTTGAGCTTGGCAAGCTGCCGCCAGTCGAGCACGCGGGCAGGCAGGTCGTGCTCGGTGGCGAGATCCTCGAGCACGTCGGCCCCGGTGGCATAGGCGCCGGTCTTGCCCTTTTCGCCGCCCGGCAGGCCCATCTCGTCAAACAGGATCTCGCCCAGCTGCCTGGGCGAGCCGACGTTGAAGCTGCGGCCCGCGAGGGCGTGGATTTCCGATTCCAGCGCCGCCATTTTCTGCGCGAACTCGCCCGACATGGCGCGCAGCGTGTCGCGGTCCACCAGCACGCCGTGACGCTCCATCGCGGCCAGAACGGGCACGAGGGGACGTTCGAGCGTCTCATAGACGGTGGTGACGCGGGCACGGTGAAGCTGCGGCTTGAAGGTAAGCCAGAGGCGCAGCGTGATATCGGCATCCTCGGCCGCATAGCCGGTGGCGGCGTCGATGGGCACGCGGTCAAAGGTGATGGCGGATTTGCCCGACCCCAGCAGGGTCTTGATGGGGATCGGGGTATGGGAGAGGTAGCGTTCCGACAGTGTGTCCATGCCGTGCCCGTGCAGCCCGGAATGGAGCGCGTAGGACATCAGCATCGTGTCGTCGATAGGGGCGATGGCAATGCCGTGGGGGGCAAGGATCTTGGCGTCGTATTTCATGTTCTGGCCGATCTTGAGGATGGCGTCATCGTCGAGAATGGGCCGGAGCGCGGCGAGGGCTGCGTCGCGCGCGATCTGTCCTTCGGCCAGCGCATCGGAGGAAAACAGATCGCCCGCGGCGCCGTCCTTGTGCCCGAGCGGGATATAGCAGGCGCGCCCCGGTGCCGTGGCCAGCGAGAGGCCGACAAGCTCTGCCTGCATCTCGTTGAGCGAGGTGGTCTCGGTGTCAAACGCCACATAGCCCTGCGCGCGGATCGCGGCGAGCCAGGGCTCGAGCGCCTCGAGATCGCGGATACACTCATAGCTCTCGGGGGCGATGGCGGGCCAGTCGGCGGCGCGGGCCTCCTCCCCGGCCCCTTGCGGGGCCCCCTCGGGGAGGGTGGGTGCCTCTCGCCCGAGCGCCTCGGCGATGCGTTTGGTCAGCGTGCGAAACTCCATCCGCGCGAGAAAGCCCAGAAGCGTGTCGGGATCGGGGTCGCGCACCTCGAGATCGTCGAGGGTGAAATCGAGCGGCGTCTTGCAGTCGAGTTGCACCAGGCGTTTCGACATCTCGATCTGCTCGCGTTTCTCGATCAGGGTCTGGCGGCGTTTGGGCTGGGAGATTTCCCCGGCGCGGTCGAGCAGCTCCTCCAGAGAGCCGAATTCGTTGATCAAAAGCGCCGCCGTCTTGATGCCGATGCCGGGCGCGCCGGGCACGTTGTCCACGCTGTCGCCCGCGAGCGCCTGCACATCGACCACGCGATCCGGCCCCACGCCGAATTTCTCGCGCACGCCGTCGGCGTCGATGCGGCGGTTCTTCATTGCATCCAGCATCTCGACCCCGTCGCCGACAAGCTGCATCAGGTCCTTGTCCGACGAGATGATCGTGACCCGCCCGCCCGCCTCGCGCGCCTGGCAGGCGAGCGTGGCGATGATGTCGTCGGCCTCGTAGCCTTCGACCTCCTCGCAGGCGATGTTGAAGGCGCGGGTGGCCTCGCGCGTCAGCGGGATCTGCGGGCGCAGATCCTCGGGCATTTCCTCGCGGTTGGCCTTGTAGTCGGGGTAGAGATCGTTGCGGAACGTATGGCTGCCCTTGTCGAAGATCACCGCGACATGGGTGGGCGCGTCATGGCCGTTGTTGCCCTCCACATAGCGTTGCAGCATGTTGCAGAACCCCGCGACCGCCCCGATGGGCAGCCCGTCGGATTTCCGCGTCAGCGGCGGCAGCGCGTGATAGGCGCGAAAGATGAAGGACGAGCCGTCGATCAGGTGCAGGTGACAGCCCTTGCCGAATGACATCGCGCGCCCTTCCCATCAGGTTTCATCTTGCCACAAATATCCAGATCCCGCCGCCTGCCGCCCGGCGCAGGGCCGGTGGTTCAGACCCTGCCCTCGAAATCGCGATGGACGAGCTTCGCGTCGCAATAGGGGCATTCGACATAGCCCTTGTCCTGAGGGATCTGGAGCCAGACGCGGGGATGGCCCAAGGCACCCTCGCCGCCGTCGCAGGCCACGCGATAGCTCTCGACAATGCGGATTTCTGGGGCTTCGGTCACCATCGGGAGATTTCCTTTTGCGATGCGTTGGATTAGGTCGGACTATGATCGAACGCGCGGCGAGGGGCAAGAGCGGCATGGGGCAGAACGCAATTGAAATCCGGGGTCTGGTCAAGACCTATGCGGGCGGCCGGCACGGACCGGAAAAGCGCGCGCTCAAGGGCGTCGATCTGGAGGTTCCGCAAGGCGCGGTCTTTGGCCTGCTGGGGCCGAACGGGGCGGGCAAATCGACGCTCATCAACATTCTAGCCGGGCTGGTGGTCAAGAGCGCCGGGCAGGTGACGATCTGGGGCTTCGATCAGGACCGAAACCCGCGCCAGAGCCGCGCCGCCATCGGCGTCATGCCGCAGGAATTGAACCTCGATCCGTTCTTCACCCCGCGCGGGGCACTGGAGGTGCAGGCGGGGCTATACGGCGTGCCGCGCGCTCAGCGGCGCAGCGACGAGATCCTCGCGCTGGTGGGGCTCGAGGACAAGGCCGGGGCCTATGCGCGCACGCTGTCGGGAGGGATGCGGCGGCGGTTGCTGCTGGCCAAGGCGCTGGTGCATCACCCGCAGGTTCTGGTGCTCGACGAGCCGACGGCGGGGGTGGATATCGAATTGCGCCAGATGCTGTGGAAAAATGTGCGCCGCCTCAACCGCGACGGCATGACGATCATCCTGACCACGCATTACCTCGAGGAGGCCGAGGAGATGTGCGACGAGATCGCCATCATCAACGAGGGCGAGGTGGTGGCGCGTGACAGCACGGCGCGTCTGTTGGGGCGGCTTGACGGCAAGACGATGATCATCCAGCCCGAGACCGAGGTCGCGGCGCTGCCCGAGGGGCCGGGCCTGGAGGTGACGCAGCGTGCGGACGGGGCGATCGTGATTGCCTATCGCGCGCACGAGACCCCGGCCGAGGCGGTGCTGGCGGCGGTGCGGGCGGCGGGCATCAGGATCCGCGACGTGCGCACCGAGCAGGCGGATTTGCAGGATGTATTTCTGGAGTTGACGCGCAGCCGGGCGAGGTGAAGGTCACACGCGGGCCAGATCGTCGAGGATCGCCAGCGCCGCTGCGCGCGGGTCCTGCGCGGCCCAGACGGGACGGCCCACCACGATGTGATCGGCCCCCTCGCGCACCGCCTGCGCGGGGGTGGCGACGCGCTTCTGGTCGCCCGCTGCGCTGCCCGCCGGGCGCACGCCGGGGGTGACGATGAGCCGGCCCTCGGCCTCTGGCAGGGCGCGGATCATCGCCGCCTCTTGCGGGCTGGCGATGACGCCATCGGCCCCGGCGTCGAACGCGCGGCCCGCGCGTTCGGTCACCAGGTCGGGCAGATCGCCCGGCTTCATCAGCCCGGCATCGAGATCGGCGCGGTCGAGCGAGGTGAGGATCGTCACGGCAAGGATCTTCAGCGGCTTGCCGCCCGTCCCTTCCCTGGCGGCGCGCACCACGTGCGGATCGCCGTGCACGGTCAGAAAATCGAGATCATACCGCGCCAGCCCGCGCACGGCGGCCTCGATGGTCGCGCCGATGTCGAAGAGCTTCAGGTCGAGAAAGATGCGCTTGCCATGCTCATGCTTGAGCTCATCGGCAAGCGCGAGGCCGCCGCCCGTCAGCATCCCCAGGCCGATCTTGTAGAACGACACGGAATCGCCCAACTGCCCGGTCAGCTCAAGCGCCGAGAGCGCATCGGGCAGGTCGAGGGCAACGATCAGGCGGTCGTCGGACATGGTGACACTCCGGGCAGGGGTTTCGGGCGGGTCCGCGCCTTGTCGCGGTGTCCCGAAGGGCCGTCAAGCCCCTGCCGGGTCCTCTGCCTGTGGATGACCGTCGAAAAGCGGGGGCTTCCATTGGATCGCGCCAGCGGGCGTTTCAAAATCGCGCAATTATCGGCAATCCCGCGCGTGGGGCGCTTGAACCTCACGGGGGCGTTACCCATGTCTGGCTCAAGGTTCCCGACCTCTCCACGCCTGTCGCAGGGTGGCGACATCAGGGGGACGCTTGGAAAAAGGAGAATACCCATGGACTTCAACAAGTTCACGGAACGGTCGCGCGGTTTCGTGCAGGCCGCCCAGACCATCGCGATGCGCGAAAGCCATCAGAAACTTACCCCTGAACATATCCTCAAGGCGCTTCTGGACGACCCCGAGGGGCTGGCGGCCAATCTCATCCGCCGTGCGGGCGGTGATCCGGCGCAGGTAGCACAGGCCAATGATCTGGCCCTGGGCAAGATCCCGCAGGTCTCGGGCGATGCGGGACAGACGTATATGGATCAGCAGACCGTCAAGGTGCTGACCGAGGCCGAGAAGCTGGCGCAGAAGGCCAAGGACAGCTTTGTGCCGGTGGAGCGGATTCTCTGTGCGCTCGCCGTCGTGCGCTCTCCCGCCAGGGAGGCGCTGGAGGCCGGTGGCGTCAGCGCCCAGAAGATCAACGAGGCGATCAACGACCTGCGCAAGGGCCGCACCGCCGACACGGCCAGCGCCGAGGACACCTATGAGGCACTCGATAAATACGCGCGCGATCTGACCGAGGCTGCGCGCGAAGGCAAGATCGACCCCATCATCGGCCGCGACGACGAGATCCGCCGCGCCATGCAGGTGCTGA
>DIUD01000087.1 GCA_002428225.1 Roseovarius sp. UBA6167 | reverse complement strand
CAATTTCGGCTCGATGGACGGCGATAACGCGGCGGCAATGCGCTATACAGAGGTGCGCATGGCCAGGCCGGCGGCCTACCTGCTGGCCGACATCGAGAAGGACACGGTCGATTTCCAGGACANNGGCATCGCCGTCGGCATGGCCACCAACATCCCGCCGCACAACCTGGGCGAGGTGGTGGATGCCACGCTCGCGCTGATCGACAATCCCGAGCTCGAGAGCGAAGACCTGATCCGCTACGTTCCGGGTCCGGATTTTCCCACCGGCGGGCTGATGCTGGGCCGGTCGGGCGCGCGCAAGGCCTATCTGGAGGGGCGCGGCAGCGTCATCATCCGCGCCAAGACCCATGTGGAGGAGTTGCGCCGCGACCGCTTTGCCATCGTCATCGACGAGATCCCCTATCAGGTCAACAAGGCGACGATGATCGAGCGCATCGCCGAAGCCGCCCGCGACAAGCGCATCGAGGGCATCGCCCATGTCCAGGACGAGAGCGACCGCAACGGCGTGCGCGTGGTGGTCGAGCTCAAGCGCGACGCCACCGCCGAGGTGGTGCTCAACCAGCTTTACCGCTTCACGCCGATGCAGACATCGTTCGGCTGCAACATGCTGGCGCTGAACGGTGGCAAGCCCGAGCAACTGACGCTCCACCGCTTCCTGTCGCTCTTCATCCAGTTCCGCGAGGAGGTGGTCGCGCGCCGCACCGCGTTCGAGTTGCGCCGCGCGCGCGAGCGTGCGCATGTGCTGTGCGGCCTGGCCGTGGCGGTGAGCAATGTCGATGAGGTGGTGGCCACGATCCGCGCCTCGACCGATGCCGCCGAGGCAAGGCAAAGGCTGATGGAGCGTCGCTGGCCCGCGGGCGACATCCTGCCCTATATCGCGCTGATCGACGATCCCTCGCACCGCGCCAACGAGGACGGCACCTATAACCTGAGCGAGGTGCAGGCCCGCGCCATTCTCGACCTGCGCCTGCAACGCCTGACGCAACTGGGCGTCAAGGAGGTGACGGACGAGCTGCAGGAACTTGCCGGCCGGATCAAGGATTACCTCGCCATCCTCGCCAGCCGCGAGCGGATCATGGAGATCATCTCGACCGAGCTGCGCGAGGTGCGTGAGCTTTTCGCCGTGCCGCGCCGCACCGAGATCGTGGACTGGTCCGGCGACATGGAAGACGAGGATCTCATCGAGCGCGAGGAGATGGTCGTGACCATCACCCAGGGCGGCTATATCAAGCGCACCGCGCTCGACGAGTTCCGCGCCCAGAAGCGCGGCGGCAAGGGGCTGAGCAGCATGGCCACCAAGGACGAGGACGTTGTCACCTCGCTCTTCGTCGCCAATACCCACACGCCGCTTCTGGTCTTCACCACCGATGGCATGGTCTACAAGCTCAAGACATGGCGGCTGCCGCAGGGCGGGCGCACCTCCAGGGGCAAGGCCATCGTCAATATCCTGCCGATCCCGGCGGGGGTGTCCATCGCGGCACTTCTGCCCGTGGACCGCCCCGAAGAGGACTGGGACGATCTGCACATCGTCTTTGCCACCTCGGCGGGCGACGTGCGGCGCAACGCGCTGTCGGATTTCACCAATGTCATGCGCAACGGCAAGATCGCCATGGACCTCCCCGAAGGCGTGCAGCTGGTCAATGCGCGCATCTGCTCGGACGCGGATGACGTGATGCTGGTCACGGATGCGGGCCGCGCGATCCGCTTCCCCGTCAGCGACGTGCGCGTGTTCAAGGGCCGCAAATCCACCGGCGTGCGCGGCATCCGCCTGCTCAACGGCGACCGGGTGGTGTCCATGTCCGTGATCGGCCATTTCGAGGCTACGCCCGACGAGCGCGCGGCCTTCCTCAAACGCTACAGGATTGAGCTTGGTGCCGAAGAAGAGGCGGCAGAGTCCGATGAGGCGGTGTCCTCCGACAACCTGACCCTTTCCGATGACCGATATCAGGAGATGCTTGACGCCAATCAACTTCTCCTCACGATCACGAGCCGGGGCATGGGAAAAACGACGTCGAGTTTCGATTACCGCACCGCAGGCCGTGGCGGACAGGGTGTCACGGCGATGGACCTTTCGGAAAAGCGCGGCAAGGAAACCGGCATGCTGGTGGCCTGCTTCCCGGTGAGCCGCGAGGATCAGATCATGCTCGCCACCTCCACCGGCCAATCCATCCGCGTGCCGGTCGAGGGGATTTCCTTCCGCTCGCGCGCGGCGGGCGGCGTGCGGGTGTTCAACACCGGCGCGGGCGAAGAGGTGGTCTCGGTCGCCTGGATCGCCGAACAGACGGACGCGAGCGAAGAGGCCGAGGCCTGATCGGACGGGGCCGGCATGGAATCTGCCGACCCTCGCGCCTCAGGGCAGAAAGACCTGCCTGCGATCCCCGGCGGCAAAGCGGCGCAGCACCATCGGATAAAGGATGTGCTCCTGTTCGAGCACCCGCGCGGCCAGGGTCTCGGGCGTGTCGCCCGTCCGCACCGGCACCCGCGCCTGCCCGAGAATCGGCCCGTCATCGAGCGCGGGCGTGACCTCGTGCACGGTGCAGCCGGCCTCCTTGTCGCCCGCCTCGAGCGCGCGGGCATGGGTGTGCAGCCCGCGATATTTCGGCAGGAGCGAAGGGTGAATGTTGATCATCCGCCCCGCCCACTGGCCGACGAAACCCGCAGTCAGCACCCGCATGAACCCCGCAAGGCAGATGAGGTCGATCTCGTGCGGGGCAAGCCTTGCCGCGATCTCGGCCTCGAAGGCGGCGCGATCCTTGCCGAAGGGGCGGTGATCCACCACCTCGGTCGCAAGACCCTGCGCCCGCGCCCAGGCGATGCCGCCCGCCTGCGGCTCATTGGACAGGACAAGCGCGGGCCGCGCCGGATGATCGCCGGTCATCGAGGCGACAAGCGCGCGCATGTTCGACCCGCCCCCGGAGAGAAAGATCGCAACGCGCCATGTCACAGCAGGCGGCCCTCATAGCGCACGCCCGCGCCCGCCACCACGCGCCCGATGCGCGCGACGCTCTCTCCCGCCTCTGCGAGGGCGGTCTCGATCGCGCCCGCGCGCGCGGGATCGACCACCACCACCATGCCGATGCCGGAATTGAACGTCTTGAGGAGTTCCGGCTCCGCGATGCCGCCCGTCGCGGCCAGCCAGCGAAAGACACCCGGCAAGTCCCATGCGCCAAGGTCGATCTCGACCCCCAGTCCCGCGGGCAGGACGCGCGGCACGTTCTCGGTGAGGCCGCCGCCGGTGATATGGGCAAGACCCTTGATGCCACCCAGCCCGAGCGCCGCCAGGACGGGGCGCACATAGAGCCGCGTCGGCGCAAGCAGCGCCACGCCAAGCATGCCCTCGCCCCAGGGGCACGGATCGCCCCAGCCCAGCCCCGAGACCTCGACGATCCGGCGCACAAGGCTGTAGCCGTTGGAATGCACCCCGTCCGAGGCCAGCCCCAGCAGGACATCGCCCTCGGCCACCCCTTTGGGCAAATCGCCGCCGCGCTCCATCGCGCCGACGGCAAAGCCCGCAAGGTCGAAATCGCCCGCGGGATACATCCCCGGCATTTCCGCAGTCTCGCCACCGATGAGCGCACAGCCCGAGGCGGCACAGCCGCGCGCGATTCCCTCGACGATGCGCGCGGCCTTTTCGACCTCGAGCTTGCCTGTGGCGAAATAGTCCAGGAAAAACAGCGGCTCCGCCCCCTGACAGATCAGGTCGTTGACGCACATGGCCACCAGATCGACGCCCACGCCCGCGACGATCCCGGTGTCGATGGCGATACGCAGCTTGGTGCCCACCCCGTCGGTCGCCGCCACCAGAACCGGGTCGCTGAACCCCGCCGCCCTGAGATCAAAAAGCCCGCCAAAGCCCCCCAGCCCGGACATCACGCCGGGCCGTTTCGTGGCAGCGGCGGCGGGCTTGATCCGCTCAACGAGGGCATTGCCCGCGTCGATATCGACGCCCGCCTCTGCATAGGTGATGCCGGTTCTGCTCTCGCTCATGGCGTCGTCCTCTTGCGTGTCGCGGCACGGGTTAGACGATTGCCCCGCCCCGCGCAATCGCAAAGCCGTGGCGTGCGCCACGGCAGGGGCCGATCCGCGTCGCGCGCTCAGATCGCCATCCGCTCGGCCAGCCGCGCCTCGATCAGGCCCATGACATGCGCAAGCCCCGCCTCGGCGCCGTGGCCGGTCAGGCCGCTTGCGGCCTGCGCCAGCCCCGGATCGCCCGCCGACTGCGCCACACCCTTGAGGAACTGCGCCGCATAGGCCAGCGCCGCCGCGCCGGGGCGGGCGGCCAGCACCGCGCGGACATGCTCGAGATCGTCGCGATAGGCGAGACGGTCGGGCCGGATCTGTTCCTGCGAGAGCGCGTAGGGCCCCGAAGGGCAGCGGTCCGGCGGCAGGTGACGCAGGATTGCCTGCTGAAATTCCGCGACCCGCACCAGCGGCTTGGCCAGGAACCCGTCGGCCCCCGCCTGCCGCGCCGCGCCATCCAGCCCCGGATCACCGCTCATGGCGAAAATCACCGGGATGCGCGGGCGCGCCGCAGAGAGGCGCGCGATCAGATCGAGGCCCGAGCCATCCGGCAGCCCCGGATCGACGATCAGCACGGAAGGGCGATAAACCTGCAAATGCCGCTCGGCCGCGCGCAGGCTGTCGGCGCGGCGCAGGCGCGCGCCGCTGCGCAGGCACATCAGGCGCAGGGCATCAGAGGCGTAGCGGCTATCCTCCACCAGAAGCACCGTCAGCCCGAGCAGGGGACGGGAGGCCGGAGAGGTGCGCGGGCGGGCGAGTGTTTCCGGGTCGATCATCGCAGGGCTCCTTTCGGAATCAGAACCCGCTCAGCTTGCCCGCTCATGATGAACGCCGGGTTAATGGCCGGCTGCGTCGCCCTGCCGCTTGAATCAGCCCCCCGCCCGCGCCATAACCCCGCCAGACCAGCCAGAAGGAAGTGCCCCATGATCGGACGTCTCAACCATGTCGCCATCGCCGTGCCCGATCTCGAGGCTGCGAGCGCACAGTATCGCGACGCGCTCGGCGCGAAGGTCGGCGCGCCGCAGGACGAACCCGATCACGGCGTGACCGTGGTCTTCATCGAATTGCCGAATACCAAGATCGAACTGCTCTACCCTCTGGGCGAGAACAGCCCGATCAGGGGGTTTCTGGACAAGAACCCCTCGGGCGGCATCCATCATGTCTGCTACGAGGTCGCGGACATCCTTGCCGCGCGCGACCACCTCAAGGCCAGCGGCGCGCGCGTGCTCGGCTCGGGCGAACCGAAGATCGGGGCGCATGGCAAGCCGGTCCTGTTTCTGCACCCCAAGGATTTCAACGGCTGCCTGGTGGAACTGGAGCAGGTCTGATGGGTATCACCTCGGCCATCGTGCTCTATGTGGTGATCTGGTTTCTCACCTTCTTCGTGATCCTGCCGATTCGCATCCAGACGCAGGGCGATGTCGGGCAGATCGTGCCGGGCACGCAGGCGGGCGCGCCCGCGCATCATCACCTGCGGAAAAAGGCATGGATCACCACCGGCATCGCCGCCGTGCTCTGGGCGATCGCGGCGTGGGTGATCGTGTCGGGCATGATCTCGGTGCGCGACATCGACCTGTTCAACCGGATGGGGTCGGCCGCCGGATAGCGTGGTAGATATGGGTGAAGGTCGCGGCCCCCAGCACCGGGACAAGCAGGTTGACCAGCGGCACCGAGAGCGGCATCGCCATGAGAACCCCCGCCGCCCAGATCGTCAGGCGATGCCTGCGCCGGAGCCGCGTCGCCCCGTCGCGCCCCTCCCGGCGCATGGCGGCGAGCTGGAAATACTCCATCCCCAGCAGATAGCCGTTCAGCCCCCAGAAAATGAACAGCGCAAACGGCGTGAAGATCGCATAGAGAACAAGCGCGGCCAGGTTTGCGCCCACGATTATACCAAGGAAATTCACCGTGTCCCTGAACGCCTCGGCAAGGGGCACGGCCGGGGCCGGGGGCAGGCCGGGGTAGTGGCGATCCTCCACCGCCTGCGCCACCTCGTCGAGAAACAGCGAGGTGATCGCCGAGGCGACCGGCACCATCAGGAAGACCGAGAGCGCGATCATCAGGGCGAGCGAGCCAAAGCCGAGCAGATCACCCACCCAGGTCACCTCGCCGATCACCGGCAACACCGTGGTGTCGCCTACCATTGTCTGGATCAGCCAGAGCACCAGCGCATAGACCGCCACCAGAAGCGCCAGCGTCAGCCCGATGCCAAGCAGAAGCACCCGCCGAAAGCGCGGATCGCCGATCTGTCCAAGCGTCCTGAGAAAGGCCGAAAGGATCATTCCGGCATCCAGGCGATCACGGCCTCGGGGTCGGGCCGGGGGCGATCGGGGGGCGCGGCGCGCTCGGTGCCGATATGAACGAAACCGACGATCGACTCCGACGGGCCAAGCCCGAGCGCCGCCGCGGCAAAGCCCCGCTCATGGCTCGCCCAGCCGGTCAGCCAGTTCGCCCCCCACCCCGCCGCCAGTGCGGCATTGAGCAACCCGTAGGCCACGCAGCCCGCCGAATGGCTCTGTTCGATGGCAGGGATCCTGTCGGAGGGCTTCGGCGCGGCGATCACCGCCACGGCTAGGTGCGCGTCGGTGAATTGCGCCTGCTGCCTGGCGATCTCCTCGGCCGAGCGCCCGAGCCGCGCGCCCGCCTCGGGCACCAGCGACGCGAGCCGCACAAGCGCCGCGCGCTCCAGCACGACAAGGCGCCACGGCTCCAGCTTGCCATGGTCGGGCACGCGCAGCCCGGCCACAAGAAGCGGCATGAGCGCCGCACGGTCCGGCACCGGCAGGCCGAGCGTTTTCGCCGGGCGCGAGCGGCGCGTTTGCAGGAATCTCAGCGCGGCAAGGTCTGGATCTGGCATGGGCTCTCCCGGATCTGTTGTGCCTATCATGTCTGCAACCGCGCGCGCGGGGTCAAGCCCGTTCGGCACGCCTCCGCCGCTTCGGTGGCCGCCGGCGTGCTGCCCAACATCGCTCCCCTTCCCGGACCGGCGGAAAGAACTCACGCGACCTCACGCAATAGTCAGGTCCAATTACAGCCGATATGTGCCACCCTGCCAGCGGGCAACCCCCTGCATCACGTCAGAAACCGGAGAACACCCCTTATGAAACGTCACTATCTTGCCGCCGCCACCCTCGCCCTCGGAGTGATGACAGGACATCAGGCAGCCGCGCAGGCCTGTGCCGCGGATGTCGAGGATGCGTTCGATCTCGAAGAGGCCGCGATCGCCGAAATCTATGACTGCATCAGCGACCGGATGGTCGAAGCCTATACCACGGAAGGCAATGAGGTTGCCGCCGCCTATCGCGACTGGGCAAAGACAAGCACCCGCCCCGCCGTGGCCGGTGCCCATGACAACCGCCTGCTGTTCACCTTCGCCAATGATATCGCCGCCGAGCAATATCTCAAATATGCCGAAGACGGCGTAGTGATGCCCGCAGGCTCGGTTCTGGCCAAGGAAAGCATCACCATCTCGACCAAAAACAAAGAGGCCCGCGTCGGCCCGCTTTTCATCATGACCAAAGGCGAGGCAGGGTCCGCGCCCGAGACCGCAGACTGGGTCTATTCAGCGGTGCAGCCCAATGGCAAACCGATGAGGATCAAGCAAAGTTTCTGTCACGATTGCCATGTATCCTGGGAGAGCCGCGACATGCTGGGGTATCCGCTCGAAGAGGTCCGCCTGTCCAACTGAGCCACCCGTTGCGCAATTTCCGGCCCGGTCCCTGCAAGGGGCCGGGTTTCGCTTTGCAAATCCGTCACCATGCGCCATGCAAAGGGCATGACCCCGCGCATCCGTGCCCTTCTTGTTCACCTGTTCACCGCGACCGGCGCCGTGTTCGCCATGCTGGCCATGCTCGCCGCGATCGACCGGGACTGGCGGACGATGTTCCTCTGGCTCGTCGTGGCCCTTGCCGTCGATGGCATCGACGGCCCTCTTGCGCGACGCTGCCACGTCAAGACATATGCCCCCGAATTCGATGGTGTGCGGCTCGATCTCATCATCGACTACCTGACCTATGTCTTCATCCCGGCCTTCGCGCTCTTCAGATCCGGCCTCCTGCCGGGCTGGACCGGCTGGCCTGTCATCATCGTCATCACCTGTGCCAGCGCCATGTATTTCGCCGATACCCGGATGAAGACGCTCGACAATTCATTTTCCGGCTTTCCCGGCTGCTGGAACATGGTGGTGCTGGTGCTCTTCGCGATCGAGCCGAATTTCGGGATCATTCTGGCGCTGGTGGCGGCGCTCTCGATGGCGATGTTCCTGCCGCTGAGGTTCATCCACCCGGTGCGCACGCGCCGCTGGCGGTGGTTGTCGCTGCCAGTGGCGCTTGTCTGGATGTCGCTCGCCGGCTGGGCGGCCTTGGCACATTTCGACCTGCAAGGCTGGGCGCATTGGGGGCTGGTGGCGACAAGCCTCTATCTGCTGCTCGTCGGGATCGTGCAGCAGGTCTTGCGCGAGCGCTCCGAGATCTGACCGCGCCCGGGACCCCACGCCGGGATTGGCGGCAGCGCCCGCCGGTCGATCGGCGCGTCCGTCTTCGGCAGCGCGTCACCTTGACCCCGGACGCAGTCCGTGCGAGCAAACAAGAACCCATGAAAATGGCCGCCTGACACGAAACCCTCATCCACCTTGACCGGGTCGCATAGTGGTCGAAAAAGCAGGACGAACTCTTCTGTCGCGGTTACACCAATGCAATGCCATGAGCTGGAACTGAACGATGGATGTTGCGATGTCTCTGACACGCTCGGGGCCTTGCGCGCCGCGGACAATTCAGTGACCTGAAAAACAACACACGGAAAAGAGAAGATACACATGAGCACTCCCGCGCTTTTCACCCCCACGCGCATCGGCTCGCTCGAGCTGGAAAACCGTATCGTCATCGCGCCGATGTGCCAGTATTCCGCCCAGCAAGGCTGTCTGACCGACTGGCATGTGATGCATTACGGGCAACTGGCCATGTCCGGCGCCGGGCTGCTGATTTTCGAGGCCACCGCCGTCGCCCCCGAAGGGCGGATTTCATGGGCCGACGCAGGGCTTTACGATGACGCGACCGAGGCCGCGACGGGCCGCGTCATGCAAGCCGTGCGTCAGTGGTCGGCCATGCCGCTGGGGCTGCAACTGGCCCATGCCGGGCGCAAGGCAAGCTGCGAGCAGCCCTGGAAGGGCGGCCATCAACTGCCTGCCGACGATCCGCATGGCTGGCAGACCGTGGCGCCGTCGGCCCTGCCCTTTTCGCCGAAGGACAGACCGCCGCTCGCACTGGATGCGGAAGGGGTGAAACGCGTGGTCGCGGATTTCGCCGAGGCCGCCCGTCGCGCCGGACGTCTGGGGTTCGATGCGGTCGAACTGCACGCCGCGCATGGCTATCTGCTGCACCAGTTCCTTTCGCCCTTGTCGAATACCCGCACCGATAGCTATGGCGGCAGTCTGGAAAACCGCATGCGCCTCGCGCTTGAGGTGTTCGAGGCCGTGCGCGCCGCGTTTCCGGCGGACCGGCCCGTGACCGTGCGGGTGTCGGGGACCGACTGGGTCGAGGGCGGTTGGGACATCGCGCAGACGATCGCGCTGGCACGCGAGCTGCAAGGCATTGGCTGCGCGGCCATTCATGTTTCCAGCGGCGGGCTGGACCCGCGCCAGTCCATTCCCGTCGGCCCGAACTTTCAGGTGCCGCTGGCCCGCATGGTGCGCGCACAAGTGGACATCCCGGTGATCGCCGTGGGCCTGATCACCGAACCGAAACAGGCCGAGGCGATCATCGGCACGGGCGATGCCGATATGGTCGCGCTGGCGCGTGGGGTGTTGTACGATCCGCGCTGGCCCTGGCACGCCGCCGCCGAACTCGGCGCCGAGATCACTGCACCGCCGCAATACCGGCGCAGCGCGCCCGATACCGTGAAATCACTGTTCAAACGCTGATATCGCGTCGCCCCTGGAGCGTGATCGACCGGCTGTGGCGGTCACTGCTGTGGCGGTCACTGAAGCACGAATGCGTCTGCCCGCGCACCTTCGAGACAGGCTCAGACGCCCGAGACGCAATCGGGAAATGGCTGACCTGTCACAACGCCGAACGGTCCCGCTCCACCCGCGCCGTCCTGACCCCAGACGCGGTCCATGCCAGCCACACAGGCCCATCGAAACCGCCGCGAAACCGCCGCCCGAACAGAAACCACGATTCACCCCGATCAGGCTGAAAACTGGTCGCAAGGGCAGGGCCGGAAAGGCGGGGATGGTAGGCCCGGAGGGACTCGAACCCCCAACCAAGGCGTTATGAGCGCCCTGCTCTGACCAATTGAGCTACAGGCCCGGCCAAACTCCTGCTACCATGGTCCGCCCGGAGGTCAAGCGCTACCTGCACCTCGCGCGGGCGCGAGGACGCAGCCGCAATCAGCCGCGCAGGGCAAGCCGGATCGCCAGCCAGGCGCAAAGCAGGATCAGCAGATCGGCGGGCATCAGCGCCATCAGCGCCGCGCTGTTGGTCAACTCGAACGGATAGGCATAAAGCGCCAGCCCGTCGAAACGCCCCATGGGTGCGGCAAAGAGAATCGCGCTGCAATTGTTGAGGAAATGCAGCGCCGTGGCAGGCCCGAGCGTGCCGAAACGCGCGGTAAGATCGGCGGCGGCCAGACCAAAGAGCATGGCCCATACCGCCACCATCCACGCGAGCGCGCCATGGGTGGCGAAATCGAGATGCAACAGGCCAAAGCCGAGCGAGGGCAGCCCCATCCACACGAGCGGCGAGGCAAAGCGCGCGGCAAGCTGGCTCTGGAGGTAGCCGCGGAACAGCATCTCCTCGGCGAGAACCTGGATGACAAGCCCGCCAAGCGCCAGCGGCAGAAAGGCAAGCCAGGTGCCGGTGGCGAGGTTGCGCACGGGCGCATAGGCCTCGGGCATGGGCAGCGGCAGCAGCACCGCGTAGAGCAGCGCAACCGCCACCAGCGCGCGCCGGAATTGCGACAGGGCGCGCGGCAGCGGCCCGACGAGACCGAGAAGCCCGCGCCCGTGCACCACCCTGACGCTCACCGCGAGCGCGGCGATGAGCAGCGCGAAAGTGAATAGGTTGACGAGCACGCCCACGGGCGTTGTCGCCGCCGCAACCCCCGGCGCGACCTCGGCCCAGCCCTCGGGGCCGAAAATGACCGGCAGGGCGTTCGACCAGGCCACGCTGAGCGCGACGAACACCGCCACGGTCAGCACGCTGCCCGCCACAAGCCGCAACAGCGACGCCGAGGCGCGGGCCGGGGCAACGAGGGTCTCGTGGGCGGCGTATCGCATGGCCGCGACGCTAGCCGCCCGCGCCGGAGCTTGCAATCGGCTTGCCCCGCCCGCGCCGCTGGCCTAGACCGATTTCAGAAAATCTCGGGAGGCCCCTCATGACCAGGATCGACAAATCCAGACTGCCCAGCCGTTATGTGACCGAAGGCCCCGCGCGCGCGCCGCACCGGTCCTATTACTATGCCATGGGCATGACCGAGACGGAGATTCATCAGCCGCTCGTGGGCGTCGCCACCTGCTGGAACGAGGCCGCGCCCTGCAACATCTCGCTCAGCCGTCAGGCGCAGGCCGTCAAGGGCGGCGTCAAGGAGGCCCACGGCACCCCGCGCGAGTTCACCACCATCACCGTGACCGACGGCATCGCCATGGGCCATGAGGGGATGCGCTCCTCGCTCGCCTCGCGCGAGGCGATCGCCGATTCGGTCGAGCTGACGATGCGCGGCCATTGCTATGACGCGCTGGTGGGGCTGGCCGGCTGTGACAAGTCGCTGCCGGGGATGATGATGGCGATGGTGCGGCTCAACGTGCCGTCGGTGTTCATCTATGGCGGCTCGATACTGCCGGGCCGCGCACCGCAGATCCCCGAGATCCCCGAGGAGTTCCGCACCCGCGACCTGACCGTGCAGGACATGTTCGAGGCCGTGGGCTGGAACCAGAACGGCACCATGTCCGACAAGGCGCTCGATGCGCTCGAACGCGTGGCCTGCCCCTCGGCGGGGGCCTGCGGTGGACAGTTCACCGCCAACACGATGGCCTGCGTGTCCGAGGCGATCGGCCTTGCGCTGATGAATTCCTCGGGGATGCCGGCCCCCTACGAGAGCCGCGACCAGTTTGCCGAAGCCTCTGGCCGCGCGGTCATGAACCTGCTGGAGCGCAACATCCGCGCCCGCGACGTGGTGACGCTCAAGAGCCTCGAGAACGCCGCGCGCGTGGTGGCCTGCACCGGCGGCAGCACCAATGCCGGGCTGCACCTGCCGGCGATTGCCCACGAGGCGGGGATCGATTTCTTCCTCGACGATGTCTGCGAGATCTTCCGCGACACGCCTTATTTCGTCGATCTCAAACCGGGCGGGGCCTATGTCGCCAAGGATCTCTATGACGCCGGCGGCATCCCGGTGGTAATGAAGGAATTGCGCAAGGCGGGCCTCATCCACGAGGAGTGCATGACCGCGAGCGGACGCGCCATCGGCGAGGAACTCAATCTGATCGAACGCGAGGCCGATGGCAAGGTCATCTACCCCATCGAGACACCGATCACGAAGACCGGCGGCGTCGTTGGCCTCAAGGGCAATCTCGCGCCCGACGGGGCCATCGTCAAGGTGGCGGGGATCGCGCCCGAGCATCAGGTCTTTACCGGCCCCGCGCGGGTGTTTGAATGCGAGGAAGACGCGTTCGAGGCCGTGAAGGCGCGGGACTACAACGAAGGCGAGGTCATCGTCATCCGCAACGAAGGCCCCGCCGGTGGGCCGGGCATGCGCGAGATGCTGGCCACCACCGCCGCGCTCTCGGGCCAGGGCATGGGCAAGAAGGTCGCGCTCATCACCGACGGGCGGTTCTCGGGGGCGACGCGCGGCTTCTGTGTCGGCCATGTCGGGCCGGAGGCGGCGCAGGGCGGGCCGATCGCCCTCATCCGTTCGGGCGATGTCATCACCATCGACGCGGTGAACGGAACGCTCTCGGTCGATCTGGGCGACGAGGAACTGGCCGCACGGCGCGAAGGCTGGACCGGTCCGCGCGAGACGCTCTACGCCTCGGGCGCGCTGTGGAAATACGCCCAGCTTGTCGGGCCGACCCACAAGGGTGCCGTTACCCATCCCGGCGCCAAGGCCGAGCGGCATGTCTACATGGACCTCTGATATCCTGGCGGCGCTGGCGCTTGTGCTGCTGGCGGGGTGCCTCGCCCCGGTCGAGGAGGGGCCACGCCCGGCGATCCGGCAGGTGGCATTCGACGACGGGGCGGTGATCCTGAGCGCGCCGCGCGGCTATTGTGTGGATGCTGACAGTATGCGGCGCTCGTCGGGGCGCGTGGCGCTTCTGGCGCCATGCGAGCGCCTGACCGGCCAGCCGGGCATCGCCGTGGCCCCGGCGGTGATGACGGTTTCGATCATGCCGCAGGGCGACGCGCCCGCGCCTTCGCCCGAAGGGCTGGCGCGCGCCGTGGCCCCGGCGCGCACGGGCGCGGGCGGCACGCAGGCAGGGCTTGCCTATGTGCAGGTGATGGACGGGGGCGAGACGGTGCTGCCGGGGGGCGACCCGCGCCATTGGCGGGGCGCGCGCACGGTGGCGGGGCACCTGGTGGGGCTTGCCGTTTACGCGCCCGAGGGCAGCCCGCTCGCCGGCCCCGAGGGGCGCGGCCTGTTGCACGATCTGGCCGAAGGGCTGCGCGCGGGTGCGCAAACACCCGCCACACGCGCGCGCACCTCACCCGCCGGATTGTTTCCGGTTTCAAATTAATGTTATGGGAAGGGTTCGTTGGTAACGTGCCGGGGCCCGCGTGCGGGCGTCACGCCGAGGATGCGATCCGCATGAACCTGATAGATGTCGCCCTGCAGAAAAGAACGCTGCGCAGCTGGCGCAAGGCGGCGCGCGATGCCCCGGCAATGAAGCTGGACGAGCTGCGGCAATTGCGCAGGCGGGGACGCGAATTCGACCGTTACCTGGGCGAGGCGCTCGCCGTGGCCGAGGGCCGGCTTGCCCTGCCGCTGGTCGGATCCTGCACCTTTCCCCGCCCCCATGGCACCGATTGGGCCTGGCGGCCCGATGTCTGGCGCCAGCCGCTGCCCATGCCGGGCATGGCGCCGGTGCCGTCAAGCGCCGGGTTCGGACGTGAGATCACCGTGTTTCACGATTGCCCCCTGTCCGAATTGTCGCTTCGCCAGCTGCGCAACGGCCGCGCGACCGACCTGGCCCCCTATGGCCTGCGGATGGAGGTCTTTGGCTTTGACGGCTCGTTCCTGTCGCTGGCAATCGACCTGCCGCAGGATGCAATCGAGGGGTTGACACGGCAGCACCTGGTCCGGCTCGACGCCATCGTGGAGCTGGAAAGGCCGCTGAAGGTCTTTGCGCGGCTCAATATCCGCCACGGGCCGAACACCGAACAGACCGTCCGCGAATTGCCGCTCGGCGCGGAAGATGAGACCATGGTCGAGTTCGACCTGGCCTATTGCGACATCAACGAAAAGCGGATCGAGCGCGCGTGGCTCGATCTGATCTTCGAGACGCCGCGGATGTGCCAGGTCATCCTGCGCGACATAACCATGAGCCGCCGCCCGCGCGCGGCACTCTGAAAGAGGCTGGGATGGGCGCGTTGAAACTGGTCAAGACCCGGCTGTTTGCGGGCGTATGGGAGGGGGTGCTGACGGGCGAGGCCCAGGGCACGCCCGAGATCGAGGTGACCCATCTGCAAGAGCGGGTGCCGGGCGTCGAGGTGATCGCGCGCCCAGAGGGGGACTGGGCGCTGCGCGTGCCGGTGCCGCCCGAAAGGATCGCCGACGGGGTGCAGACATTCATCATCCGCGACCGGCAGAGCGGCGAGACGCTCGACAGTTTCACGCTGCTTGCCGGCGATGCGCTCAGCTTTGACATCCGCGCCGAGATGGCGCTTCTGCGCGAGGAACTGGACCTGCTCAAGCGCGCCTTTCGGCGGCATTGTCTCGACAAGATGTGAGGTGCGGGCGCGCCCCGTATCCGCGCCGTGGCCGCCCCCCCCCGGCGCAAGCGGCCCTTGCCCGCTCAGAACAGGCTTCCCTGCCCCCGGGGGCTGCGCCCGGATCCGGGCGCAGGCCGTGTCGAAGGGTCGGCCCTGACGGGCAACACCCCGTCGGCGAACTCGATTTCCAGCGCCATGGCGGCCTTTGCCGCCTTGCACGTCGTCACCAGCCTGCCGCCTGCGCGCACCACAGCATAGCCCCGCGCCAGCGTGGCGCGATAGCCCAGTGTCTCGTGCAGCCGGTCGAGCGCCGCAAGCCGGTCACGCCGCGCGCCGAGATCACGCTGCACGGCCTCGGCAAGGCGCAGCGTCTCGCGGTCGAGTTCGCGCCGCTTCTGCGCGATCTCGCGCGCGAGCGCCCCGGTATCGAGCCGCACCGCCGCAGCCGCCAGCCGGCGCCGCTCTGCCTCCACCGCGCGCCGCAAGAGCGCGGGACGCAGCACGCCCGCGCTCTCCGAGAGCCGCACGCGCCGCAGCTGCACCAGCCGGATGAGCGCGGCCGGCAGCCGGTCGCCCCAGGTATCGACCCGCTGGCGCGCACCATCGAGCAGCGTCTCGGGGCGCGGCAGGGCACGCGCGAGATCGCGCAGCCGCTGGCCGCGCAGCGCGATGGCCTGCCGCTGCGCATGGATGAGCCGCGCGCCCTGCCCCTCGAGCCATGTCAGCAGGTCGAGCCGCACCGGCACCGCCAGTTCCGCCGCCGCCGTCGGCGTCGGCGCGCGCTTGTCGGCGGCGTAATCGATCAGCGTGGTGTCGGTTTCATGCCCGACGGCAGAGATCAGCGGAATCGCGCTCTCGGCGGCCGCGCGCACGACGATTTCCTCGTTGAAGCCCCACAGATCCTCGACCGAGCCGCCGCCGCGCGCCACGATCAGAAGGTCAGGACGCGGCAGCGCGCCACCCGGTGCGAGCGCGTTGAAGCCGCGGATCGCGCGCGCCACCTCTGTCGCGCAATTCTGCCCCTGCACCGCCACCGGCCAGACCAGCACCTTGCGCGGGAACCGCTCGCGCAGCCGGTGCAGGATGTCGCGGATCACCGCGCCCGAGGGCGAGGTCACCACCCCGATCACCTCGGGCAGGTAGGGCAGCGGCTTCTTGCGGGCGGCATCGAACAGCCCCTCGGCGGCGAGCATGGCCTTGCGCTTTTCCAGCATCGCCATGAGCGCGCCCGTGCCCGCGGGCACCATGTCCTCGATGATGAGCTGATAGCGCGACTGCCCCGCAAAGGTGGTCAGCCGCCCGGTGGCGATCACCTCCATGCCCTCTTCCGGCTGAACGGCAAGGCGCGCGGCCGCGCCCTTCCAGATGATCGCGGACAGCACCGCCCGGTCGTCCTTGAGGTCGAGATAGACATGCCCCGATCGCGGCCGCGAGATGCGCCCCAGCTCGCCACGCACGCGCACATGGCCAAACTCGCCCTCGATCACGCGCTTGATCGCGCCGGAAATCTCGGAAACCGAAAATTCCGGGGCGTTGCCTTCGGTGGCCCCCTCGTCGATCAGGTCGGACATGCGCGCCTCTTCGTCTTGTGTCCCCTCGCCGCTGACCCTAGAACGCGCAAAAGCCGGGGCCAAGGGAGCAAATGGCATGAACATCCTCATTCTGGGCGGGGGGGGGCGCGAACATGCCCTGGCCTGGGCCGTGTTGCAGAACCCCAAATGCGACCGGCTGATTGTCGCGCCGGGCAATGCCGGGATCGCGCAGATCGCCGAATGCGCCGCGCTCGACATTCTTGACGGCGGCGCGGTGGCGGTCTTTTGCGAGGAAGAGGCGGTGGATCTCGTCATAATCGGCCCCGAGGCACCGCTTGCCGCGGGCGTGGCGGATCGGCTGCGCGAAGCGGGGATCCTCGTCTTCGGTCCCTCGCAGGCGGCGGCGCGGCTGGAATCCTCCAAGAGCTTTGCCAAGGCCGTTTGCGCCGCGGCGGGCGCACCCACGGCGGCATATCGCCACTTTACCGACGCGCAGGCCGCGCGCGATCATGTCCGTGCGCATGGCGCGCCGATCGTGGTCAAGGCCGATGGCCTTGCCGCCGGCAAGGGCGTGATCGTGGCCGAGACCGAAGCCCAGGCGCTTGCCGCGATCGACGAGATGTTCGGCGGGGCCTTTGGCGAGGCCGGGGCCGAGGTGGTGATCGAAGAGTTCATGACCGGCGAGGAGGCATCGTTCTTCGTGCTCTGCGACGGCGAGACGGCGCTGCCCATCGGCACGGCGCAGGATCACAAGCGCGTGGGCGAGGGCGATACCGGCCCCAACACCGGCGGCATGGGGGCCTATTCCCCCGCCCCGGTCATGACCGGGGCGGTCACGCAGCGCGCGCTTGACGAGATCGTGCGCCCGGTTCTGGCCGAGATGGTGCGGCGCGGCACGCCCTGTTCCGGCGTGCTCTTCGTCGGGCTGATGATCGAGGCGGGCGCGCCCCGCCTGGTGGAATTCAACGTGCGTTTCGGCGACCCGGAAGCGCAGGCGCTGATGATGCGGCTTGGCGGGCAGGCGCTCGACCTGATGCAGGCCAGCGCCGAGGGGCGGCTGGCGGAGATGAGCGTCAACTGGGCCGACGATCACGCGATCTGCGTGGTGATGGCGGCCAGGGGCTATCCCGGCGACTATGAGAAAGGCAGCGTCATCGGCGGGATCGAGGACTGCCCCGAGGACAGCTTTCATCAGGTGTTCCACGCCGGCACGGCGCGGCGCGACGGGCGATTCGTCGCCGATGGCGGGCGGGTTCTGGGGGTGACGGCGCGCGGGGCGAGCCTGCGCGAGGCGTCAGATCGCGCCTATGGCATGGTGGACCGGATCGACTGGCCCGAGGGCTTCTGCCGCCGCGATATCGGCTGGCGCGCGCTCTGACCCGACGGCGCGCGCGCCGTTATTCCGCCGCCTTCGCGCCCTGCGCCTCGATCTCGGCGGCGCGGCGCTCGACCTGTTCGACGATGTGCTCGATCATGCGCGCGTTGTCCATGCGGTGGCTCTGCTTGCCGGCAAGATAGACCATCCCGTTGCCCGCGCCCCCGCCGGTAAATCCCACATCGGTCATCAGCGCCTCGCCGGGGCCGTTGACCACGCAGCCGATGATCGACAGACTCATCGGCGTCTTGATATGCGCGAGCCTTGCTTCGAGGATTTCCACCGTCCGGATCACGTCAAAGCCCTGCCGCGCGCAGCTTGGGCAGGAAATGATGTTCACCCCCCGATGCCGCAACCCGAGCGCCTTGAGGATTTCATAGCCGACCTTCACCTCCTCGACCGGATCGGCCGAGAGGCTCACCCGGATCGTGTCGCCGATGCCGGACCACAAGAGGTTGCCAAGGCCGATCGCGCTCTTGATCGTGCCGGTCATCAGCCCGCCCGCCTCGGTGATCCCGAGGTGGATAGGCGCATCGGTAACCTCGGCCAGCTGGCTGTAGGCGGCGGCGGCGAGAAACACGTCCGACGCCTTGACGCTGATCTTGAACTCGTGAAAGTCGTTGTCCTGGAGAATGCGGATATGGTCGAGGCCCGATTCCACCATCGCCTCGGGGCAGGGCTCGCCGTATTTCTCCAGCAGGTGCTTTTCGAGACTGCCCGCATTCACCCCGATCCGCATCGAACAGCCGTGATCGCGCGCCGCCGCGATCACCTCGCGCACGCGCGCGGCGCTGCCGATATTGCCGGGGTTGATGCGCAGGCAGGCCGCGCCAGCCTCGGCCGCCTCGATCCCGCGCCGGTAATGGAAATGGATATCCGCCACGATCGGCACCGGGCTTTCGCGCACGATGTCCTTCAGCGCCTTCGCGCTTGCCTCGTCGGGCACCGAGACGCGCACGATATCGGCCCCCGCCTCGGCGGCGGCCTGCACCTGTGCCACGGTGCCCGCCACATCGGTCGTGAGCGTGTTGGTCATGGTCTGCACGGTGATCGGCGCGCCGCCGCCCACCGGAACCGGCCCGACCATGATCTGACGCGACGTGCGGCGCTCGATATTGCGCCACGGGCGAATGGGATTGTGCGACATCGCTTGGCCCCGCTTGGTTGGGATGCTCTCGGACCGGGGAGATAACGCGCAACTGCCCGCGCGGCAATCGTGCTCAGTCCTGCACGGGCGGCGACAACTCGGCCATGTGACGCTGAAGGTCGCGGTCGGCCTCGATATCGGCCACGGCAAAGCGCTCGATCAGATCGGCGGGCGAGAGCACCACGTTCGAGGTCACCGCCCCGCGCGGCCCGACCGGGCCGTGATGCGCGCCGTTCACGCGGAAATAGATCGCCCCCGATTCGCCCACCCGCACCACCGGCGGCTCCTCGGTCGCGGGCACGTCATAGGTCTGGCCCGCATTCATGATCCCCTCGAAGATGACCGAGCCATCGGCCCCGTTCACCCGCACCCAGGCCGGGCGCACGGCGACCATCTGCACGCCGGGGCGGTCATCGGCGACCACCTGCGGCGAGGGCGCGGCCCCGGCGTCGCCCTCCTGCGCCTCGCGCAGCGCCAGCACGATTGCGCTATCGCGATCGGCCACGGGCGCGGCGGGGCTCAGCGTGCCCACCTCACGCGGATCCAGCATCGAGATCGGCGCGTCGCGCGCCACCATCAACGGCACATCAAGCGCCCTGGGCCGGTAAAGACGGCTCAGCCGCTCCTCTTGCGGCGGCTGGAACCCGCCCGCGCCATCGGCCCCCTCCGCGCCGCGCGCCACCTGCGTCAGCGGATCGAGTTCGGCCAGAACCATCGGCGTATTCTCTGCCGGCACAAGCTGCACCTGCTGCACCTGCCGCAGCACGCTCCAGCCGCCATAGCCGATCGCGCCAATGAGTGCGACCAGAACCAGCGCCGAGCCGACCGCAGCCGGCTCGATCCGCGAAAGAAAGCTCTCGCTGGCCGGCAGAAAGGGCGTGCCGCTGCCCATCAGCGGGTCCGGCGCGCGCGGGCGCGCGATCACCGTGCGTTCGGCCGTGCCGCGCGACGAGGCTTCCCGCGACATGCCATGCGCGATGGAAAACCCCGATTCGGCGCAAAAGGCGGCAAAGGCCTCGTCCGGGTCCATGCCCAGATAACGCGCGTAGGAGCGCACATAACCGGGAATGAAACCGGGCGTGTCGAAAACGGACGGATCGGCATTTTCGATGGCCGCGACATAATTGGCCCGGATGCGCAATTCACGCTCCACGTCGAGAAGCGACTTGCCGAGCGTCGCACGCTCGCCGCGCATCAGATCGCCGAGACGCAGCTCATAGGCGTCAAAGCCGCGAATCTCGGCTTCTTCGGACTCCGGTTTGCGCGCGTTCCACCGCCCGATCATGTGCCCTGATGCCTCTCGTGTGTTCCGCGCCCTGAGGCCGAATACGTTGATTCGACCCCTGCCCCTTTCTTTACGTCAGGCTAACACAAGGCAATGACGATTGCACTCGCCGTGGCATCATCCCGCCATTTCCGAGCGGTTGAGCGCGCATTGTGCCCAAAGCGCATCCATGGCGCGCACCAGTTCGTTCATCTCATCGGGCCCATGGACCGGCGAGGGGGTAAAGCGCAACCTCTCGGTGCCGCGCGGCACGGTGGGAAAGTTGATCGGCTGAACATAGATGCCATAGCCCTCGAGCAGCATGTCGCTGAGCTTTTTCGTATGCACCGGATTGCCGACCATCACCGGCACGATATGGCTGCCATGGTCGATCAGCGGCAGGCCCAGCCCCTTAAGCCGCGTCTTGAGGATTTTCGCCTGGGTCTGATGCCGCTCGCGCAGCTTTTGCCCCTCGGAGGTCTTGAGATACGCAACCGAGGCGGTGGCCCCCGCCGCCAGCGCGGGCGCCAGCGATGTCGAGAAGATGAAGCCCGGCGCGTAGCTGCGCACAGCGTCGCACATCCTGGCCGAGGCCGCGATATAGCCGCCCATCACGCCATAGGCCTTGGCCAGCGTGCCGTTGATGATGTCAAGACGGTGCATCAGCCGGTCACGCTCGCAGATACCGGCCCCGCGCGGGCCATACATGCCGACCGCGTGCACCTCGTCGATATAGGTCAGCGCGCCGAACTCGTCGGCCAGATCGCAGATCGCCTCGACGGGTCCGAAATCGCCATCCATCGAATAGATGCTCTCGAACGCGATCAGCTTGGGCGCGCCGGGGTCGTCGGCGGCCAGCAATTCGCGCAGATGCGCCACGTCGTTGTGGCGGAAAATCCGCTTGGCCCCGCCATTGCGCCGCACGCCTTCGATCATCGAGGCGTGGTTCAATTCGTCCGAATAGATAATCAGGCCCGGAAACAGCTTGGGCAGGGTCGAGAGCGTGGCGTCATTGGCGATATAGGCACTGGTAAACAGAAGCGCCGCCTCCTTGCCATGCAGATCGGCCAGTTCCGCCTCGAGCCGCTTGTGATAGACCGTGGTGCCCGATATGTTGCGCGTCCCGCCAGAGCCTGCGCCGGTGGCGTCGATTGCGTCGTGCATCGCGCGCAGCACCTCGGGATGCTGGCCCATGCCAAGGTAATCATTGCCGCACCAGACGGTGACCGGCTGTTCCGTGCCATCGGGCCGCCGCCAGATCGCATGGGGGAAATTGCCGTTCCTGCGCTCGATGTCGATGAAGGTGCGATAGCGCCCCTCCTCGTGCAGACGGTTGATCGCTTGATCGAGCCTGGCCGCATAGTTCACTGGCGTCGTCCTTCCATTTGGCGCGGGCTTTCCCGGCGCTTTGGCACCTCGGGCCACCTTTATCCGCGTGAACGCCATATAAGAGCGCCCGCCACACGACACCAGACTACAAATTGCCGCTCCTTCCCGCCTTGACCTCGATCAAGCGCCTTCATAGTGTCGGCGCGCCTGACTGCCCTGCCCGACACCATAGCCCGGACGCCAGGGCCTGTCATGTCCCCTCTGCCACAATTTCACGAGTCAACGGCGCGGCGCTCGCGGCGCGGTGCCCTGAAAAAGCGGGCTGCATCACGAAATGCCTGCTTGCGCAATGTGACGCTGCCCCCGCAAGGATTTCACGACCGACCCGGGCCGGGTCGGTCGTGTGATTCATCTCAATCTTGCGGCGCGCGCGATTCGTGTCAGTTCCAGCCGACCTCGTTGAAGATCACCTGCGCCTCGACGGCATGGGTCTTGAAGGAGGCGATCGGCGTCTCGGTATCTGGCTTGAAGTCGCCCATGGCGCTCACATGCGCGTCGGGCGCCACCCCGGCAAGAACCGGGTATTCGTTGTTGGCTTCGGCAAATTGCTTCTGCGCCGCCTCGCTGACGAGAAATTCCAGCAACGCGGTCGCCTCTTCCCTGTGGGGCGCGTTGGCGACGATGCCGGCGGCAACAAGGTTGACATGCGCACCGCGCCCGTCCTGATTGGGCCAGACCCAGCCGATGCCGTCGATGCCGCTGGTCAGCCCGCTCACGTCGCCGGCCAGAGCGCGCGCAAAGTAATAGGTATTGGCCACGGCGATGTCACACTCGCCCGAGACCAGCCCGCGCAACTGGTCGGTATCGCCGCCCTGCGGCGGGCGCGCCATGTTGGCGACGACCCCCCTGGCCCAGTCCCGCGCCGCCTTGGCACCGTTGCTCTCGATCATCGCGGCCATCAGCGACTGATTATAGACGTTGGACGAAGAGCGGATGCAGATCTGCCCTTTGTAGGCCGGATCGGCCAGCGCCTCGTAGGTCTGCGGCGGGTTTTCCACCCGGTCCCTGACGTAGAAGATGATCCGCGCGCGCTGCGAAAGGCCGGTCCAGAGATTGTCGGGATGGCGCAGATGGGCGGGCACGTTGGCCACGATCACCTCCGATGTGAAGGGCTGGAGCAGCCCCTCCGCCTCGGCGCGGCCAATATTGCCCACATCCACGGTCATGAACACGTCCGCCGGGCTGTTGGCGCCCTCGGCCTTCATGCGCTGGACAAGCTCGTTGGCATCGGCCTCGATACGGTTGACCCCGATGCCGGTCGCCTCGGTAAAGGCGGCATAGAGCGCGTCGTCGCTGTCATAGTGGCGGCTGGAATAGAGGTTGACCTCCTGCGCGAGGGCGGGGGCGGCGAAGGCCAGAAGCGCGGTCGCGCCGAGGAGGGTCTTGATCGGGGTCATGGATAGCTCCGTGTGTCCGAGTGGATTGTCCGGGCATCTTTGGCAAGTCCGACAAAAAGAGTCAACTCTGATTTCTGACAATTTTAGTCAGATGACTGCCCGCCATTATCCCGGCAAAGATCAGCGCCGCCACGCAGACGATGCTCGGCCCCGTCGGCGTGTCGAGCCGGAACGACGCCCCCAGCCCGCCAAGCGCCGACACGACCGCGATGAGCGCGGCCAGCCCCGCCATGCGCTCGGGCGTGGCCGATAGCGGGCGGGCGGCGGCGGCGGGGACGATCAGCAGCGCGGCGATGAGCAGCACACCCACCACCTTGATCGCCACCGCCACCACCACCGCCAGCGCCAGCGTGAGCACAAGCTGTTCGCGGCGCGGGTCGATGCCGCTCGCATGGGCCAGGTCGGGGCTGAGCGTCGCGGTCAACAATGCCTGCCACCGCCACGCCAGCAGCGCCAGCACCAGCGCCGCGCCGCCCCAGATCACCGCCAGGTCGCCCTGGCTTACCGCCAGAATATCGCCGAAGAGATAGGCCATGAGGTCGATCCGCACCCCCGACAGGAAGGACACGCCGACCAGCCCGAAGGCGAGTGCCGAATGCGCCATCACCCCCAGCATCGTGTCCATGGCAAAGCCGCGCCCCGACAGCGTCGAGACCGCGGTGGCCATCACCAGCGACATGACCAGCGCCCCCGCGAAGACCGACACCGAAAACCCCAGCGCCAGCGCCACCCCCAGGATGGCCGCGTGGGCCGTCGCATCGCCGAAATAGGCCATGCGCCGCCAGACCACGAAGCTGCCCAGGGGGGCCGCGGCCAGCGCCACGCCAAGGCCCGCAAGCGCCGCGCGGATCATGAAATCATCAAGCATCATTCGGCGGCCTCATGGCTCTGGGGGTGATCATGGTCATGGTCGTGCGAATGGCCGTGCTCGTGACGATAGAGCGCCAGCGCCCCCTCGGTGCCGGTGCCGAAAAGCGCACGATATTCCTCGGCCTGCGCCACGATCTCGGGGCGGCCCTCGCAGCAGACATGCCCGTTGAGGCAGATCACCCGGTCGGACGCGCTCATCACCACATGCAATTCGTGGCTGACCATCAGCACGGCACAGCCCATCTCCTGCCGCACCTCCGCGATGCGCCGGTAAAAGGCCGCCGAACCGGGCTGATCGAGGCCCTGCGTCGCCTCGTCGAGAATCAGAAGGTCGGGCCGCTCCAGTAGCGCGCGCGCCAGCAGCACGCGCTGAAACTGCCCGCCCGAGAGATCCGCCATCTGCCGCGGCCCCAGATCGGGCAGGCCCGCGCCTTCAAGGGCGCTGTGCAAGGCGGCGGTCGGGCGGCGGCGCGGCAGGTTGAGAAAGCGCGCCACGCTCATCGGCAGGGTCGGGTCGATATGGAGCCGCTGCGGCACATAGCCGATGCGCAGGCCCGGCGCGCGCAGGATGCGCCCGCGCGTGGGCCGCTGCGCGCCGATCAGCGTGCGCAGAAGCGTGGATTTTCCCGAGCCGTTGGGGCCGACGATGGTGACGATCTCGCCCCGGTCAAGGCGCAGGTTCACATCGTGCAGCACGTCATGGCCGCCGAGCCGCACGGCAAGTCCCTCTGCTTCGATCAGGCGCATGGGGCGGCCTCGCCCTCGCGGCAGTTCGGGCAGCGGCCAAGCGCCTCGATCATGGCCTGTTCGATCTCGAACCCGGCCTCGGCGGCGGCACGCCCGAGCATCCCGCGCGTCGGCTCGGCTTGGGCCTCGGCCACCGCGTGACAGCCCCGGCAGATCAGAAAGGCGGGGGTGTGGACAGTCTCGGGATCGGTGCAGGCGATGAAGGCGTTGAGCCGCTCGATCTTGTGGGCAAAGCCGTGGCTCACCAGAAAGTCGAGCGCGCGATAGGCCACCGGCGGCTGCGCGCCGAGACCCTCTTCGCGCAGGTGGTCAAGGATGTCATAGGCCCCCATGGCGCGATGGCCTTCGAGCAGCAGTTCCAGCACCCGGCGGCGCACCGGCGTAAGGTTGAGCCGATGGCGCGCGCAATGCGCCTGCGCCGCGGCAAGGGCGGTCGCCACGCAGCGTCGGTGGTCGTGATGTTCAAACCCGAGCGGGTCCATGGCGGGGCTCCTTTGCTGGATCGGGCGGTGGATCGGGGCTTGATATGTTATAGGGTAACGATTATCAAGGGCGCCGCAGATATTATATTATAACATATGGAGCGCACCATGCCGACTCGTTTCCTTACCTCTTTCGGGCTTCTTCTGGGGCTGGCCCTGCCCGCGCTGGCCGCGCCGCAGGTGGCCACCGACATCGCGCCGGTGCATTCGCTGGTGGCGCGGGTGATGGCGGGGGCGGGCACGCCCGCGCTGATCGTGCCGCCGGGGGCCTCGCCGCATGGCCATGCGCTGCGCCCGTCCGAGGCGGCGGCGCTCGAACGGGCCGAGGTTGTGTTCTGGATGGGCGAGGCGCTGACACCCTGGCTGGAGGATGCGATCGAGACGCTGGCCGGCGACGCGCATGTGGTGGAACTGCTGGGCGCGGGGGGATCGACGGTGCTGGCGTTCCGCGACGGGCTGGAATTCACGCCGCGGGCGGCGGGGCATGACGACCACGCCCACGATGACCACGATCACGCCCACGACGGTGCGGACCCCCACGCCTGGCTCGACCCGGCCAATGCGCGCGCCTGGCTGGCGGTGATCGCCGAAGACCTGGCCGAACACGATCCTGACAATGCCGCGCTTTATCGCGCCAACGCGGCCGAGGCGGCCGCCGAGCTTGACGCGCTGGAGGCCGGGATTTCCGCCCGCCTCGAAGCCGTGCGCGACGTGCCCTATCTCGTCTTTCACGACGCCTATCAGTATTTCGAGACGCGGTTCGGCGTATCCCCGGCCGGGGCGCTATCGCTGGGCGACGCCGCCGATCCCGGCCCCGCGCGCATCGCCGCGCTGCGCGATCTGGCGCGCGCGCGCGGCGTTGCCTGCGTCTTTTCCGAGCCGCAATTCAACGCCGCGCGGGTGACAGCGGTGTTTGGCGATACCGTCCGCCACGGCGTGCTCGACCCGCTTGGCAGCACGCACACCCCCGGCCCGGCGCTCTATCCTGCGCTGATCGCGGATATGGCGGCGGCGCTCGCGGGGTGCCTTGGCGGCTCGTGAGGCCCGCGCGCCCACCGTCATCCTCCGGCCTGACCGGAGGATCTCCTGCCGGTGAGACCCTCGGATCAGGTCCGAGGGTGACGCACGGCGGGTGAAAGCGACCGTCCCCCTCACCGGACGGCATAAAACTTGCGCCGTCGCCAATTCCGGCCCATCCTGTTCCCAAGATCGGTATCCGCGCAGGGAGAGGCGCGAGCCAAGGGAGGGGAGAGGAAGACAATGACGTTCACTTCGCGGCAGGACGCGCTCGACATCGAGAACGAGGTGCCCTGGGAGGCGCGCGACAAGCCCGCCACGCTTTATCAGATGCTAAGCCAGACCACGCGCGCCTTTCCCGACCGGCCGGCGATCAGCTATCAGCTTCTTTCCGGCCCCGCCGACAAGGCAGAGACCCTCACCTGGCAGCAGTTCCACGATCAATGCTGTCAGGCGGCCAACCTCTTTCGCAGCCTCAAGATCGGCGAGAGCGATGTGGTGGCCCTCATCCTGCCCAACTGCATCGAGGCCGCCCTGGCCACGGTCGGCGCCGCCATCGCCGGGATCGTCAACCCGATCAACCCGCTGCTGGAGCCCGAGCAGATCGCGGCCATCCTGCGCGAGACCGGCGCACGGGTGGTGGTGACGCTCAAGGCGTTCCCCAGGAGCGACATCGCGCAGAAGGCCGCCGAAGCAGTGCGCCATGCGCCGGGGGTCCACACCGTGCTCGAGGTGGACCTTAACCGCTATCTGACCCCACCGAAACGCTGGATCGTGCCGCTGGTGCGCCCCGGGAACCCAGTGCAGCACCACGCCGACGCGCGCGATTTCAACAAGGCGCTGGCGGCACAACCGAAAACCCTGACCTTCCCCGACAGCACGGGCGACCGGGTCGCGGCCTATTTCCACACCGGCGGCACCACGGGGATGCCCAAGGTCGCGCAGCACCGCTATTCGGGGATCGTCTATAACGGCTGGCTCGGCCATAGGCTGCTGTTCAGCGAGGCTGACAAGCTGATGTGCCCGCTGCCGCTGTTTCATGTCTTTGCCTGCCATGTGATCTTCATGGCCTGCATCAAGTCGGGCGCGCACCTGGTCCTTCCCACGCCCGCGGGCTATCGCGGCGAGGGGGTATTCGACAATTTCTGGAAGCTCTGCGAGCGGTGGAAGATCACCTTCATCATCACCGTGCCGACCGCCGTCTCGGCGCTGATGCAGCGCAAGGTGGATGCCGATCTCTCGACTGTCCGGAACGCCTTTTGCGGTTCCGCGCCGATGCCTGTAGAACTTTTCAAGCGTTTCGAGACCGCCACCGGCATCAAGGTGATCGAGGGCTACGGGCTGACCGAGGCGACCTGCCTGGTGTCGTGCAACCCGCCCGGGGGCAAGAAGAAGATCGGCTCGGTCGGCGTGCCTTTTCCCTATACGGACGTGCGCATCATCAAGGAAACGCCCTATGGTCCGGTCGATTGCGCGCCCGACGAGGTGGGCGAGATCTGCGTCTCCAACCCCGGCGTCTATGCGGGCAACACCTATACCGAAACGGACAAGAACAAGTCGCTTTACCATTATGACAGATACCTGCGCACCGGCGACCTGGGGCGCCTCGATGCTGACGGCTACCTCTGGATCACCGGGCGCGCCAAGGATCTTATCATTCGCGGCGGCCACAACATCGACCCCGCCGAGATCGAGGAGGCGCTGATGGCCCACCCCGATGTCGCCATGGCCGGCGCCATCGGTCAGCCCGACGCCCATGCCGGCGAAATGCCCTGCGCCTATGTCGAGCTTGTGGCGGGCGGCACGGCGACCGGCGCGGACTTGCTGGAACATTGCAAGGTGCATGTCCACGAGCGCGCGGCGCAGCCGAAATATATCGAGGTGCTGGACGAATTGCCCAAGACCGCCGTCGGCAAGGTGTTCAAGCCCGACCTGCGCAAGCGCGCGATCACGCGGGTCTATAACGCCGCGCTGGCGGAGGCGGGGATCGCCGCGCGCGTGACCTCGGTGGTCGATGACAGAAAGCGCGGGCTGGTGGCCAGGCTCTCGCGCCAGGGCGAGGTGGACGAGGCGACCGTGGGCCACGTGCTCGGGCAATTCGTGCGACCGTGGGAATGGGCAGAGTAGGCGGGCGCGTCAAGTCGTCCGCGCCGCAGCCTTTATTCAGGCGATAACGCGCGCCCGGTCGAACGCGAGCGCGCGCATCGCAATTTACGACACGTCCTTGTAGCTCACCTCGGGCGCATCCGCACCCGCTCTCTCGCGGCGCACCAGAAGGCGGTTGAGCGCATGGACATACGCGCGGGCCGAGGCCAGCACCGTATCGGTATCTGCCGACTGCCCGGTGACGATGCGGCCCGCCTCCTCCATCCGCACGCTGACCGTGGCCTGCGCGTCGGTGCCTTCGGTGACGGCGGCCACCTGATAGAGTTGCAACCGCGCGTCATGCGGGAACAGCGCCTTGACCGCGTTGAAGGTCGCGTCCACCGGCCCGTCGCCGGTCGCCTCGGTCGAGACCTCGCGCCCGTCGATCTCCATCGTCAGGGTCGCGGTCTGCGGTCCATCGGTGCCGCAGACCACGCGCAGATGCCGGATCTGCAGGCGGTCACTCGCATCGTCGAGCCCGGCATTGGCCAGCGCGACAAGGTCATCGTCATAGACCTCCTTCTTGCGGTCAGCGAGATCCTTGAAGCGCACGAAGATGTCATTGAGCTGATTGCCGGCCAGCTCATAGCCCAGATCGCGCAGCTTGGCGCGCAGCGCGGCGCGACCCGAATGCTTGCCCATCACCAGGCTGGTGGCGGCAAGGCCGACATCCTCGGGGCGCATGATCTCGAAGGTCTCGGCGTTCTTGAGCATCCCGTCCTGATGGATGCCCGATTCATGCGCAAAGGCGTTGCGGCCCACGACCGCCTTGTTGAACTGCACCGGAAAGCCCGAAACGGCGGCGACCCGGCGCGAGATATGCATGATCTTGCGGGTGTCGATGCCCGTCTCGTAGGGCATGATGTCGCCGCGCACACGCAGCGCCATCACCACCTCTTCCAGCGCGGTGTTGCCCGCGCGCTCGCCCAGGCCGTTGATCGTGCATTCGATCTGCCGCGCCCCGCCGGCCACGGCGGCCAGCGAGTTGGCCGTGGCGAGACCAAGATCGTTGTGGCAATGGGTGGAAAAGACCACCTCATCGGCACCCGGCACGGTCTCGATCAGCCGGCGGATGAGTTCCGCGCTCTCGACGGGCGCGGTATAGCCCACCGTGTCGGGGATGTTGATCGTCGTGGCGCCGGCCTTGATCGCGATTTCCACCACCCGGGCCAGATAGTCCCATTCGGTGCGCGTGGCATCCATCGGCGACCACTGCACGTTGTCGCACAGGTTGCGCGCATGGGTCACCGTCTCGTGGATGCGCTCGGCCATCTCGTCCTGCGTGAGGTTGGGAATGGCGCGGTGCAGCGGCGAGGTGCCGATAAACGTGTGGATCCGCGGCGAGCGCGCGTGTTTCACCGCCTCCCAGCAGCGGTCGATGTCCTGGATGTTGGCGCGCGCGAGGCCGCAGATGGTGGCATTCTTCGCGTTTTTGGCGATCTCGCTCACGGCGCGGAAATCGCCCTCCGAGGCGATGGGAAAGCCCGCCTCGATGATATCGACGCCCATCTCGTCGAGAAGCTGCGCAATCTCCAGCTTTTCTTCATGGGCCATGGTCGCGCCGGGGCTTTGTTCGCCATCGCGCAAGGTGGTGTCGAAAATCAGGACACGGTCCTTCGGTGTCTGGGTCATTTGGGGTCTCTTTCAGTTGATCCTTGGGCCTCTTGGCGCGAAACGGCACATCCTCTGAGCGCTCGCGCCGGGCGGCACGCTCAGAGGCGGCTAAGGCCTAGGCACAGCGCGCCCGGCGCGCGACGGGCGCGGACCGGGCAGGCGATATGTGCGGTCGCGATCATGCGACGTTTATAGGCAGTCGCGGGCGGGTTGAAAAGCCCAAAACTGGCGGCTTGAAGTGGGGCAGCTTTCGGCTAGCCGTCGTGGCATGGACAGGGCATTGGTCATCGGCGCATCAGGCGGGATCGGGCGGGCGGTTTCGGCGCGGCTGGCGGACGGGCCGGTCGTTGCGGGCATTGCTACCCTGTATCACTCGGTGCGGGTGACGTTTTCCGCGAGCACGCCGTCTTGCCATGTGCCGCTGCGCACCTCGCCGTTGACATAGCGCATCGTGCCCTCGCCCTGCCGCTTGCCCGCAAGGAACATCCCCTCATAGACATCGCCACTGGCATAGGTCGCCACCCCGCGCCCGGTCATCTCGCCCGCGCGCCACCCGCCCTCGTAGGTGAAGCTCTCGTTCTCGGGCGTGTCGGGATTGTCGGGGATGGTGATGCGGCCCTGTCCGTGACGCTGGCCATCGACGAAATCGCCCTCATAGACCGAGCCGTCGGGATAGGTGGCGGCGCCCTGGCCGTGGCGCTGCCCGTCCTGCCACTGACCCTCATAGCGATAGCCGTCGGGATAGCTCATCACGCCATGGCCGTGGTTGCGGGCATTGGCGAACGCCCCCTCATAGACAAGCCCGCCGGGATAGGTGGCGCGGCCCGCCCCCTCGATCACGCCGGCGACCCACTCGCCCTCATAGGTGGCGCCGTCGGGATAGGTGATCCGGCCCTGACCGTTGGCCAGATCGTCACGGAACTGTCCCTCATAGACCGAGCCGTCGGGATAGCTCACGCGGCCCTCTCCGGACATCCTGCCATTCTGCCATTCGCCCTCGTAGCGATAGCCGTCGGTGCCGGTAAAGACCCCCTGCCCGTGGCGCATATCCTCCGCAAAGGCACCCTCATAGACGTCGCCATTGGCATAGGTTACCCGCCCCGCCCCCTGACGCTGCCCGGCGACCAGATCGCCCTCATAGACATCGCCATTGGGTTGCGTCAGCGTGCCGCGCCCGTCGATCTGGCCGTCTTTCCAGCTGCCCTCATAGACAAGACCGTCGGACATGGTAAGCCGGCCCGCGCCCTCGCGCACGCCGCGCGCGACCTCGCCCTCGTAGATCGCGCCGTCGGGATAGGTGATGGTGGCACGGCCCTGCTTGACGCCGCGCACCCAGTCGCCCTCGTAGCGATAGCCGCCCGGGCTCTCCATCCGGCCGCGCCCGTGATGCATGGCATCGAGGAACCCGCCCTCGTAGCGCACGCCATTGGCATACGTGGCGACTCCGGTGCCGGTGATCTCGCCCTCGGCCCACTCGCCCTCATAGGTGCCGCCGTCGGCGAAGACGATCCTGCCCGACCCGTGCGGCTTGCCGCGCGCGAACGCGCCTTCATAGACCGAGCCGTTGGGAAAGCGCGCGACGCCATGCCCGCGAATCTCGCCCGCGACCCAGTCGCCGGAATATTCATAGCCGTTGGGCAGGGTGTAGGTGCCGGTGCCGTGTTGCAGCCCGTCCTTGAACGTGCCCTCGTAGATGCCGCCATCGTCGTATTGCTTGGTCACGATGGCGCCGTCCTGCGCCATTGCACCCACGCCGGCGACAAGCGCCCAAGCCAAGATCGTCTGTTTCGCAAAGCGTCTCATCACTGCCCCGGTGCCCCTCGCCTGCCCGATCCTGTGGCGGGTCGCGCCAAATCTAGAGGACCGGCCCCGATGTGACAACGCCATTGTGGCAAATCGGCTTTCCCTCGCGCGGCGATCTGTTATCCCGAAGGGCAAAAGCGGCAAGGGGGCGCGCATGGCAGACCAGTTTCGCCTGACACTGGCACAACTCAACCCGACGGTGGGCGATCTGACGGGCAACGCGGCGCTGGCACGGCAGGCATGGGAGGCGGGGCGCGCGGCGGGCGCCGATCTCGTGGCGCTGCCAGAGATGTTCGTGACCGGCTACAACCCGCAGGATCTGGTGCTGAAACCGGCCTTTCATCAGGCCGCCATCGCCACCGTCGAGGCGCTGGCGCGCGATTGCGCCCAAGGCCCCGCGCTGGCCATCGGCGGCCCGGCGCTCGAGGGGGTGGGGCTTTATAACGCCTATTACATCCTGCAAGGCGGGCGCGTGGCGGCGCGCGTGTTCAAGCATCACCTGCCCAACGAGACCGTGTTCGACGAAAAGCGCCTGTTCTCAAGCGGCCCGGTGGCGGGCCCCTACAGCGTGGCGGGGGTGCGCCTCGGCTCGCCCATCTGCGAGGACGCCTGGCACCCGGACGTGGCCGAGACCCTCGCCGAGACCGGCGCCGAAATCCTGCTCGTGCCCAACGGCTCGCCGCATTATCGAGAGAAAATGACCGTGCGCCAGAACCTGATGGTGGCGCGCGTGATCGAGACCGGCCTGCCGCTCGTCTATCTCAACCTTATGGGCGGGCAGGACGATCAGGTGTTCGACGGCGGCTCTTTCGTGCTCAACCCCGGCGGCGCGCTGGCGCTGCAACTGCCGATGTTCGAGGAGGCGGTGGCGCATGTGGATTTCACGCGCGGCCCGGATGGCTGGCGCGCGCAAGAGGGACCGCTTGCGCACCTGCCGGACGATCTGGAACAGGATTATCACGCGATGGTGCTGGCGCTGCGCGATTACCTGCGCAAGTCCGGCTTCTCGAAAGTGCTTCTGGGCCTTTCGGGCGGGGTGGACAGCGCGATCGTCGCCACCATCGCGGTGGATGCGCTGGGCGCGGGCAACGTGCGCTGCGTGATGCTGCCCTCGGAATATACCTCGCCCGTTTCGCTGGAGGATGCGCAGGCAGTGGCCGAAAATCTGGGCTGCCGCTATGACAAGATGCCGATTGCCGAGGGGCGCGCGGCGATCACCGCGACGCTCGCGCCGCTTTTCGAGGGAACGCAACCGGACCAGACCGAGGAGAACATCCAGTCGCGCCTGCGCGGCCTCTTGCTGATGGCGCTGTCCAACAAGTTCGGCGAGATGCTGCTGACCACCGGCAACAAGTCCGAGGTGGCGGTGGGCTATGCCACGATCTATGGCGACATGGCCGGCGGCTACAACCCGATCAAGGACCTCTACAAGACGCGCGTCTTCGACATCTGCCGCTGGCGCAATGCCAACCACCGCGCCTGGATGGCGGGGCCCGGGGGCGCGGTGATCCCGGCCCGCGTGATCGACAAGCCCCCCAGCGCCGAATTGCGCGCCGACCAGAAGGACAGCGATTCGCTGCCCGATTACCCGGTGCTCGACGCGATCCTGCACATCCTCGTCGATCAGGACGGCGCGATTGCCGATTGCGTGGCCGCGGGCCTTGACGAGGCGGATGCGCGCCGCGTCGAGAACCTGCTCTGTATCAGCGAATACAAGCGGTTTCAGGCCGCGCCCGGCACGCGCCTGACCTCGCGCGCGTTCTGGCTTGACCGGCGCTATCCGATCGTGAACCGCTGGCGCGACCGGGGCGCAAGGGGCGCGGGCCGGTGAATTGCGCGCGCGGCACCCAGGCCGCGCCGCGCGCTCATTCCCACCAGCGGTCGATGGCAGCAATATCATCGTCGGACCAGCCGAAATGATGGGCGAACTCATGCACCACCACATGCGCGATCAGATCCTCGAGCGCGACATCGCCGCGCTCGCGCCACTCGTCGAGGATCGGCTCGCGGAAAAGCCATACCGTATCGGGGCCAAGCGGCTGATCGAACCGGGATTTCTCGGTAAGAGGGATGCCGTCGTATAGCCCGGTCAGTTCGAGGGGATCGTCGATCTCCATCTCGGCGAGGATATGGGCGGGCGGCCAGTCCTCGACCAGAAGCACCACATCGGACGCGGGCTTGCGAAAGGCGGCGGGCAACGCGTCGATGACTTCGAGCGCGAGGCGCTCGAAGTCGGCAAGAGAGGGCGGGCTTGTATCCATGCGCGTATCCATGCGCGCCATATGAGGCAGGGAAACGGGTTTGTAAATCCGGCACCCTGTCGTTCAGAGCATCAGCTGATAGCTGGCCGGAACGTAGCGAAACCCGTCGCCCGCGGTCTCGACATAGCCAATGCCGGGCCAGGGCATGTGATAGCCCACGAACGGGATGCGGTCGGCGGCGAGCATCCCGAGGATGCGGCGGCGCGTCGCGGCGGCGGTCTGCCTGTCCATGTCGAAACGCACCTCCCAATCGGGATGCGCCAGCGACCAGACATAGTGATTGGCGAAATCGGCGCCAAGCAGAAGCGTCTTGCCCTCGCTTTCCAGCACGAAGCCGGTATGGCCCGGCGTATGGCCCGGCGCGGCCAGGGCGGTGATCCCGGAGGCCACGACGTCGCCATCGCCGATCATGGTCGTGTTCGCGGCCAGCGGGCGCATGTTGGCGTCGAAAAGCGCGTTGTCCGCGCCGGCCCAATGGTCAAACTCGGTGCCGGCGGTGATGTAGCGCGCATTGGCGAACGTGGGTGCGCCGTCGCGCATCAGCCCGCCGATATGATCGCCGTGCATATGGGTAATCACCACCACGTCCACCTGGTCGGGCGTGTATCCCGCCGCCTCGAGCGCGGACGTGATGCCGTCGGGATCGAGCCCGGTGTCGAACAGCACGAGCGCGGATCCGGTGTTGACCACGGTCGGAGTAAAAAAGAACTGTGCCTGATCGGTCGGCAGGTTGGCCGCCCTCGAGACGGCGTTGAACTCTTCGGCGCTGACGTTGAGGCCGAAAATGCTGTGCGGATCGGGGCGCGGGGCGGTGGCGGCCAGAAGCGTCGTCACCTCGAACGCGCCCAGCCTGACGCGGTTGAAGCGGGTCGTGGCCGTGCCCAGCATCGGGGCCGAGGCGCGGCCGGGAGCGGCGGCCGCAAGCGGCAGCGCGGCGGTGGCGGCCAGAAGGCCGCGGCGGGTGATCTGTCCTTGGGTCATCGACATCTCCTGTTCGTTGACATGGTTGACATGGTTGACATACGCGCGAAACCGTAGCGCGGATGTGACGCGGGCGGGTGACGCTCACGCGAAATTGATCTTGCTTGCGGCGGCGCGTTTCAGGCGTAATCTGCCGCCATGCTGGATATTCTCAGGAACCGCGATTTCGTCCGCCTCTTTGCCGCGCAGGTCGTGGCGCTTCTGGGCACGGGGCTTCTGACCGTTGGCCTCGGCCTCCTGGCCTATGACATGGCGGGCGCGGCGGCGGGGCTGGTGCTGGGCGTGGCCTATACGGTCAAGATGGTGGCCTATGTCGGCCTGTCGCCGGTGGCGCAGGCCGTGGTGCAGCGCCTGCCGCGCAAGGCGGTGCTGATCGCGGCCGATCTGATCCGCGCCGGGGTGGCGCTCTGTCTGCCGTTCGTCACCGATCTGTGGCAGGTCTATGTGCTGATCTTCGTGCTTCAGGCGGCCTCGGCCACCTTTACCCCGGCCTTTCAGGCGGTGATCCCCGATATCCTCACCGATGAGGGAGACTATACCCGCGCGCTGTCGCTGTCGCGGCTGGCCTATGATCTGGAGAACCTGCTCAGCCCGGCGCTGGCGGGGGTGCTGCTCGTGGTGCTGAGCTATCACTGGCTGTTTCTGGGCACGGTGGCGGGGTTTGTGGCCTCCGCCGCGCTGGTATGGCTGGCCGCGGTGCCGCCCGTGGCAGGCGGCGTGGCGCGGCCCTTTCGAGAGCGGCTGTTTCGCGGCGCGCGCATCTATCTGGCAACACCAAGGCTGCGCGGGCTGTTGTCGCTCAACCTGTCGGCCTCGGCGGTGGGGGCCTTCGTGCTGGTCAACACGGTGGTGCTGGTGCGGGTCGGTCACGGCGGGGCCGAAAGCGCGCTGGCGGTCGCCATGGCGGCCTTTGGCGCGGGCTCGATGGCGGCGGCGCTGATGCTGCCGCGCGTGCTCGAACGCACCGGCGACCGGCCGGTGATGCTGGCGGGCGCGGCCGCGCTGGCGGTGCTGGCGCTGTTCATGGGGGCTGCGCTCTGGCTGGGGCGGGGCCCGGGATGGGCGGCGTTCCTCGCGCTTTGGGCGCTCATCGGCCTTGCCTATGCCGCGATCCTCACGCCTGCGGGGCGGCTCTTGCGGCGCTCGGCCCATGCCGAGGACCGGCCCGCGCTGTTCGCCGCACAGTTCGCGCTGAGCCATGTCTGCTGGCTGGTCACCTATCCGCTGGCCGGGGTGGCGGGGCGATGGCTCGGGATGGGGCCCGCGATGATGCTGGCGGGGCTGGTGGCGGCGCTTGGCCTCATGCTTGCATGGCGCCTGTGGCCCGGCGCTGCGGCGCGCGCGCCGGTGCATGACCACCCCGGTCTGCCCCCCGATCACCCGCATCTGCGCACCCATGGGCAGGGTCCGCACGCCCACACCTATGTCATCGACGACCTGCACCGCCGCTGGCCCTGAGCCGGGCCGTTCTGGACAACCGCCCCCGCCTGTGACAAAGCCCCGGCCATTGTCAGGAGACGCCCATGACCACCACCCGCTTTGCCCCTTCCCCCACCGGCCATATTCATGTGGGCAACCTGCGCACCGCGCTGATGAACTGGCTCATTGCCCGCAAGGCGGGGGGCAGTTTCATCCTGCGCATCGACGACACCGACCCGGAGCGTTCGCGCGAGGAATATGTCGATGCGATCAAGCGCGATCTCGAATGGCTGGGCCTGCACTGGGACCGGGTAGAGCGGCAGTCGCTGCGCCTCGACCGCTATGCCCAGGCCGCCGAGCGGCTGCGCGCCATGGGGCGGCTCTACGAGGCGTTCGAGACCCCGACGGAGCTGGACCTCAAGCGCAAGAAACAGCTCAGCATGGGCCGCCCGCCGGTCTATGACCGCGCGGCACTGGCGCTGTCGGGGGAGGAGCGCGCGCGGCTGCGCGCCGAGCGCGGCGCGGGCGTCTGGCGATTCCTGCTCGATCAGCAGCGCATCGAATGGCACGACGGCATCCTCGGGGATATTTCCATCGACGCGGCAAGCGTGTCCGACCCGGTGCTGATCCGCGCCGACGGGCAGGTGCTTTATACGCTGGCCTCGGTGGTGGATGACGTGGAAATGGGCGTGACCCATGTGGTGCGCGGCGCCGATCACGTCACCAACACCGCCACCCAAATCCAGATCATCGCGGCGCTCGGCGGCACGGCCCCGCAATTCGCGCATCACTCGCTGCTTACGGGGCCGCAGGGCGAGGCGCTGTCGAAACGGCTCGGCACGCTCTCGTTGCGCGATCTGCGCGCCCGGGGGGTGGAGCCGATGGCGCTGCTGTCGCTGATGGCGCGGCTCGGGTCGAGCGATCCGGTAGAATTGCGCAGCGATATGGCCGCGCTGATCGAGGGCTTCGACATCGAGCGGTTCGGTGCCGCGCCGACCAGGTTCGACGAAAACGATCTCTTTCCGCTGTCCGCGCGCGTGCTCGCCGCGCGGCCCTATGAGGAGGTGGCGGATACCATCGCCGCGCACGGTATTCCGCCGCATCTCGCTGAACGGTTCTGGGCGGCGGTGTCACACAACATCACCACCTTGCACGACGTGAAGGACTGGGCCGAGATCGTGCTCGAAGGGGTCGAGGCGGTGATCGACCCCGAGGATGAGGAATTTGTCGCAACGGCGCTTCAGATGCTGCCCGAGGGGCCCTATACCGAGGCGACCTGGGATGAATGGACCGCCGAGGTGAAGGCAGCGACAGGGCGCAAGGGCCGCGCGCTCTTTCGGCCGTTGCGGCGCGCGCTCACGGGCCGCGACACGGGTCCCGAAATGGCGCATCTGATGCCGCTTCTCCAGGTGATCAGGGCAAAAAGCTGATCCCGTCGCCGGTGGCGTGCAGGCGCGCGCGCTCGCTTGCGAGCGGGAGTGCGCCCTCGGCATGATCGAGCGCGCGGGTGGCCATGGCGCGCGCCGCTCCGGCCAGCGCCGGATCGGGGGCCGCCGACAGCCGCAAGAGCGCCGCGCGCAGCCGTTCGGCCACCTCGATCTGCCCGGCCCCGTCGCGCGCGGTCTGGCCAAAGGCGTTCTCGATCAGTTCCGTGCGCGAGGTGTCGGGCAGGAACACACCCGCAAAGAGCGGTGCCTCGATCTCGGGGCGCGCGTGCGCCCAGTCGAGCAGGAGGTTCTCCAGCCGGCAGATCACGGCGATGGCCGTGCCCGGATCGTTGATCCCCGGCGAGAGCGCGCGCGCCGCCGTTTCCGACAGGACCAGAAGGCCATAGCCCGCATCCTGCTCGAAGGTGCGATGCGCGCCGATCGTGAGATGAGCGCCGACCCTCTCGAGCGCGGCGTCATCGTGCCCCGCCGCATGGCCGATGACCTCTCCCTTCACCACATAATCGCCGGGGCGGGTGTAGAGATAAAGCCGCGCCCGTGTGCCGGTGCAGAGGTTTTGCAGCCCCGCCATGTCGATGAACTGCACATGGCCGGTGGCAGGCGCGAGGATGGGGCGGGCCTCGTCGGGCAGCACCATGTCACGCCTGAGGATCCCTGCCCCGAGCGCGGGCACGGCGCGCGCGCGCATGAGGCAGGGCCGGGTGCTGCGCTCGATCGTGGCCAGCGTCGCATCCATGCTGCCCAGGTCGCTCAGGTGATGGATCCAGCGCAACAGCGCCAGAATCACCAGCACCACTACCGCCACCGTCACGATCAGGACAAGGACGCTCGCCTCCTCGGGATAGAGCCCGGCCTTGAACAGGATGATCGCCGAGAGCGCATAGACGAAGGCCCCGATGAAGACGGCGAGCACGGTGTGCGTGGTCGTGTCCGCCAGCAGGATGCGATGCACGCGCGGCGTTGCCTGCCCCGCCGCCGCGTTATGCGCCGTCACCATGACGTTGAGCGAGAAGGTGCTGACCGCGAGCATCCCCGAGGCGAGGATGGTCAGGATCGGCAGCACGGCCTCGGGCGAGACGCTGCGTTGGAGCGTCGCGGGGATCATGTTCCTGGCCAGAAGGGCAAGCACCGCCGTGCCCACCGACAACAGCGCAAAGAACGAGACCCGCAGCCACAGCGTGCGGCTGAGACGGTGAAGGGTCATGGCCCAGGAAGAGAGGAAATTCAGTTTCATTCGTGACCAATGCGCGCCGCGACCCGTCCTGCAAGGTTTGCGCGTCCGCCGCCGCTTGTCCAGAGCGCAAGCGCGGCGCGTCACGCGCCGACCGGCGATGACCGCAGCCCCGAGGCGATGGCGCTCCTGCAGGTGATCCGCGCAAGGGAACAGACGCCCCAACCCGCCCCGCCACGCCAGATCGTCAGCCCACCCGGTCGTGGCCGGAAATCGTCGGGGCCGCGGCAGTTCACAATTGGCCGCCCCGCGATCCGCCTTGCAGCCGCGCCGCGCGCGACACCACCTTGACCAGCCCCCCGTTCCCATACATATGCCAAGCCATGACAGACCTCGCCCATATTCGCAATTTCTCGATCGTGGCGCATATCGACCACGGCAAATCCACCCTGGCCGACCGGCTGATCCAGTCAACCGGGACGGTGAAGGACCGTGACATGAAGGAGCAGATGCTCGACGCCATGGATATCGAGCGCGAGCGGGGCATTACCATCAAGGCCAATACCGTGCGCATCGACTATGTGGCGCAGAACGGCGAGGCCTATGTGCTCAACCTCATCGACACGCCGGGCCACGTGGATTTCGCCTACGAGGTGAGCCGCTCGATGCGCGCGGTCGAGGGCAGCCTGCTGGTGGTGGACAGCACGCAGGGCGTGGAGGCGCAGACGCTGGCCAACGTCTACCAGGCGATCGACGCGGGCCACGAGATCGTGCCCGTTCTCAACAAGATCGACCTGCCTGCTTCCGAGTGCGACCGCGTGGCCGAGCAGATCGAGGATGTGATCGGCATCGACGCCTCGGGCGCGATCCGCGTCTCGGCCAAGACCGGCGTCGGCATCCCCGAGACGCTGGAGGCGATCGTCCGGCATCTGCCCCCGCCCAGGGGCGACGAGGCCGCGCCGCTCAAGGCGATGCTGGTCGATAGCTGGTATGACGCTTACCTCGGCGTGGTCGTGCTGGTGCGGATCATGGACGGACGATTGAGGCGCGGCGACCGCATCCGCATGATGCAGACCGGGGCCACCTACAATGTCGAGCGTATCGGCGTGTTCCGTCCGCAGATGGAACAGGTCGAGAGCCTCGGGCCGGGCGAGATCGGCTTCATCACCGCCTCGATCAAGCAGGTGCGCGACACCCGCGTGGGCGACACGATCACCCACGAAAAACGCCCCTGCGCGCAGGCGCTGCCGGGCTTCAAGCCCTCCGTCCCGGTGGTGTTCTGCGGGCTGTTCCCGGTCGATTCGGCCGAGTTCGACGACCTGCGCGACGCGATCGAGAAACTGGCGCTCAACGATGCCTCGTTCAGCTACGAGATGGAAAGCTCTGCCGCGCTCGGCTTCGGCTTTCGCTGCGGGTTCCTGGGGCTTTTGCACCTCGAGGTGATCCGCGACCGGATCGAGCGCGAATACGGCATCGAGCTGATTACCACCGCGCCGTCGGTGGTCTATCACCTGCACATGAAGGACGGCACGATGCGGGAATTGCACAACCCCGCCGACATGCCCGACCCCTCGCACGTGGAGCGCATCGAGGAGCCGCGCATCAAGGCCACGATCATGGTCCCCGACGAATACCTGGGCGACGTGCTCAAGCTCTGCCAGGACCGGCGCGGCATCCAGGTGGACCTGACCTATGCGGGCAACCGCGCCATGGCGGTCTATGACCTGCCGCTCAACGAGGTGGTGTTCGATTTCTA
>DIUD01000017.1:13683-25675 GCA_002428225.1 Roseovarius sp. UBA6167 | reverse complement strand
GCATTTCGGCCGATATCATCGCCACCGAATACGGCTTTACCCGCGACGACGCCGATTCGCTTGCCGTCGAGTCGCAGCGCCGCGCCAAGGCGGCCTGGGACGACAAGCGGTTCGCCCGCTCGGTGATCGAGGTGCGCGACCAGAACGGGCTGACGATTCTCGACCATGACGAATACATGCGCCCCGGCACCGACATGCAGAGCCTCGGCGCGCTCAAGCCGAGCTTCAGGGATATCGGCGAGGTGATGCCGGGCTTTGACGCCGTTGCCAAGCTCAAATATCCGCATCTGGAGCGGATCGAGCATATCCACCATGCGGGCAATTCCAGCGGGATCGTCGATGGCTCGGCGGGTGTGCTGGTGGGCAGCAAGTCATTCGGCGAGAAATGGGGCCTCAGGCCTCGCGCGCGCATCCGCGCCACCTGCAAGATCGGCACCGATCCGACGATCATGCTCACCGGCCCGGTGCCCGCGACGCAGAAGATCCTTGCCGACAGCGGCATGGCGATTTCCGACATCGACCTGTTCGAGGTGAACGAGGCCTTTGCCAGCGTGGTGCTGCGCTTCATGCAGGCGTTCGACGTCGATAACGCCAGGGTCAACGTCAATGGCGGCGCGATTGCCATGGGCCATCCGTTAGGCGCCACGGGCGCCATCATCATCGGCACGCTTCTCGACGAGCTGGAGCGCACCGGCAAGGGCTTGGGTCTGGCCACGCTGTGCATCGGGTCGGGCATGGGTGCCGCGACCATCATCGAGCGCGTATGAGGGAGTGGGAAAGTGACCGATTTCACAATGGAAAAAGGCGCCGACGGCGTCGCCATCATCACCTGGGACGTGCCCGGGAAATCCGTGAATGTCATGTCGATGGAGGCATGGCCGCTGCTTGACAGCCTGATCGACGACGCGCTGGCCGACGAGGCGGTCAAGGGCATCGTCATCACCTCCGGCAAGGAGGGGTCTTTCGCCGGGGGCATGGATCTCAACGTGATTGCCCGGATGAAGGAAACGGCCGGCGGCAACCCGGCGCAGGGTCTCATGGACGGGCTGATGAACATGCACCGCATCCTGCGCAAGATCGAGCGCGCGGGCATGGACCCCAGGACCAACAAGGGCGGCAAGCCGATCGCCGCCGCGCTGCCCGGCACCGCGCTTGGCATCGGGCTGGAGATCCCGCTCGCCTGTCACCGTATCTTTGTCGCCGACAACCCGAAGGCCAGGATCGGCCTGCCCGAGATCAACCTCGGCATCTTTCCCGGCGCGGGCGGCACCACGCGGCTGGTGCGCAAGCTGGGCGCGATGGCGGCCTCGCCGTTCTTGCTCGAGGGCAAGCTGAACGATCCCCGGGGGGCCAAATCCGCCGGGCTGGTGGACGAGGTGGTGCCCGCCGATCAGCTTCTCGACGAGGCGCGCGCGTGGGTGCTGTCGGGCCCCGCCATCGTCAAGCCCTGGGACGAGAAGGGCTACAAGATGCCCGGCGGCGCGCCCTATCATCCGGCGGGCTTCATGACCTTTGTCGGCGCATCGGCCATGGTCAATGCCAGGACCCAAGGCGCCTTTCCGGCCCCGAAGGCGCTTTTGTCGGCGGTCTATGAGGGGGCGCTCGTGCCGTTCGATACCGCGCTGAGGATCGAGGCGCGCTGGTTCACCAACCTGTTGCTGAACCCCTCGTCAAGCGCGATGATCCGCACGCTCTTCATCGACAAGCAGGCGCTGGAGAAGGGCGCGAACCGCCCCGAGGCGCCCGATCAGCGGGTGAAGAAGCTCGGCGTTCTGGGCGCGGGCATGATGGGGGCGGGTATCGCCCTTGTCTCGGCGCAGGCGGGCATGGAGGTTGTGCTCATCGACCAGAGCCAGGAGGCCGCCGACCGTGGCAAGGCCTATAGCGCCGGTTTCATGGACGCCGGCATCAAGCGCGGCAAGGCCACCGAGGCGGAAAAGGCCGAGGTGCTCGGGCGCATCACGGCCACCACCGATTACAGCGCCCTCAAGGGCAGCGATCTGATCGTCGAGGCGGTGTTCGAGGACCCGGACATCAAGGCCGAGGCCACGAGAAAGGCGCTCGCCGAAGTGGACGAAACCTGCATCTTCGCCACCAACACCTCGACCCTGCCGATCAGCGATCTGGCGCGGGCCAGCGACCGGCCGGAGGATTTCATCGGCATCCATTTCTTTTCGCCGGTGGAAAAGATGGCCCTCGTCGAGATCATCAAGGGACAAAAGACCGGCCCGCGCGCCGTGGCCAAGGCGCTCGACTATGCCCGGCAGATCCGCAAGACGCCGATCGTGGTCAATGACGCGCGGTTCTTCTACGCCAACCGCTGCATCATTCCCTACATCAACGAGGGCATCCGGCTGGTGGCCGAGGGCGTGGCGCCCGCGCTGATCGACAATGCGGCGCGGCAGATGGGCTTTCCGGTGGGGCCGCTGCAACTGGTCGATGAAACCTCGATTGATCTCGGCGCCCGGATCGCGCGGGCGACCAAGGCGGCGATGGGCGACGATTACCCCGATGACGCCGTCGATGAGGTCATCTTCTGGATGGAGTCCGAGGGCCGTCTGGGGCGCAAGTCCAGGGCCGGGTTCTTTAACTATGACGAAAAGGGCAAGCGGCTGGGCTACTGGAAGGGGCTGGCCGAAAGATACCCGCGCGCCGCGAAACAGCCCGATCTGCGCGAGGTGCAGGACCGGCTGATGTTCGTGCAGGTGCTCGAAGCGGTGCGCGCGCTGGAAGATGGCGTTCTCGAGGATATCCGCGAGGGCGACGTCGGCGCGATCCTCGGCTGGGGCTTTGCGCCCTGGTCGGGCGGGCCGTTTTCCTGGCTCGACATCATCGGCACGCCCTACGCGGCCGAACGCTGCGACCAACTGGCCGAAAAATTCGGCCCCCGCTTTGCCACCCCCGCGCTCCTGCGCGAGATGGCCGACAAGGGGCAGGATTTCCATACCCGCTTCGCCAGCCGGTCAGCGGCCGCCTGACAAGGACGCGATTGCGCAAGCAGACCGCCCCCGCCATCGGCCGGGGGCGGTCCCGTTTCCGAGCCGCCCCCGGCGCGCGAGAGATCACGACCGGGGGGGTGCGGGCAGCCGGATATCGGCCCGCGCGCCAAGCGCCGAGCAGAGCGCGGCGAACCGCGCCTGCGCCACCTCGCCGAAAAGCGGTGCGGCCTCGGGCGAGAGGCGCAACTCCAGCACCTTGCGCTTGGGGAACCAGCGCAATTCGCCCAGATGCGCATCGTCCTTGAGCCAGAGCATCGCGCCAAAGCGCAGCGCCCGGCCCAGAACCTCGGCCTCGTGGCGCTGGCGTTCGGTGATCAGACCGGCCAGCGCCTCGAACCGGGTGCCGTCGCGCTTGTTGGAATAACGGTAGAGCAGCGCAAGGCCGAGCACCACCCGTTCGGAATGATCGAGCCCGCCGAGATTGGCGCGGGTGGCGTTGTCGAAACAATCCTCGGCACGGTAATCGGGATGCGCGCGCCAGCTGACATCATGGAGAAGGCAGGCCGCCTTGACGATGCGCAGCCGCTCTTCGCCAACGGATTTGAAGATCGGCAGGATGAAATCGTAGAGCACCCGACCGAACCCCGGCAGGCGCGCATCCTTGGCCTCGGCAAAGCGGCACGCCTCGATCAGCGGATCGCGGTCACGCAGCAGCTGCGGCATCTGCTCGTAGAGCAGACCCTCGCGGATGCCGTAGCTCGATACCGCGATGTCATGGGGGCGAAAGATGCGCACCACCTCGCGCAGCACCTCTGCCGCATAAGGCACCAGCGCAATCCGCGCCGGGGACACGCCCGATTGCGCGCGCAGACTGTCAGGAGGGGTCTTTTCGATATGCTTGATGGTGGCGCGCACATCCGCCGCGCTCATCCGGTATTCGTGCAGCACATGCAGCGGATAGCCGCGCCGCGCCATGTCGATCCGGGCGAAGGCCCGCCACGATCCGCCGACAAGGAAGAGCCGGTTCTTCTGCTCGCCCAGGTCGGCGCGCAGCCTGTCGAGCGTGGCGCGGATATGGGCGCGGCGCGCCTTCTTGCCGCCCTTGATGTCGCGCAGCTTGAGCGGGCCAAGCGGCGAGGTGACGCAGCGCCCGACGCGGCCGCCGTCGATCTCGGCCAGTTCCATCGACGCGCCGCCCATGTCGCAGACAAGCCCGTAAGCCCCCGGCCAGCCCAGAAGCACGCCCTGCGCCGAGAGCCGCGCCTCTTCGGGGCCGTCGATCACGAACAGCCTGATGCCGGTCTCGCGCAGCACTTCGGCCTGGAAATCCGCACCATCCCCGGCCTCGCGCACCGCCGCCGTGGCCACCGCGCTCAGCGGGCCGGTTTCCATCCCCTCAGCCAGAAGCGCAAAGCGCCGCAGCGCGTCGAGCGCGCGCTTGCGCCCCTCGGGGTTGAGCCGCCCCGTGACCGAGAGCCCTGCCCCCAGCCCGCACATGATCTTTTCGTTGTAGAAATAGGCCGGACTGCGCGCCGCGCCGTCAAACACCACAAGGCGCACCGAGTTCGATCCGACATCGACCACCCCCACGCGGGACAGCGCGCGCGCCTCGGGGCTGTCGAAGAGCGGACGGCCAAAGGGGCCGTCAGGATGCTCTGCGGGATCGTTCACGCCGTCCATCGCCTGCCTTGCCGGTTTGCACCCCGTCTATGCGTCAGGCGCGCGCCTGGGTCAATCGTCGGTATGGGTGAGTTTGGGCACATCCGCCGCCCCGGCAGAGCCGCGCCCCGACAGCGAGGGGTTTTCCATGAAGAACCGGTGACAGTTGAAGGCGAACGCCCCCTCGGGCACCGGCTCGCGGCGAAAGCTGCCGTCGGGGAACATCACCCAGCTTTGCGCCACATCGGCCATGTTGGCGGCAAGGATCTGGCTCACGATCTGGGCCTTGACGGTGGGGTTGGTGGTCTCGACCAGCGTTTCCACCCGGCGGTTGAGGTTGCGGCCCATCCAGTCGGCCGAGGAAATGAACACCCGCGCCTTTTTCGATGGCAGTCCCGCGCCATTGCCAAAGGCCACGATGCGCGAATGTTCCAGAAATCGCCCGACGATGGATTTGACGCGGATATTTGACGACAGCCCCCTGATGCCGGGGCGCAGCCCGCAGATGCCGCGCACCACCAGATCGATCCTTACCCCCGCCTCGGAGGCCGCATAGAGCGCGTCGATCACCTCCGGCTCGATCAGCGAATTCATCTTGGCCCAGATCGCGGCGGGCTTTCCGGCGCGGGCCAGATCGGCCTCATGGCCGATCATCTCGATCAGCCGCGGCTTGAGCGACATCGGCGAAAGCGACAGGTTTTCCAGCCCTTCCGGCTCGGCATAGCCCGAGAGATAGTTGAACACCTTGGTGGCGTCGCGCCCCAGTGCGGGGTCGCAGGTGAAAAAGCTCAGATCGGTATAGATGCGCGCGGTGATCGGGTGGTAATTGCCGGTGCCGAAATGCGTATAGGTCACCAGGTTGTCGCCCTCGCGGCGCACGACGGTCGAGATCTTGGCATGGGTCTTGAGGTCGATAAAACCATAGACCACATGCGCGCCCGCGCGTTCCAGCCGCCGCGACTGCCGGATATTGGCGGCCTCGTCGAAGCGCGCCTTCAGCTCGACCAGCGCGGTGACGGATTTGCCATCCTCGGCGGCCTCGCACAGCGCCTCGACGATCGGCGAGTTGCGCGAGGTGCGATAGAGCGTCTGCTTGATCGCCAGCACGTCCGGGTCGCGCGCCGCCTGTTCCAGAAAGCGCACCACCATGTCGAAGGTCTCGTAGGGATGGTGCAGCAGCATGTCCTTCTGCCGGATCGCGGCGAACATGTCGCCGCCATGATCCTGCACGCGCTCGGGCACGCGCGGGGTGAAGGGCGGCCACAGAAGATCGGGGCGCGCATCGAGCACCAGTTCCTTGAGATCGGCCAGCCCGATCATGCCATCCACCTCCACCACCTCGTCGGGGCGGACATGAAGCTCTTCCATGATGACCTCGCGCAGCGCCTCGGGCGCGCCGGCGGTGATCTTCATGCGGACCACCTCGCCCCGGCGGCGACGCTTGAGCGCGACCTCGAATTCGCGCACGAGGTCCTCGGCCTCTTCCTCCACCTCCAGATCGCTGTCGCGCAACACCCGAAAGGCGCAGTGGCCGATATAGCGATAGCCCGGAAAGAGGCTGCGCAGGTGCAACAGCAGCAGTTCCTCCAGCGGCAGCGCGCGATGCGCGCCCTCGGGCGCGGGCAGGCTCACGAAACGGTCGATCTGCTGCGGGATCGGCAACAGCGCCTGAAGCGGCCGGCGGTCGGCCTTGCGCTCCAGTTGCAGGGCAAGGACAAAGCCGAGATTGGGGATGAAGGGAAAGGGGTGCGCCGGGTCGATCGCCAGCGGTGAGAGCACCGGAAAGACCTTGTGCAGGAACACCTCGTCAAGATGCGCGCGGTCGGCCTCGTCAAGCGCCTCGCGGTCGAGGATCGCGATGCGCTCGCGCTCCATCTCGGCGCGCAGGTTATCAAAGGTCTCCTGCTGCGATTCAAGCAGCTTGCGGGCGCTCTCGTTGATCAGCACAAGCTGTTCGGCGGGGCTGAGACCGTCGGCGGCAGGGGTGGTGTTACCGGCCTTTGCAAGTTCGCGCAGGCCCGCCACGCGCACGTTGTAGAACTCGTCGAGATTGGTGGCCGAAATCGAAAGAAAGCGCAGCCGCTCCAGCAGCGGCACGCGGGGGTTCTGCGCCTCTTCCAGAACCCGCCAGTTGAAGCCGAGCCAGCTCAGTTCTCGGTTGAAGAACCGGCCCGGCCCGGTGATGTCGAGATCGGGCAGATCCACCGGGGCGGGGGCGGGGTGCTTGAGGAAATCGGATTGGGTCATGGCGGCCTTATGGCGACGGCGTGTAACGGTTGGATGACGGTGAAAGTGGCCTCAGCGCGCGGCTTTGTCCAGCACCTCGGCGGCCAGCGCGCGGGTGATCGCGCGCCCCTTGTCGAGCGCGCGCGCATCGAGCGCTGCCACCACCTCATGCGCGGCGTCAAAGCTGCGTTCGATCCGCCGCGCGAGATAGGGCACGGTGTCAGGCGTCGGTGAAAGCTGGCGGTCGGCAAACAGCTTGGAGAGCACCGCGGCGAGCAGCGCGTCATCGGGCGGCCCCAGCCGCACCATCAGCGTGCCCGCCATCCGGCTGGCCAGATCGGGCAGGCCAAGATCCCAGAGCGCGGGCGCCTCGCGCGCGGTGATCAGCAGGGCATGCCCCTCGGCCAGCACCAGGTTGTGCAGGTGGAAAAGCGCCTCCTCGGCGGCGCGGTCGCGGGCGATGGCATGGGCATCCTCGACCACCAGGGGGCCAGTGGCCAGCGCCGGGATGTCGGCCTGCGCAAGCTGCCCGGCGGCCACGATCCGCGCGCCCGCCTGCTCTGCCCAGACATGCGCCAAGTGGGTCTTGCCCGCGCCTGCGGATCCCGCCAGCAGCAGCTTGCGCGAGGGCCAGTCCTGCCAGCCCTCGATCAGGGCCACGGCGTCTGCATTGGCGGGCGAGACAAAGAAATCCGCGCGCCCCAGTGCCGTGCGCGCCGGCAGATCGAAGCTCAGTTGTCGCGCGCTCATGGCTCGCCGCGCTCCCCGGCCTGCGCGTCGCCCTCCCCGGCCTGCGCGTCGTGCCCGCTATAGAGGCGCCCGCTCTGATATTCGGCGATGGCAAAGCGCGCGATGACGCCAAGCGCTGCGGCCACCGGCACCGCCACCAGCATCCCGACAAAGCCAAACAGCGTGCCAAAGGCCGAGAGCGCGAAGATGAGCCAGACCGGGTGCAGCCGGACCGAAGAGCCGACGAGGCGCGGCGTAAGGAAATTGCCCTCGATCATCTGGCCCGAGACAAAGATGCCCGCCACCAACGCGATGCTGAGCCAGTCGCCCCAGAACTGAAACAGCGCAAGACCCAGCGCCAGCGCCCCACCCAGCAACGCGCCGACATAGGGGATGAATGTCACCAGCCCCGCCACCGCGCCCACCACGAGGCCGAATTGCAGCCCTACCAGCATCAGCGCCACCGCGTAATAGGTGCCGAGGATCAGGCAGACCGTGCCCATGCCGCGAATGAAACTGGCGAGCGTCGCGTCGATCTCGCCCGCCAGCCGCCGGATGACCGGAGCGTGATCGCGCGGCAGAAGGTGGTCGATGCGCGCGATCATGCGATCCCAGTCATAGAGCAGGTAAACCGCCACCACCGGCGCCACCACCAGCAGCACCACGATATTGAGCAGCGACGCGGCAGAGCTGAGCGCGGTCTGGAGAAGTTCCCCGCCGCGCTCTCGGATCGTCTCGCCCAGCGATTGCAGCGACTGGTTGAGCGCCGAGCCAGGCTCATAGAGCGAGGGAAAGTGCCTGCTGAGAAAGCCCTGAAGATCGCGCGCTAGCTGCGGCGTGACCTCGAAGAGCGCGACCGCCTGGTTGACGATGGTCGGGATGATCATGAGCACGGCGACGACTAAGACAAGCACCGTCACCAACGTGATCACCGCCACCGCCGCCGCGCGCCCCAGCCCCATCCTCTCCAGCCGGTCGGCGGCGGGGTCGAGGAAATAGGCCGCCGCCGCGCCGAGCACGAAGGGCAGGATCACGTCGCCCAGAACCCACAGCACCACCAGCGCCGCCGCCGCCGCAATACCCCAGTATTTCACCTGATCCCGGACCGGCAGGGCCATGCGCGCGCTCCTTTTCGTCCTTGCCTGTCTCGCCTCTCGCGGCGCGGCTTTCAAGAGAAAACGCAGCGCGCGCGCCGCCTTGCCCCGCCTCGCGTTCGCGTCTAGAACCTGCGCGATATTCAGCCCCACGCGAAAGGCCCGCCCATGCGTCTGAGCCGCTATTTCCTGCCCGTTCTCAAGGAAACCCCCGCCGAGGCGCAGATCGCCAGCCATCGCCTGATGCTGCGGGCCGGCATGATCAAGCAGGCCAGCGCCGGGATCTATTCGTGGCTGCCGCTCGGCTTCAAGGTGCTGCGCAAGCTGGAAAACATCGTCCACGAAGAGCAGATGCGCGCCGGTCATATCCCGATGCTCATGCCGACGCTGCAGTCGGCCGATCTGTGGCGCGAGAGCGGGCGCTATGACGATTACGGCGCGGAAATGCTGCGCATCAAGGATCGGCACGAGCGTGACATGCTCTACGGCCCCACCAACGAGGAGCTGATCACCGACATCTTCCGTTCCCATGTCAGCAGCTATCGCGACCTGCCGCTGACGCTCTACCATATCCAGTGGAAATTCCGCGACGAGGTGCGTCCGCGCTTCGGCGTGATGCGGGGCCGCGAATTCCTGATGAAGGACGGCTACAATTTCGACCTCACGAAGGAGGACGCGCTGCACAGCTACAACCGCCACCTGGTCAGCTACCTGCGCACCTACGAGCGCATGGGCCTTCAGGCGATCCCGATGCGCGCGGATTCCGGCCCTATCGGCGGCGACGACACCCATGAATTTCTTGTCCTCGCCGAGACCGGCGAATCGGAGGTATTCTATGACAGCGCCATCACCGAGTTGAAATTCGGCAACCGCGAGATCGACTATGACAACCCGGCACAATGCCGCGCCGTGCTCGAGGAATTCACCTCGCGCTATGCCCGCACCGACGAGACCCATGACGAGGCGCTGTTCAACGCGATCCCCGAAGAGCGCCGGCGGCAGGCGCGCGGCATCGAGGTGGGGCAGATCTTCTATTTCGGGACCAAGTATTCCGAACCGATGGGCGCGACCGTGCAGGGCCCCGACGGCAGGCCGGTGCCCGTCCACATGGGCAGCCACGGCATCGGGGTGAGCCGCCTTGTCGGCGCGATCATCGAGGCAAGCCATGACGAGCGCGGCATCATCTGGCCCGAGGGGGTAACGCCCTTTCATGCCGGCATCGTCAATCTCAAGCAGGGCGATGCGCAGGCCGACGCCGCCTGCGAGGCGATTTACGCCTCGCTTGGGGCGCGCGCGCTGGAACCGCTCTACGATGACCGCGACGAACGCGCGGGCGGCAAGTTCGCCACCATGGACCTGATCGGCCTGCCCTGGCGGATCACGGTGGGGCCGCGCGGCCTGAGGAACGGCGTGGTGGAACTGACCTCGCGCCGCACCGGCGAAAGCGAGGAGATGCCGCCCGAGCAGGCGGTGGAACGGCTTGCGCGCGCCTATGCAGGCCATGTGCTGCGCCCCGCGCTCTGAACGGCGCGGTCAGGCCGGCCGGTTGCGACCGCCCCGACACCGGACAATTGACCCGCTTGACAAGCTGGGTGATTGAGGCCCGAATACCTCGATCACCCGCAGACCTTTGCCAGGGAGGCAACGTAATCGGCAGATGTGTTCAACATGTGAACATCCGGGCGCGCGCCGGATCGGACGGTAACCTTGGCTCGCGGGAAATCCATGGAGGACCACCATGAAGAAAGTCTCGTCTTCAGTGGCTGACGCGGTCGGGGTGGTTCCCGATGGCGCGCAAATCATGATTGGCGGCTTCGGCGGCTCGGGGGCGCCGGTCGAGTTGATCCACGCGCTGATCGACCGCTTTCGCGCGACAGGCAGCCCAAAGGACATCACGATCATCAGCAACAACGCGGGCAACGGCGGCGTAGGGATCGCCGCGATGATCAAGGCGGGCCTGGTCCGCAAGATTATCTGCTCGTTTCCCCGGTCACCGAATGCCGAGGCGTTCAACGAGAAATACCTTGCCGGCGAGATCGAACTGCAACTGGTGCCGCAGGGCACGCTGGCCGAGCGTATCCGTGCCGCCGGTGCGGGCATCCCGGCGTTTTACACCCCGGCCGGTTTCGGCACCGAACTGGCCGAAGGCAAGCCCACCGAGACATTCGACGGAAAGACCTATGTGCGTGAACGCTGGCTCAAGGCCGATGTCGCGCTGATCAAGGGACACAAGGGCGACCACGCCGGCAACCTGACCTACCGCCTGGCCGCGCGCAACTTCAACCCGCTCATGGCCATGGCTGCCGACACGACCATAGCGCAGGTAGCGGAACTGGGCGAATTTGGCTCCATCGACCCCGAGAATGTGGTTACTCCGGGCATTTTCGTGGATATGATCGTTGAGGTGCCCGCCCCGGAACAGGAAGAAGTCCTCTTGCGCAAGGAAGTGAACTACTGATGTCCGGTTTCGATCTGATGCGAGACAAGCTGACGAACGCCCGGATCGCCTGGCGCGCGGCGCAGGATCTCGAGGACGGCTCTTATGTGAACCTCGGTATCGGTTTTCCCGAAATGATCGCCAGGTTCCAGCCCGAAGGCCGCGAAGTCACCTATCACACCGAGAACGGCGTGCTCGGCTTCGGCAAGGCGCCTGCGCCGGGCGAGGAGGACTGGGATCTCATCAATGCCGGGAAAAAGGCGATCACGCTGAACCCCGGCGCCGCGATCTTTCATCATGCCGACAGCTTTGCCATGGTGCGCGGCGGGCATCTCGACCTCGCGGTTCTGGGTGCCTATCAGGTTGCCCAGAATGGCGACCTCGCCAACTGGCGGGTCGGATCCAGCGGCGTTCCCGCGGTCGGCGGGGCGATGGATCTTGTCCATGGCGCAAGGCGCGTGGCGGTCGTCACCGATCATGTGACCAGGGACGGCGGGCCGAAGCTGGTGGAGCGGTGCACCTTCCCGCTGACCGGCGTGGCCTGTGTGACCCGTGTCTATACCTCGCTTGCGGTGATAGACATCGCGGACGGGCGGTTCGTGCTGCGCGAAAAACTGCCCGACATCACGATGGCCGCCTTGCAGGCCGTTACTGGTGCCACGCTTCACATCGAGGGCGAAGTTGGCGATCTATTTGTTCCGGAGGAAATCTGATGACCGAAGCCTATATTTGTGACTACATCCGCACACCGATCGGGCGCTACGGCGGCGCGCTGGCCTCGGTGCGGACCGACGATCTGGGGGCCATCCCGCTCAAGGCGCTGGCGGAACGCAACCCCGGCATGGATCTTGCCGCCATCGACGAGGTGATCCTTGGCTGTGCAAACCAGGCGGGCGAAGACAACCGCA
>DIUD01000017.1:0-13672 GCA_002428225.1 Roseovarius sp. UBA6167 | reverse complement strand
ACCATCGGCTGGCGCTTCGTCAACAAGCTGATGAAGGCGCAGTATGGCGTGGACAGCATGCCCGAGACCGCCGAGAACGTCGCCGAGGATTTCCATATTCCGCGCGAGGATCAGGACCTTTTCGCCCTGCGCTCTCAGCACAAGGCGGGCGCGGCCATGGCAAGCGGGCGCCTCGCGCGCGAGATCACCCCGGTGATCCTCCCGCAGAGGAAAGGCGACCCGATCGTGGTGTCCGAGGACGAGCACCCCCGCCCCTCGACCACGCTTGAAGCACTGCAATCGCTCAAGTCTTTCGTCAAGGCAGATGGAACCGTGACGGCGGGCAATGCCTCGGGCGTGAATGACGGCGCGGCGGCGCTGATCGTCGCATCGAAGGAAGCCGCCGAAAGGCATGGCCTCAGACCGATCGCCCGGATCCTGGGCGGCGCGACCGCCGGTGTCGCCCCGCGCATCATGGGCATCGGCCCGGCGCCGGCCTCGAAAAAGCTGATGGCGCTGCTGGGTCTCCGGCAAGAGGACTTTGCCGTAATCGAACTGAACGAGGCATTTGCCTCGCAGGGACTTGCCACGCTGCGCGAACTCGGGATCGCCGACGACGATGCCCGCGTGAACCCCAATGGCGGCGCCATCGCGCTCGGGCATCCCCTCGGGATGTCGGGTGCACGCATCACCGGCACGGCAATGCTTGAGCTGAAACCCGGTGAAAAATCCCTGTCAACCATGTGTATCGGGGTCGGCCAAGGGATCGCCATCGCGCTTGAGGCGGTATAGCCGCACCTGCGGGATTTGAGAAAAAGGTGATGGGCCCTTTGCTGAAACAGACACGGGCCAGAGGCCCGCGTCGTTTCGCCCGCCCGACCCAGAGAACCCGACCCCGAGAACCGGGGCCGGGCAACCGGGATCAGATCGTGAAGCCGCCGCCGCAAATGACATGCTGGCCCGAGATGAAGTTCGATTCGGGCGAACAGAACAGATAGACCGCACCGGCGGCCTCTTGCGGGGTGCCGACGCGGCCCAGCGGGATCATGCGCTCCATCTGGGACAGAAGGTCGGGGTTGACACCCACCTTGATCTCCTTGTCTTCCACCTTGATGGTGCTGTCGCCATCGGCGCTGCCTTCGGTCAGGCGGGTGCGGATCGGGCCAAAAGCCACGGCGTTGACGTTGACCTTGTAGCGGCCCCATTCCTTGGCCATGGTCCGGGTGACCCCCAGAATGCCGGCCTTGGCGGCGGAATAGTTGATCTGGCCCGCATTCCCGCCGGTCCCCGCGATGGAGGAGATATTCACCACCTTGCGGAACACTTCCTGCCCGGCGGCGGTCTCTTCCTTGAACCTGGCGCTGATCACCGGCTGCGCGGCGCGCAGGATCCTGAACGGCGCGGTAAGGTGCACGTCGATGATCGCCTGCCACTGTTCGTCGGTCATCTTCTGAACGACGCTGTCCCAGGTATAGCCTGCGTTGTTCACGATGATGTCCAGACCGCCGAAACTGTCCACACCGGTTTTCACGAACCGCTCGGCAAAGCCGTCAGCGGTCACGCTGCCGGCGCAGACCACCGCCTCGCCGCCCGCCGCGCGAATCGCCTCGGCGGTCTCATTGGCCGGATCGGCATCCAGATCGTTGACCACCACGCGCGCCCCTTCCGAGGCCAGCTTGAGCGCGATTTCCCGTCCGATACCCCGGCCCGAGCCGGAAACCAGCGCCACGCGCCCGTCAAGTTTGCCAGTCATGTTCTCTCCTCCCGAACGCCGCGGTCAGGCTTTTTCATAAAGCGTGACGACACAGGCCCCGCCGAGGCCCAGATTATGCTGAAGCGCCAGACGCGCACCGTCCACCTGCCGGGCATCGGCCTGCCCGCGCAACTGCTGAACCAGCTCGGTGCATTGCGCCAGACCGGTTGCGCCCAGCGGATGACCCTTGGACAACAGCCCGCCCGAGGGGTTGGTGACGTATTTGCCGCCATAGGTATTGTCGCCGTCATCGACGAATTTCCCCGCCTCGCCGCGACCGCACAGGCCGAGCGCCTCGTAGGTAATCAGCTCGTTCTGGGCGAAACAGTCGTGCAGTTCGACCACATCCACATCCTGAGGACCAATGCCAGCCGCCTCATAGACCTGATCGGCGGCGTGCTTGGCCATTGAGTAGCCCACGACCTCGCGCATGTCATGCGACTTGAAGGTTTCCGGGCCGTCCGTCGTCATGGCCTGGGCTGCGATGCGCACCGAACTGTCAAGACCGTGCTTGTCGGCGAATGCCTTTGAACAGACGATCGCCGCCGCCGCGCCGCAGGTCGGCGGGCAGGCCATCAGTTTCGTCATCACGCCGGGCCACACGACCTGCGCCGCCATGACCTCTTCGGGCGTGACCTCCTGCCGGAACAGGGCAACCGGGTTTTTCGCGGCGTGGCGGCTTGCCTTGGCGCGGATCTTGGCGAAGGTTTCCAGCGTGGTGCCGAACTCGTCCATATGCGCCTTGCCGGCACCGCCGAAATAACGCAGGGCCAGCGGAATTTCCGGGTTCCCCACCAAGTCGTCGGTTTCCTCGTCAAACGCCGCGAACGGGCTGATCCGGTCGCGGAACATCGCGCCGATCGCGCCGGGCTGCATCTGCTCGAAGCCAAGCGCCAGGGCGCAATCGACCGCGCCGCTTTCAACCGCCTGGCGCGCCAGGAACAGCGCCGAGGAGCCGGTCGAGCAGTTGTTGTTCACGTTCACAACCGGGATGCCGGTCATGCCGACCTGATACAGGGCCCGCTGGCCACAGGTGCTGTCGCCATAGACATAGCCGGCATAAGCCTGCTGAACCTTGTCATAGTCGAGCCCCGCATCAGCCAGTGCGGCGCGCGTCGCCGCAGCCGCCATGACGTCATAACTCTCTGATTTTCCGGGTTTCTGGAAAGGGACCATGCCCACCCCGGCGATACAGGCTTTCTGTGTCATCATTCTCTCTCCCATTAACGATCCGGCTTACCCCGACCGGATCGACATGCATTTTTCTACCAATTGTTAGATTTCTATATCCCCGCGGCCGGACCTGTCAACAGCGTGGCGCAAGCCTGCACCTCGCTGAGGTCGCTCTCCAGTCTGCCTCTGGCGGGGCAAGGACATGCTCGCGGGGCCGCCGATGCCGCCCGCGAGGTTCAGCGCTTGCGGTCGCGGCGGCTCGACATCGGTTGGAAGGCGACGCCGACATGGGCCTCGCAATAGGGCTTGCCGCTCTGGACGGGCAGGCCGCAGAACCAGAAATCGGAAGTTGCCGGATCGCCGACGGGCCACTTGCAGGTCCGCTCGGTCAGCTCCATCAGGTTGAGCTTCCTGGCCTTCTTCTCGATCTCGCTGACCTTGGCGAGCGCCTCCGGGTCGATCTCGTTGGCCGAGGGTTGCGGCGGCAGGGGGCGGCCTGCCGGGATGATTGCCCTTGCGCGCGCCTGCGAGACGGTCTGCTCCGGCTCCGGCTCCGTTTCTTCAACGGGCCTCGGAACGGGCTTGGGCGCGGGCGGGACGATCTCGGCTGCCGACGTTTCGGGGGGGGACGTCTCAAGCGCGGATGTCGAGGCTGCGGGCGTTTCGGCTGCGGGCGTTTCGGGCGCGGGTGAGCCACCGCCGCTACGGTTCGAAAGGCCAAGCCTGTGCACCTTGCCGATCACGGCATTGCGCGTCACCCCGCCCAGTTCCTTGGCGATCTGGCTGGCAGATCGCCCCTCGGTCCACATCTTCTTCAACAGATCGACGCGCTCATCGCTCCACGACATACGGGGCTTCCCTCAACGGTAAAATGCGCCGGGCGGCGCAGAAGCGCCCGCCCGCCTTGTCATTCGGATCAAGTGGCTATTTTAATCACTCGCCGGTGAGTTACAAGGCACCGAATCGCCTGAGACGGAAAAGGAGCACCCCCCATGACACATGCCACCGAGCCGCAGCCGCAATCCATGGGCGCGCGGCGCTTTGGTCAGGTCAACTGGCTGGGCCTCTGGACGCTGGCCGGGCGCGAGAACCGCCGCTTTCTCGCGGTCTGGACCCAGACGCTGCTGGCGCCGCTGGTGACGGCGGCGCTGTTCATGGTGATTTTCACCATCGCCATCGGGCCTCATCGGGGCGCGGTGATGGGGGTGGATTTCACCACCTTCATCGCGCCGGGCATCTTGATGATGACGGTGATCCAGAACGCCTTTGCCAACACCTCCTCCTCGGTGGTGATCTCCAAGGTGCAGGGCAATATCGTCGATACGCTGATGCCGCCGCTTTCGGGGGGCGAATTGCTTGTGGGCTACCTGGCGGGCGGCATCGGGCGCGGGGTTCTGGTGGCGGCGGCGCTCGCGCTCGGGTTCTGGCTGGTGCTGGGGATGGTGCCCGCGCATCCCCTCTGGCTCATGATGTTCGTGGTGCTGGGGGCCACGCTGCTGAGCGCGGTGGGACTGGTCGCGGGGATCTATGCCGACAAGTTCGACCAGATGGCCGCGATCACCAATTTCATCGTGACCCCGCTCGCGTTCTTGTCGGGCACGTTCTACTCGGTCGAGGCGCTGCCGCCCGGGCTCTATGCGATCACCCATGTCAACCCGGTCTTCTACCTCATCGACGGGGTGCGCTTCGGCATGATCGGCGTCTCGGACAGCGCGCCGCTGCCGGGGCTGATCGTGGCGGGCGCAACCACGCTGGCGGTCAGCCTCATCGCCTGGGCGATGCTGGCGCGGGGCTGGCGGCTAAAGGTCTGAGGCTCAGCGACAGACCTGTTCGGCGCGCTCGGCATAGGCCTTGTAGGCGGTCCAGAAACGCTGATCGGCGGGGCGTGTCGATGTGCGCACCTCCTGGGCCGAATGGGGATCGCGGTAAAAGCCTATGGCGCGGCGCTGTTCGGCGCCGCTCAGGGTCTGGTTCGCCACCGCCTGGATGCAACCGCAAAGCGCGGGCGAACGGGCCCTGCGATCCGAGGCAAGGCAGGCATCCGAGATCGGCCCCGAGGCCATGGGCCGCCCGCCGCGCGGGTCGCCCTCGAACCGGTTTGCCCCGCCACAGGCGGAAAGCGTCGCGATCAACCCGAACATTGCAATCTGTCTCATGGCGCCTTGCCCTTCGCGGCCCGTGCCCTCCGCCGCGGAGGGTCTGCTCCCGCGCATGGATGGCGCAAACGGATCGGGATTTCAATTCCCAACGCTTTTGGGCCGGAACCGGATCAATGATCGGGCGACAGGCGGCGCGCCCGGTTCATCCCTCACCCGCGAACAACAGGCGTTCCACCATGCGGTCGGCCACTGGTGCGGGGCTTGCCCCCTCGTCAGCCGCGCGCGCCAGCAGCGCCTCCATCGCGGCGCGCATCGCCGCGAGCCTCTCCTCGACCCACGGCCCTCGATCGTCGATTCGCAGGATCTCGGCGGCAACGTTGATGATCCCGCCGCCATTGGCAAAGTAATCGGGCAGGTAGAGGATGCCGCGCTCGTGCAGCCGGTCGGCGTCCTCTGGCGTGGCAAGCTGATTATTGGCCGCGCCGCAGACCATGGCCGCGCGGATTTCGGGGATGGTCGCGGCATTGAGAACGCCGCCGATGGCGCAGGGCGCGAACACATCCGTCTCGGCGGCATGTATCTCTGCCGGCGTGGCTGTGCGCGCGCCGAGCGCGCGCACCGTCGCCGCCACCCGCACCGCGTCGGTATCGGCCACGACAAGCCGCGCGCCGGCCGCGTCGAGCAGCCGGCACAAATGCCAGCCGACATGGCCAAGGCCCTGCACGGCGACGCTGCGCCCGGTCAGGTCGTCGCTTCCCCAAAGTCGCGCCGCGCCCGCGCGCATCGCCCCCAGCACACCGCGCGCCGTCACGGGCGAGGGATCTCCGCTCGCGTGTTCGCCGGTATCCAGCCCCGCGACATACCGCGTCTCGCACGCGATTTCGGCCAGGTCCTCGGGCGACATGCCCATGTCCTCGGCGGTCCAGTAGCGCCCGCCGAGCGCGTCGATCGCCCGCCCCATGGCGCGCAGCAGCGCGGCCGTCTTGTCGCGCACGGGATCGCCCATGATGACCGCCTTCCCGCCGCCCAGCGGCAGGCCGGCGGCGGCGTTCTTGTAGCTCATCCCGCGCGAGAGGTTCAGCACATCCCCGAGCGCCGCCGCCTCGCTCTCGTAGGTCCGCATCCTGAGGCCCCCCGCCGCCGGGCCGAGCCGGGTGGAATGCAGCGCGATGAACCCGCGCAGGCCGCTGCCGCGATCCTCGACGCGGTAAACTTCTTCATGGGTGTCAGACGCGAGACGTGTGAGCATGGTGGCTTCCTCCTCTTTTGCGAGGGTAACGCAAACCCGCGCCGAAGAAACCGCAAACCTTGACCAGTTCGGCATGAGTGCGGGGGATTTTGTCAAACCATGCCTCGGGATCGGAGGACATGACCCCGATCGGCCGCCGGACCGGGGCCGCCGCGCGCCATGCGCTGCCCGGGGTCCGGCCGCTCAGCCGCGCCGCAGGATCGAGGAATAGAGCATCAGCCCGTAATCCCCCAGTTCCCGCTCGATCCGCGCCCAGAGCGCGCCCATGGCCAACGGGTCGGTTGCGGTGGCCCGCGCGATCTCGTGCAGCGTGCGCCGTCCGTCCACGGCGGCAATGAGGCGCGCGGCCTCGCGCGGCAGCGTCAGCCGCGCCTTCATCCCGCCAAAGCCCAGCCCGGGGCTTTGTCCCGCCGCCACCGCCCGCGCCAGATCACCCGCGCGCAGGCCCTTGAGATGCGGCACCAGCGCCCGGTTCGTGCCCCTTGCCGGGCCGCGCGCCTCGAGGGCGCGCACCGCATAGCCGACATGGGTCTTGATCGTGCCGCGCAGCTTCTCGGCCACCGCCATGCGCGCCACCGCACCCAGATGCGCGGGCGCATCGGTGATCCGCGCCAGATCGTAGAGCGCGGGGATGGTGAACCCCGACAGGTGCCAGCCCGTCTCCTCCAGCATCCCCACCAGCGCCGCCACGTCAAAGGCGCGGTCCTGGCTGTGCAGGAGAAGGTCGTAGAACCCCGCATCGCTGTCCTTGTGATCGCCAAGGTTGGGGTTGCGGGCAAAAGGGTGCCCCTCGGGCAGCTCCGCCACGATCTTTTTCGCCGCCCGCAGCCGCGCCTCGGGGGGCAGGCCCTCGTAAAGCGCGCCGAACGCTTCCTGCAACGGATAGACGCCTGACCGCCCATAAGGCGCATAAACCATGAAGCCCATGCCGCCCCCCGGTGCCAGCGCGGACAAAAGCGCGCGAAACCCCGCCGCCGGGTCGGGCAGGTGATGCAGCACCCCGCAGCAGTCGATATAGTCGAACCTGCCATGATCGGCGGCGTCCAGCAGGCTGCCGGTGACGAACCGTATCCCCGTCAGACCCCGCACCCGCGCGCGTTCCTCGGCAATCGCGCGCGCGGCGGTCGAGAGGTCGAGATAGACGATCTCGGCCACCCGCCCCGCATCCGCCACCTGCTGTGCCAGTTGAACGAGCCCGTCGCCGGTGCCGCCGCCCGCCACCAGCACGCGCAGGGGCCTCGACCAGTCGCGCGCGCCCTGGAACACGAAATGATCCACCTCCAGCACATGCGAGGGCGAGCCGGTGACGAGGCGCTTGCGCTCTTCTTCCGGGTCGCGCGACGGATAGGGATAGGCCTCGTATTGCGCCCGAACCTCGCTCACCGCACCCCCCATTTCATCGTTCTGAAAATACTCACATCCAACCCGTCACTGAAAGAGCTTGCGCAGCTTCTTCACGGCCTTGTCCTCGAGCTTCTGCTGGATCGCGTCCTGCGTGCTCTGCCCCTCCTGCGGCTTCACGCCAAGCCGTTCTTGCACTTCGCGCTCGATTTTCTCCTCGGCTTTCTTCTCCAGTTCCTCGCGCTCGGCCTTGAGGTTCAGATCAAGCGCCCTTTCCAGATCGGGGGTGATCCTGGGGTTCTCCCATGTCCCCCTGATCCGAACCGGGATGGCAAGGCCTCGGCTGGTCTCGCCCTCAAGCAGCACCGGCGTAAACAGATAGTCGATATCGCGCGCGCCAAGGCCCACCCTGCCCTTGCCCTCGGCGCGCGCCATCGGCAGGCGCAGGACGAGATCCTGATTGAAAAGGTTGCCGTTCTCCATCGTGAAACTCGCGCTCATCGCGTCAAAGATCGTGGTCCCGCCCGTGACATCGCCCGAGCGCATCAGCCGGTCGAGGTCGATCCCCGAGATCACCCCCCGCCCGGTGGCAATACTGCCCTTGCCGCTCAGGCTGTTCATGATCGCATCGACCGAATTGCCCGTGCCGAGGAAACTCACCTCGCCCGACCCGCTCGCGGCAAAGCGCGTGATCCCCATCGCATCGGCCAGGAACCGCTCGAGATTGATGCCCTCGGCCCGCGTGCTGCCCCCCACCGAGAGGCCCGCGCGGTTGTTGACGACGATCTCGCCCGTCACCAGCCCGTCATAGGCGCGCACCTCGCGCAGGTCGAACGCCGCACGCGACCGATCCAGCACCATCACCGCCCGCGTCCGGCCCAGTTTCAGATCGCCCAGATTGACGCTTTCGGCGGCAAGGGCCAACTCGCCATTGGCGAGCGCCAGCGCGCTTGCGTCGATCGGCTCCCTCGACCAGCCCGTGCTGCTGCCACCACTGCCGCTGCCGGTCGTATCCGCCCCGGCCATCTGCGACAGGTCAAGCGCGCCCGCGTCGATCTGCGCGTTGAAGCGCGGCACCGTGCCGGAAAGGTCGAGATCGGCCGCACCGGTCAGGGTATTGCCGCCCAGCCCCAGCACAAGATCGCGCAGCGTCACCTGTGTGCCCCCCGTCACCGTCACATCGGCGCGACCTTTCGCGCTGCGCCCCAGGCCCTGCGGCAGGTCCACCCCGCCAAGGCCAAGCGCCGCCAGGAACGCGCCCGTGTCGCCGATATCGAGATCGAGCCGCCCCCGCGCCTCGGGCCTTGGCCCCGCGCGCCCGGCGAACCCGACCGTGCCGCCACCCGCCGAGACCGTCGCCGCAACCCCCGTCACCGCGCCGTCGAGAAACGCCCCCACCTCGTCGAGATGCCCCGAGATGCGAACCAGACCGCCCCCGCGCCGGAACGATGCCTCCAGCGTCGCCGTGCCGTCATAGTCGGGCCAGCGCAAATCGAGGTCGAGATCACGGATCTCCTGCCGCGCACCCGTGCCGTGATCGACATGGACCAGCCGCGCGCCGGTAACCAGCGCCCGGTCGAGCGTCAGCCCAAGCCGCGCCGAGCGCGCGGGCGCGCCCCCCTCGGCCTGCCCCGAGGGCGCAACCCCCTCGACGCCCAGCTCCCAGTTCACCCGCCCGTCGGCGGCGCGCTCCAGCCGGATTTCGGGATTGACCACCTCCAGCCCGGTGATGCGGATATCCCCGCCCCAGAGAACCCTGGGGTCCACCCCGACCTTGAAACTCTCGGCGCGCAACATCGGCCCGGCATCCGACCAGTCGGCATTGGCGATCTCCACCGCCCCGGTCGAGACTCCGAGGATGGGATAAAGGCTCAGCCGCGTCTCGCCGCTCATGGTGACAGTGCGGCCCGTGGCGCGGGTGATCTGCTCGGCGGCGATCCTGGCGATCCGCTCTCCGGGCAGGAAAAACAGCGCGCCCAGCATAAAGGCCGAGAGCACAACCACCAGCCCGACCAACCGCACGATCCACCGCATGACACCACTCCCGTTTACCCTGCCCCGACTCTAGGGCGCGCGCGCCCCGCGCGGCAACCGCTTTTGCCCTTCCCGCGCGCGGTCGTGAGCGCTATATCGCGGCCCATGTCGCAAAACCCGCCCGATCTTCGCCCCGACCTCGCACCGCGCGCGCGCCTGCCCGAAATGGCCCGTGAGGGCCAGCCGAGGATCGGCATGGTCTCGCTCGGCTGCCCCAAGGCGCTGGTCGATGCCGAGCGTATCCTCACCCGGCTGCGCGCCGAGGGCTATGGCATCTCGCCCGATTATGCCGGGGCCGATGCGGTGATCGTCAACACCTGCGGTTTTCTCGACAGCGCCAAGGCCGAGAGCCTGGAGGCGATCGGCGAGGCGCTGCGCGAGAACGGGCGCGTGATCGTCACCGGCTGCCTCGGGGCCGAGCCGGATTACATCACCGGGGCGCATCCCCGCGTGCTCGCCGTCACCGGCCCGCACCAGTATGAACAGGTGCTCGACGCGGTGCACGCCGCCGTGCCGCCCGCGCCCGATCCTTTTGTCGATCTGCTGCCCGCCTCGGGCGTGCGCCTTACCCCGCGCCATTACAGTTATCTCAAGATTTCCGAGGGTTGCAACCACAAGTGCCGCTTCTGCATCATCCCAGACATGCGCGGGCGGCTGCAATCGCGCCCCGCCCACGCGGTCATCCGCGAGGCAGAAAAGCTGGTGGAAAGCGGCGTGAAGGAACTGCTGGTGATCTCGCAGGACACCTCCGCCTATGGCGTCGATATCCGCCATGCCAAGGCGCACGGGCATCGCGCCCATATCACCGATCTTGCCCGCGATCTGGGATCACTGGGGGCCTGGGTGCGGCTGCATTACGTCTATCCCTATCCGCATGTGCGCGACCTCATCCCGCTGATGGCAGAGGGGCTGGTGCTGCCCTATCTCGACATCCCGTTCCAGCACGCCCATCCCGAGACGCTCAAACGCATGGCGCGGCCCGCCGCCGCCGCCCGCACGCTCGATGAAATCGCCGCCTGGCGGCGCACCTGCCCCGAGATCACCCTGCGCTCGACCTTCATCGTCGGCTATCCCGGCGAGACCGAGGAAGAGTTCCAGACGCTGCTCGACTGGCTGGACGAGGCGCAGCTCGACCGGGTGGGCTGTTTCAAATATGAAAACGTCGCCGGGGCGCGGTCCAACGCGCTGCCCGATCATCTGCCCGAAGCGGTCAAACAGGCGCGGTGGGAACGGTTCATGCAAAAGGCGCAGGCCATTTCCGAGGCCAGGCTCGCGGCGAAGGTCGGCCAGCGGCTCGACGTGATCGTGGACGAGATCGACGAGGACGGCGTGGCCACCTGCCGCACCATGGCCGACGCGCCCGAGATCGACGGCAATCTCTTCATCGACGAGGGCACCGAGGCGCTGAAGGTGGGCGATATCGTCACCGTCGAGGTGGACGAGGCCGGAGAGTATGACCTGTGGGGCGTTTTGCCCGGACGCGCGTAGCCGCGCCGCGCGGCCCGCACGATCAGCCGGGGCATGGACGCGCGGCCCAGGCCGCCGCGTGCCGCCCGGCCCAGAGCCCGGTGGCAAGGCAGGCCGTCAGCAGATAGCCCCCCGTCGGCGCCTCCCAGTCGAGCATTTCGCCGGCGGCAAAGGTGCCGGGGCGCGCGCGCAGCATCAGCCCCGCGTCGAGCGCGCCAAAGCGCAGCCCGCCGGCGGTGGAAATCGCCTGATCCATCGGGCGCGGGCCGATGAGCGGCACGGGCAACGCCTTGAGCGCGGCGGCCAGGTCCGGCGCGCCGCGGGCGAATTCCATCGCCAGCGCAGATTTGACCGGCGAAAGCCGCAGCGCCTTGCGCAGCCGGTTCCCGTGGCTGTCGCCGCGGCGCGCGCGGGCGAGCCGCGCGGCAATCTCGTCGTGGCCGAGATCGGGCAGGAGATCGAGCGTCAGCGCCGCGCCGTCGCGCAAGGCCGCGCTCACCTCGTAGATGCCGCCACCCTCGATGCCGCTTGCCGTGATGACGAATTCCCCGCGCGAGACCGCGCGCCCCGCATGGAGCGCCACGCCCTTGACCGGCTGGCCCCGATAGGGCGCCATATGGGCCGACCAGGCGATGTCGAACCCCATGTTGGCCGGGCGGAAGGGCGCGACATCCGCCGGGAAATGCGCCGCCCACGCCCCATCCGAGCCAAGCCGCGCCCAGCTTGCCCCGCCGCAGGCGAGCACGGTCACGCGAGGCGCCAGCGCGCGCGCCCCCTCGGGCGTGTCGAACAGAACCCCGCGCCCGTCCCGGCCGGTCCATCGCCAGCGCGTGCGGATGCGCACGCCCAGCCCGTCAAGCCGCGCGAGCCAGGCGCGCAAAAGCGGCGAGGCTTTCATCGCGCGCGGGAAAACCCGGCCCGTCGAGCCGGTGAAAAGCGGCTGCCCCAGCCCCTCGGCCCAGTGCCGCACCTGATCGGGGCCAAAGGCCGCGAGCATCGGGCGCAAGTGCCCGGCCCGGTCGCCATAGGCGGCCATGAACGCCTCGAACGGCTCTGCCCTGGTCAGGTTCAGCCCCGATTTCCCGGCCATCAGCAGCTTGCGCCCGACCGAGGGCTTGGCCTCGGCCACGGTCACGCGCAGCCCCGCCCCGGCCATCGCCTCGGCCGCCATCAGCCCCGCCGGACCGGCCCCGATGACTAGGGCTTCGGTCATGGCGCGGACGCTGGCCCCCTGGGGCGTCCCGTCCCCCTGCACAAGGGCGCCCCCGCCGGCCCCGTGCCTTGCGCTCGGGCGGCGCGCGGCCTTGTCGGCCGTGGCGTGCCGCCCCGGGCATGTGGCGCAGGGCGCTGTGCCTGCGCGATCGTCTCCGCCTGCCTGCCCATGTCTTGCCCCTTGCCATGCCGCATCCGCGCGCCATCCTCATGCCCGGAGGCGGCCGATGGATCAAGCCAGAGCCGGGATGGCCCCGATCCGCCCGCCCCGCGCGCGGCGAAAACGCCACATGCAAAACGGCCCCGCGCGAGGGCGGGGCCGCTTGCCGGTCCTGTGCCCGGACCGTCTCGCCTACTTGTCGCCCTTGAGCGCGGCGCCAAGGATGTCGCCCAGCGACGCCCCCGAATCGGACGAGCCGAACTGCGCCACGGCTTCCTGTTCCTCGGCGATCTCGCGCGCCTTGACCGAGAGACCCAGGCGGCGCGTCTTGTTGTCGACGTTGGTCACGCGCACATCGACCTTGTCACCGACCGAGAACCGCTCGGGGCGCTGCTCGGCGCGGTCCCGCGACAGATCCGAGCGGCGGATGAAGGACTTCATGCCCTCGTATTCCACCTCGATGCCGCCATCCTCGATCGCGGTCACGGTGACGGTGATGACCGACCCGCGCTTCACGCCGCCGACGGCCTCGGCGAACTTGTCACCGCCCAGCGCCTTGATCGAGAGCGAGATGCGTTCCTTCTCGACATCGACCTCGGAGACGACGGCCCGGACCAGATCGCCTTTCTTGTAGTTCTGGATCGCGTCCTCGCCACGCTCGTCCCAGCTCAGATCGCTGAGATGAACCATGCCGTCGATATCGCCTTCCATGCCGATGAACAGGCCGAATTCGGTGATGTTCTTGACCTCGCCCTCGACCTCGGTTCCCGACGGGAACTGCTCTGCAAACACTTCCCACGGGTTGCGCATGGTCTGCTTGAGACCAAGCGAGACGCGGCGTTTCGCGCCGTCGATTTCCAGCACCATGACCTCGACCTCCTGGGAGGTAGAGACGATCTTGCCGGGATGCACGTTCTTCTTGGTCCAGGACATTTCGGAGACGTGCACCAGCCCCTCGACCCCCGGCTCCAGCTCCACGAAGGCGCCGTAATCGGTGATGTTGGTGACGCGGCCGGTATGGACCGAGCCGAGCGGATATTTCGCGCCCACCAGGTCCCACGGATCTTCCTGAAGCTGCTTTATGCCCAGGCTGATGCGGTGGGTTTCCTTGTTGATCTTGATGACCTGAACCTTGACGGTCTCGCCGATCGAGAGGATCTCCGACGGGTGGTTGACCCGCCGCCAGGCCATGTCGGTGACGTGCA
>DIUD01000054.1 GCA_002428225.1 Roseovarius sp. UBA6167 | reverse complement strand
ACGCTGAACGTCAACAGGCCCTAGCAAAAGGATCCGGTCCTTCGTCGCGCTGGACTGCTGAGGACTTGGGGTGACTGCGCTTCAGCTACTCACCTACATCGGTGCCGCCACCGCTCTGCAAGTCCTGCTCGGGATTCGCATCCTTCGTCCGCACCGACGCCACCCGAAGATCGCCCGCCGACATGTCTTTCCGTGTGATTTCAACAGCCATCAAAGGCTCGGGCCGTGGGTATCAGTCAAGCGCCATGGTGAAGGCGTCGCCGCGCAACAGATCGGTAAAGGGCCGCGAAAGCGCCGCGCCGCCGAGCCGCGCGCGATAGGCGGGCAGGCTTTCGGTCACGCGCATGACGTAATTGCGGGTCTCGCGGAAGGGGATGTGCTCGATCCAGTCGATCACGCCATGGGCGTCGCGGCTGCGCGGGTCGCCATACGCCTCGATCCATGAGGCAACACGCCCCGGCCCGGCATTGTAGCCCGCCGAGATCAGGATCGGATTGCCGTCGAACCGCGCCGCTAGCCCGGCCAGATAGGCACTGCCAAGCCGGGCGTTCCAGGCCCAGTCGTTGATGAGCCGGCCCGCGTCATGGGCCAGCCCCAGACGGCCCGCCACCTCGCGCGCGGTGGCGGGCATGATCTGCATCAGCCCGCGCGCGCCGGCGCTGCTGATCGCCACGGGGTTGAACTCGCTCTCGCGCCGCGCGATGGCCAGCGCCCATTCCATCGGCGCGGGCAGGTCCATACCCGTCATCGGGTGCAAGGCGAAATAGGGGGCCGCGATGACGATCCCGCGTTCCGCCGCCGCCTTGCCCAGCATGACCTGCAAATTGGGCTGGCCCAGCTCTTGCAGCATGGCGCCCATCTGGCCGATGCCCTGTCGGTCGAGCCCCTCGGCCAGATGCAACAGGAACCGCCGCGCCTGCCCGGAATCGCCCATGCGCAGGCTGAGCATGGCGATCTCAAACAGGTCGGAGCGCGCGAAATCCGCCGCGCGCCAGTCGGGGAAATCCTCGACCCCGGAAAGCCGCGCCGTCACCTCCACCCCCGCCTTTTCGGCGGCTAGCAGCCCGTAAAAGCTGGTGGCGTGTTCGGCCCCTTCCGTAAAGGCAAGCTGCGCCGACTCTGTATCGCCGGCCGCCTCCAGCGCCCGGCCCAGCCAGTAGCCCGCCCGCCCCAGCGAAATGGGCGTGACAACAGCGGCGCGGAACCGCTGGAAATGGTCGAGCGCAAGGTCGGGCGCGTCGAGATAGCGCAGCGCGATATACCCCGCAAGCCATTCCAGATCGGCGTAATTCGGCCCTTCGACAAGCTGGTGCAGCGCGGCCAGTTCATAGGCCAGTGCCGCCTCGCCCGCGCGCATCTTCTGCCGCGCGAGCGCGCGCCGCCAACTGGCCCAACGCTCCGCCTCTCCCAAGCCCCCGTTGATGCGGCTCTGGCGCAGGAGCACGGCGACGGCGTCCTCGGCGGACCCCTTGAGATGGTGGGTGAAACTCTCGAAGGCGATGCCGGGGTCGAGGCGCAGCGCCTCGGGGAGCGTCCCCGGCCCCTCGCGCGCAACCCGCTGTCGCGTCTGCGCGCGTGCGCGCGCCGCTTCGTTCACCAGCGGCAGCATGTCGGCCACGTCATCAAGGCCGCGCCAGAGCGCCATTTCCAGCCGCGCCTCGTGATGCGGGGCCAGAAGCGGCGCGAATTCCAGCATGAAATCGGCATGTTCCTCGGGCGTCAGGTCGAGCGTGCGCCACGCGAGCACCACGCCCGCCTCGGCCTCGCCCGCCCGCCCCCGCGCCAGCAGGGCGCGCGCGAGGTTGAGCGCGCCGATGCCGGTCTGCGGCGTATGGCCGTCATAGAACGCCAGAACCTGATCGAATGTGCCATGGGTCATCGCCACCTCGCTCTGGCGACGCAGATGGTCAAGGCCGGGCCAATGGGCGTGGCGCGCCAGAAAATCGAGAATCTCGCCCGGCGCGCCCAGTCCCGCACGCAGCCGGTGCCATTCGATGAGCGTCACCGCCGCCGGCCCCTCGCGCGCGGCAAGGCGCGCGGCCACCTCCCATCGTTCGCCCCGCATCGCCGCCAGCGCAGAGGCCAGCGGGCGCGGCGCGACCTGTGGCAGATCGGCGGCCCGCGCCGCGGGCGGCGACGCGCCCGGCATGAGGGCAAGCATGAAAAACAGCAGCAGAACACGCAACATCTCTTGCCTTTTTCGCCTTGAATAAGGATAGACAGCGCCAGAGTAAGCTGGCCCGCGCCCATGGTCCACTCACGATCTCCGGCGCGGCCACATCTTGCGACCAGAAGGAGCGTGCCATGTTCAAAGGATCCTTTCCCGCCCTCGTCACGCCGTTCAGGAACGGCGAGCTCGATCTGGACACGCTCGGGAAACTCGTGGAATGGCACATCGGCGAGGGGAGCCATGGCCTCGTGCCCGTGGGCACCACCGGCGAGAGCCCGACGCTCAGCCATGAAGAGCACGAGCGCGTGATCGAAGAGGTGGTGCGCGCCGCCGCAGGCCGCATCCCGGTGATCGCGGGCGCGGGGTCCAACAACACGCTCGAGGCGATTCGCTTCATGCGCCATGCCGAGCAGGTGGGGGCCGACGCAGCCCTCGTGGTCACGCCCTATTACAACAAGCCGACGCAGGCGGGCATGATCGCGCATTTCACCGCGCTGCACGATTGCTGCGACTTGCCGATCATCATCTACAACATCCCAAGCCGCTCGGTCGTGGACATGACCCCCGAGACCATGGGCCGCCTTGCGCGGCTGCCGCGCATCATCGGGGTCAAGGACGCGACCGGCGATCTTGCCCGCGTCAGCGCGCAGCGCATCACCTGCGGCAAGGAGTTCATCCAGATTTCCGGCGAGGATGCCACCGCGCATGGCTTCAACGCCCAGGGCGGGGTCGGCGTGATTTCCGTCACCGCCAATGTCGCGCCGAAACTGGTCGCGCAGGTGCAGGAGGCGACGCTTGGCGGCGATTACGCCACCGCGCTCGAATTGCAGGACCGGCTCATGCCGCTGCACCGCGCGATCTTTGTCGAGCCGGGGCTGGTCGGCGTCAAATACGCCATGTCGCGGCTCGGGCTGTGCAGCGAAGAGGTGCGCCTGCCGCTGGTGGGCCTCAGCGAGCCGGCCAAGGCGCTGGTCGAGGACGGGCTTCGCCACGCCGGCCTGATAAACTGAGACGCCGGCGCAGGGGCGCGCGCGGGATCAATCCCCCTGCAAGCGCGCGCGCAGTTCGGTCTTGAGCACCTTGCCGTAGTTGTTCTTCGGCAGGCTCTCGACGGCAATATAGCGTTTCGGACGCTTGAACCGGGCAATGTGCGCGCGGCAATGCGCGTCGAGTTCCTCGGCGCCCGCATTGCCGGCGACGAAGGCCACGACCACCTCGCCCCAGTCGGGATCGGGCGCGCCCACCACCGCTGCCTCGATCACGTCCGGGTGCGCCAGCAGCACTTCCTCGACCTCGCGGGGATAGATATTGGTGCCGCCCGAAATTATCATGTCCTTGGACCGGTCGCAGAGCGTGAGATAACCCGCGCCGTCCATGCGTCCCAGGTCGCCGGTCCAGAGCCAGCCGTCGCGCAGCGCCTGCGCGCTCGCCGCCTCGTTCTGCCAGTAGCCGGGCATGACCAGATCGCCGCGCACGAGGATCTCGCCCACCTCGCCCTCGGGCAGGTCGGACCCCGTCTCGTCGGCGATGCGCACCTCCACCACCGATTGCGCGCGCCCGACCGAGCCGAGCCGCGCGCGCCAGTCGGGATGGGTGCGGTCCGCCACTTCGGCGCGCGAAAGCACGGTAATCGCCATCGGCGCCTCGCCCTGGCCGTAGATCTGGATGAAGATCGGGCCGAACCAGTCCACCGCGTCGATGATGTCAGCCTCATACATCGGGCCGCCGCCATAAAGAATTCTGCGCAGTCCCTCGCCGCGCGCCCCGGTGGCGCGGGCATGGGCGGTGAGGCGGCGCACCATGGTGGGGGCTGCGAACATGTGAAGGCGGCCATGATGGCGGGCAAGATCGAGGATTTCGTCCTCGTCGAACCCGCCCGAGGCAGGGCAGATGTGGCGCGCGCCGCGCAGCACATGAACCAGCGCATAAAGCCCCGCGCCATGGCTCATCGGGGCGGCGTAGAGCGTGGCATCCTCGGCCGAGACCGCGTCCACATCGGCGAGATAGGCAAGCGACATGGCCGTCAGCATCCGGTGGGTGATCCTCACGCCCTTGGGTCGGCCGGTGGTGCCGGATGTGTAGAACAGCCAGGCAAGATCCTGCGGCGCGCGCGGCGCGATCCGCGGGACCGGCGCGCCCTCCTCGACCGGGCTGGCGCGCACCCCTTCGGCCTCCAGCGCGGCGCGATGCGCGGCATCCGCGAACACCACCCGCGCGCCGGCATTGTCGATGATCCAGGCGGCCTCGGCCCCGTGCAGCTTGGCGTTGATCGGCACGGCGGCGGCGCCCGCATACCAGGTGCCGTAAAGCGCGGTCAGATATTCGGGCGCGTTGCCCATGAAGAGCGCGACCCGGTCCCCCGGCCCGACCCCTTGCGCGCCGAGCCAACCCGCCACGCCGCGCGCGCGGGCATCGAAGGCCGCATAATCCGCAATCGCGGTGCGCCCGCAAAAGAGCGCCGGACGGTCGGGCCATGCCCGCGCCGCCCGTTCGAGCCAGAGACCCGTGTTCATGCCTGATTCTCCTCCTTGTCGGGCGCAGGAAAGCACCACCGGCGCGCCGACGCAACCGTGCGGGAGGGGGCAGGCCACCCGAAGCGGCCCCCGGCACCCTCACGAGAGCGTCCCGCCATAACCGCATTTGGCCGCTTTTCTCAGCCGATCGCATGGCCTATAAGCGGCAAAACCCATGCCTTGCGGGCGCGCCGCGCCCGCCTTGCCCCCACCGAGGACGCAAATGTCGAACAAATCGCATGAATCGGACGTGGCCTTCATCAAGGCTCTCGCGGAACTTCTCAACGAGAACGACCTGACCGAACTTTCGGTCAAGCGTGAATACGGCGAGGACGATACGCTTCAGGTCCGGGTGAGCCGCAAGGGCGAGACCGTGACCCATGCCGCCGCCCCTGCGCCCGGGCCCGCGCCCCATATCGCCCCCGCCCCGGCCGCCGCACCCGCCGAGGACCCGGCAAGCCATCCCGGCGCCGTCACCTCGCCCATGGTCGGCACCGTCTACATGCAGGCAGAGCCGGGCGCGCCCGGCTTTGTCAGCGTCGGCCAGCAGGTGGCAGAGGGCGACACGCTGCTGATAATCGAGGCGATGAAGACGATGAACCACATCCCCGCCCCGCGCGCGGGCACCGTCAGGCGCATCCTCGTCGAGGATGGCGCGGCGGTGGAATACGGCGCGCCCCTGATGATCATCGAGTGAGGCGGCCATGTTCGACAAGATCCTTGTGGCCAACCGCGGCGAGATCGCGCTTCGGGTGATCCGCGCCGCGCGCGAGATGGGGATCGCCTCGGTCGCCGTCCATTCGACGGCGGATGCCGACGCGATGCATGTGCGCATGGCCGACGAATCGGTGTGCATCGGCCCGCCGCCCTCATCCGAGAGCTATCTGTCGATCCCCTCGATCATCGCCGCCTGCGAGGTGACGGGCGCGCAGGCGATCCATCCGGGTTATGGGTTTCTGTCGGAGAACGCCAGTTTCGTGCAGATCGTCGAGGATCACGGGCTGACCTTCATCGGCCCTTCGGCGGAACATATCCGCATCATGGGCGACAAGATCACCGCCAAGGACACGATGAAGGCGCTCGGCGTGCCTTGCGTGCCCGGCTCCGAGGGGGGCATTGCCGATGTGGCTGCGGCCAAGGCGCTTTGTGCCGAGATCGGCTTTCCGGTGATCGTCAAGGCCACGGCGGGCGGCGGCGGGCGCGGCATGAAGGTGGCGCAAGACGCGGGAGAGCTGGAACGCGCCTTTCTCACCGCGCGGTCGGAGGCCAAGGCGGCCTTTGGCAATGACGCGGTCTATATCGAGAAATACCTCACCACGCCGCGTCATATCGAAGTTCAGGTGTTCGGCGACGGCAAGGGCCGCGCGGTCCATCTGGGCGAGCGTGACTGCTCGTTGCAGCGCCGTCACCAGAAGGTTCTGGAAGAGGCCCCCGGCCCGTGCATCACCGAGGAAGAGCGCGCGCGCATCGGCAAGATCTGCGCCGACGCCTGCGCCAATATCAACTATCGCGGCGCGGGCACCATCGAGTTCCTCTATGAAAAGGGCGAGTTCTTCTTCATCGAGATGAACACGCGCCTTCAGGTGGAGCACCCGGTGACCGAGGCGATTTTCGGCGTCGATCTGGTGCAGGAACAGATCCGCGTGGCCGAGGGCCTGCCGATGTCGTTCACGCAGGAGGATCTGCGCATCAACGGCCACGCCATCGAGGTGCGCATCAACGCCGAGAAACTGCCCGATTTCGCGCCGCGCCCCGGCACGATCACGCAGTTTCACGCGCCGGGCGGTCTGGGGGTGCGGATGGATAGCGCGCTCTATGACGGCTACAAGATCCCGCCCTATTACGACAGCCTCATCGCCAAGCTGATCGTCCACGGGGTTGACCGGCCCGCCGCGCTCAGCCGGCTGGCGCGCGCGCTTGGAGAGTTGATCGTCGATGGGGTGGATACCACCTTGCCGCTGTTCCATGCGCTCTTGCAGGAAGAGGACATCCAGCGCGGGACCTACAATATCCACTGGCTCGAACGCTGGCTCGAAACCAACCTGCGGGCGTGATGCCCGCCTTTTTGCCCCCGGAACTGCTGTTGCGCGCCTATGCCATGGGTGTGTTTCCCATGGCCGAGCATCGCGGCGACGCCGAGGTGTTCTGGGTCGATCCGGACCGGCGCGGGGTGCTGCCTCTTGACGGGTTCCACGTCTCCCGCTCGCTTGCGCGGCGGATGCGGCGGGGGGGCTACCGGGTGACGCTCGACGCGGATTTCACCGGCGTGCTCGATGCCTGCGCCGACCGGGTGGATACCTGGATCAGCGCGCCCATCCGCGCGGCCTATCTGGCGTTGCACGCGCGGGGGGACGCGCATTCTCTGGAGGTGTGGGAGCACGACACGCTTGCGGGCGGGGTCTATGGCGTGACGCTGGGGCGGTCGTTTTTCGGCGAGAGCATGTTCTCGCGGCGCACCGACGCCTCGAAACTGGCGCTCGCGCATCTGGTGGACCATCTGCGCCGCTGCGGCTTTGCTCTCTTTGACACGCAGTTCCTGACCGATCATCTGGCCAGCCTCGGGGCAATCGAGATCAGCCGCGCCGCCTATCACGCGCGCCTTGCCGAGGCGCTGTCAGGTGCCGCGGATATCCACGCGCTGCCGCTTGAGCGCGACCCGGTTCAGGTGGTGCAGCGCAGCACCCAGACATCGTAACGCGGATGTTCGAGCGCGTTGAGCGCGGGCGAAGAGGCCAGCATCCACCCCGAGAACAGAACCTGCCCGCCTTCCGTGCTGCGGATGTCGAGAAAGGCATAGGCGTCGCTGGCCGGGTTCTCCTCGGGGAAGCGGCAGACACCCAGTTCCACCGTCAGAGAGCCGAATTCCGCCGCCGCCCCGTTGGCCAGTTCCAGGTCGCGCACTTCGGTGGTGATCTTGTCCAGCGCGCGCAGCACCGCGCCCGTGCCCTGCGCCGCCGGTTCCTGCGCCACTGCCTGTCCAGCCAGCACCAGCGCGCAAAGCAGCGCCAGCGCGCGCCTCATTCGGTGCTGCCCGAGACGAATTTCAACAGCAGCGACACGAGGCTGACCGAGCCCTGGGTAAATTCGATCTCGTCGCCCGGCTCGAAATAAAAGGGCGATCCGCCGGGCATGATCTCGACATAATTGCCGCCCAGAAGCCCCTCTGAGGAAATCGCCACCGCACTGTCATCGGGCACGTTGATGCCGTCGCGCACGGTAAAGGCCGTCTTGGCGCGATAGGTCTCGGGATCGAGCCGGATATCGGTGACGCGGCCCACCTTGACGCCGGCAAGTCGCACATCGGTGCCCACGCTCACCCCGTCCGCGCTGCGGAACGACGCGGTGAGGGCGTATTCGCCGCCGCCGCCGGTCATGCCGGTGGTCTTTCCGGCATAGACCAGAAAGCCCAGCGCCACGGCGAGGACCAGCCCGCCCACCAGAATCTCGGATTTGTTCTCGGACATGTTTCCGCCCCCTTATTCCGGCTGCCACGCCTCGTAATCGCGCCGTTCCGCCGGGACGGCGCGGCGAATCGAGCCTGCGGGCGCATAGGCAAGCGGCGTGCCGGTCAGATTCTCCTGATGCGGCTTTTCCCACGGCTTGTGCGGCAGGGGGCGCTCGGTCGGGGGCTCGGCAAAGGTATGGTGCAGCCAGCCGTGCCAGTCGGGGCTGACGCGGCTTGCCTCGGCCTCGCCGTTGAAGATCACCCAGCGGCGCTTGGCGTCGCGGCTCTGGTAGAAGACGTTGCCCTGTTCGTCCTCACCCACGCGCACGCCCTTGCGCCAGGTGTAGATCTGGGTGTTGAGCGTCTGCCCGTTCCACCAGGTGACGGCGCGCAGCAGCGTGTCGAGTATGCCCATGGACGACTCCTGTCTCGTGTCCCGCCCTTATAGGCCCATCCGCGCCCCAAGGTCCAGACGCGCCGCGGCCGCAGGCTCAAGCCGGGGCAAGGGCCGTCAGCTCGATCTCGATGCGGTATTTCGGGTCGATCAGATTGCATTCCACCATGGTCGCGGCGGGCGGATTGGCACCGAAGGTCTCGCGCAGGATCGGCCAGCACGGCTCGAACTCGGCGGCGTCGGGCAGGTAATAGGTCACGCGCACCGCATCGGCAAAGCTTGCCCCCGCCTCGGCGAGCGCCCTTTCGATGGTGGCGAGCGCCGCGCGGCATTGTTCGGTCACGGTATCGCCCGCCCCGACGGTGCCCGCGACATGCACGAATCCACCTGCCACAACGGCGCGGGCATAGCCCACCTTGTTCTCGAAGGGGCTGCCTGAAAATATCCGCTTCATGTCCTGCTCCACACAAAAATGGCGGGGCCTGTGCCCCGCCGTGGGTCGTTCCGGTCGGCGCGGGGATCACCCCGCGCTCTTGCCTTCCTTCTTGCCGCGTTTCTCGGCGTAGATGATCAGAGGGGCGGCGGCCACGGCCACGGCCTCTTCGTTGACCACCACCTCTTCGACATTCGACAGGCTCGGCAGGTCGAACATGGTGTCGAGCAGGATGTCCTCGAGGATCGATCGCAGGCCCCGCGCGCCGGTCTTGCGGGAAATGGCGCGCTTGGCGATGGCCTTGAGGGCGTCATCGGTGAAGGTGAGCCGCGCGCCCTCCATCTCGAACAGGCGCTGATACTGTTTCACCAGCGCGTTCTTGGGCTCGGTCAGGATGGTGACCAGCGCCTCCTCGTCGAGATCCTCCAGCGTCGCCAGCACCGGCAGGCGGCCGACGAATTCCGGGATCAGGCCGAATTTCAGAAGATCCTCTGGTTCCAGCTCCTTGAAGAGTTCGCCGACGTTGCGCGCGTCGGGGTCCTTGACCTCGGCGCCAAAGCCCATGGCGCTGCCCTTGCCGCGCTGCGCGATGATGCGGTCGAGCCCGGCAAATGCCCCGCCGCAGATGAACAGGATGTTGGTCGTGTCCACCTGCAGGAACTCCTGCTGCGGATGCTTGCGGCCGCCCTG
>DIUD01000062.1 GCA_002428225.1 Roseovarius sp. UBA6167 | reverse complement strand
GCCGAGGACATCCTGCACGACATGGGCGCGTTCTCGGTCATTTCCTCGGACAGTCAGGCCATGGGCCGGGTGGGCGAGGTCATCATCCGCACCTGGCAGACAGCCGACAAGATGCGCAAGCAGCGCGGGCGGCTGGCCGAGGAGACCGGCGAGAACGACAATTTCCGCGTCCGCCGCTATATCGCCAAATACACCATCAACCCCGCCATCGCGCACGGCATTTCCGCCCATATCGGCAGCGTCACGCCCGGCAAGCGCGCCGATCTGGTGCTGTGGGATCCGGCGTTCTTTGGCGCCAAGCCCGAGATGGTGCTGATGGGCGGCACCATCGTGCTGGCGCAGATGGGCGATCCCAACGGCTCGATCCCCGCGCAGCCGGTGCATTCGCGCCCGATGTTCGGGGCTTACGGGCGGGCGCTGGAACGCTCCTCGGTGCTGTTCGTGAGCGCCGCGGCCGAAGCCGACGGGATCGGCGCAACGCTGGGGCTGGCCAAGGCCACGCGGCCGGTGGCCAACACGCGGCACATCGGCAAATCCGACATGATCCTGAACGCCGCCACGCCACAGATCGAGGTGGACCCCGAGACCTACGAGGTGCGCGCCGACGGCGAAATGCTGACCTGCGCGCCCGCCACGGAATTGCCGCTGGCGCAACGCTATTTCCTCTATTGAAGGGATGACAATGACCGACCTGCCCGTTGCCCGCCGCCTGCTGGCCGAGGCCCCCGACCGGATCGCCGATGCCGTCGCGCTCGACTATGACGCGCGGCTGATGCGGCGCAGGCGGCTGGTGGGGCAGGGGGGGCTGGCCTTCCTGGTCGACCTGGCGGAGGTGACGAACCTCGACGATCACTGGGGCTTTGCGCTCGACGATGGCCGCGCGGTGGCGGTGACGCCCGCGCCCGAGGACCTGGTCGAGGTGACGGGCGACCTGCCACGCCTCGCCTGGCATATCGGCAACCGTCACACCCCCTGCGAGATCGGTCGCACCGCGCTGCGTATCCGCCGCGACCATGTGATCGAGGCGATGCTGGCCCGGCTTGGCGCGGCCCTCACCCCCGTCACCGGCCCGTTCCGCCCCGAGGGCGGCGCCTATGGCAAGGGCCGCACCATGGGGCACGACCATGGGGGGCACGACCATGGGGGGCATGATCACGGCCACACGCATCACGCCCGCAGCTGATGCTCACGCCCGCGCATCTCACGCTCGTGCACTGGCTATCGCCCGCCTTCCCGACCGGGGCTTTTGCCTATTCGCACGGGATGGAGGCCGAGATCGCGGCGCGAACCGTGCATGATGCAACAAGCCTCGAGGTCTGGCTGGGCAATGTGCTGCGCTTTGGCGCGGGCTGGCAGGATGCGGTGCTGCTGTGCCAGGCGCTGCGCGGGGATTGCGCGGCGCTCGACGATCTGGCGCGCGCGCTGCAACCCTCGGCCGAGCGGCTGCGCGAGAGCGCCGGGCAGGGCGCGGCCTTTGCCCGCACCGTGGCCGGGATGACCGGGCGCGCGCTGAGCCCGCGCCTTCTGCCGGTCGCGGTGGCAGAGGCGGCGGCGCCGCTCGCCCTGCCCGCCCGCGACGTGGCCGCGCTTTATCTTCAGGGCTTTGCCGGCAATCTCGTCACCATCGCCATCCGCCATGTGCCGCTGGGCCAGACCGAGGGGCAGGCGGTGCTTGCGCGGCTCCTGCCGGTGATCGGGGACTTGGCCAGCCGCGCGGCAGAGGTCGGCCTTGACGATCTGGGCGGCTGCGCGCTGGCGGGCGATCTGGCGGCGCTGCGCCACGAAACCATGGATGTAAGGATTTTCCGCACATGACAGGCAAGAACATGAACGGCCCGCTGCGCGTGGGCATCGGCGGCCCGGTGGGCGCGGGCAAGACCACGCTGACGGCGGCGCTGGCGCGCGCGCTGGCCCCGCGCCTGTCGATGGCGGTTATCACCAATGACATCTACACGCGCGAGGATGCCGAGTTTCTCATGCGCGCACAGGTGCTGCCCGCCGGGCGCATCCGCGGCGTGGAAACCGGCGGCTGCCCGCATACCGCGATCCGCGAGGATGCGAGCATCAATCTCGCGGCGGTGGATGAGCTGACGGCCGCCTTTCCCGATCTCGATCTCATCGTGATCGAATCGGGCGGCGACAATCTGGCGGCGACCTTCAGCCCGGAACTGGCGGATCTGACGATCTACGTCATCGACACCGCCGCCGGCCAGGACATCCCGCGCAAGCGCGGGCCGGGGCTGACGAAATCCGATCTGCTGGTGGTCAACAAGACCGATCTCGCGCCGCATGTCGGCGTCGATCTCGTGCTGCTCGAGGCCGACACGGCCCGCGCGCGCGGGCCGCGGCCCTATGTCATGGCCGAATTGCGCGAGGGGCGCGGGGTGGGTGCGATCACCGAATTCCTGCTGCGCGATGGCGGGCTGACACCCGGATGAAAGGCGCGATGTCCGATGCGCGAGCCCCTGACGTGACGCGCGCGGCGGCGCGGGGCCGTCTCAGGCGTCGATCTCGACCCAGACGGGGACGTGATCGGACGGCTTTTCGCGCCCGCGCAGCGCCTTGTCGATGCCGCAGTCGGTCATCAGGTCGGCGGCCTGCGGGCTGAGAAGGAAATGGTCGATGCGGATGCCGTTATTGCGCTCCCATGCGCGGGCCTTGTAGTCCCAGAACGTGTAATGTCCCGGCCCCTGCACGCGGGCGCGGAAGGCATCGGTAAAGCCCAGATGCAGGATCCGGCGAAACGCTGCGCGGCTCTCGGGCAGGGCGAGCGCATCGGTGGCCCAGACCTCGGGGCGGGCGGCGTCCTCGTCCTGCGGGATGATGTTGTAATCGCCGCCCATCAGCACTGGCTCCTCGCTCGCCAGCAGATCGGCGGCGCGGTCCCTGAGGCGCGCCATCCAGCGCAGCTTGTAGTCGTATTTCGGCCCCGGCGCGGGGTTGCCGTTGGGCAGGTAGAGGCAGCACAGCCGCAGCGCGCGACGCGCGCCCATCACCGTGGCCTCGATCCAGCGGGCCTGCTCGTCCGTCTCGTCGCCGGGCAGGCCGCGCGTGACATCCTCGAGCGGGCGTTTCGACGCGATCGCCACGCCGTTGAAGCCCTTCTGCCCGTGGGTTTCCACGTTATAGCCGCGCTCCTCGAACAATTCGCGCGGGAAAGCCGCATCGACGGTCTTGATCTCCTGCAACAGAACCACTTCGGGCGCGGCCTCATCCAGCCAGTCACACAAGGCCGCATGGCGGGCCTTGATCCCGTTGATGTTGAAACAGGCGATGCGCATGGCGTCCCTCCGAAGCCCCGCCCCTTCTATCGCGCGGGGGCGGGCCGGGTGCAAGTTGCGAAAGACCCCGCTCGCCCGAATGGGCGCGCCAGCCCCGCCAAGTCGCGTCATCCTCGGGTTCGACCCGAGGATCTCGCGCCCGAGAGAGGTCCCCGCCTGCGCGGGGATGACCGGGGACAGGGTGCCGCGGTCAGATAGAAAACGACGTGCCGCAGCCGCAGGACGAGGATGCGTTGGGGTTGTCGATGACAAAGCGCGCGCCGATCAGCTCTTCGTTGAAATCAATCGTCGCGCCGGTCAGGAACGGCAGCGACACCGTATCCACCACCACGCGCTGACCTTCGCCCTCGAGGATCAGGTCATCCTCGGCGGGGGCGTCGAGACGGATGTCATACTGAAACCCCGAACAGCCGCCGCCCTCGACTGCGACGCGCAGCGCCTGGCCGCGTTCGCCCGCGCCGATCTCGGCGAGGCGGGCAAAGGCGCGGGGGGTGACCTTGGGAGGCAGGTTCATGGCGATCCTCGGGCTGACTTGGGCGGTTTCATCTCGTTGCCTGTTCTGCAATATATGAATCACGCGCGCCGCGACAAGGACCCATGCCGATGTCTGCCCCTTTTGCGACCGATCCCGACAAGACGCGCGGCCGTCTCATTCCCGAGGAGGAAAGCGCGTTTCGCTCGGCCTTTCAGCGTGACCGCGACCGGATCATCCATTCGAGCGCGTTCCGGCGGCTCAAGCACAAGACACAGGTCTTCGTGGCCCATGAGGGGGATTATTACCGCACGCGGCTGACCCATTCCATCGAGGTGGCGCAGGTGGCGCGGACGATCGCGGGCGCGCTTGGCCTCGATGCGGACCTGACCGAGGCGGTGGCGCTGGCGCATGANNACCCGCCTGACGCACAGCATCGAAGTGGCGCAGATTGCCCGCTCGATTGCCCGTGCCTTGCAGGTAAATGACGACCTGGCCGAAGCCATTTCGCTGGCCCACGATCTTGGCCACACGCCCTTTGGCCATGCCGGCGAGGACACGCTGGCCGCGCTCATGGCCCCCTATGGCGGGTTCGATCACAACGCGCAGGCGCTGCGCATCGTCACCTTGTTGGAGCGCCATTATGCCGCATTCGACGGGCTGAACCTGACATGGGAGACGCTCGAGGGTATCGCCAAGCATAACGGGCCGGTCAGCGGGCCGCTGCCCTATGCGCTCGCCGATTACAACGCGCGTCACGATCTGGAACTCGACACCCATGCCGGGGCCGAGGCGCAGGCGGCGGCCATCGCCGACGACATCGCCTATAACAATCACGACCTGCATGACGGGCTGCGCGCGGGGCTGTTCACGGACGAGGAAATCGCCGCGCTGCCCATCGTGGGCGCGTGTTTTTCGGAGGTGGACCGGCGTTACCCCGGTCTTGAGCGCAAGCGCCGCCGCCACGAGGCGCTGCGCCGTGTCTTTGGTGCGATGGTGGGCGATGTGATTGCCACAAGCCGCGCGCGGCTGGCCGAGGCCGCGCCAGGCGACGTGGCGGCGTTGCGCGCGCTCGGCGCGCCGGTGATCCGCTTCTCGCCGGCATTGTGGCAGGATTTGCAGGCGATCCGGGCGTTTCTGTTCACGCGCATGTATCGCGCGCCCGCCGTCAACGCGATGCGCGCCATGGTGAATGAGGTGATGCGCGACCTGTTCCCGATTTATCTGGATGCGCCCGAACACCTGCCCGAGGAGTGGCGCGCCGATGTGGCGCGCGCGGCGGACCGCACGGCGCTGGCGCGGCTGGTCAGCGACTATATCGCCGGGATGACCGACCGTTTCGCGCTCCAGAGCCATGCGCGGCTGACGGGCAAGACAGGCTATTCGCGGGAAGGTGTGTAGGCATGGCGATTGAAACCGAGGCGGGCGCGCTGGCGCCGGTGATGGCCTTCGCGCTGGTCGGCGCGCTCGGGGTGGGGGCGCAGTGGCTCGCCTGGCGGCTCAGGATGCCGGCCATCGTGCTGATGCTGGCGGCGGGGCTGATCGCGGGGCCGGGGCTTGGCCTGTTCGACCCGGCGCGCGACATCGGCCCGCTCGTGGCGCCGATGGTCTCGATCGCGGTGGCGGTGATCCTGTTCGAGGGCGGGCTCTCGCTCAATTTCCAAAGCCTGCGCGGCGCGGCCGAGGGCGTCTGGCGGCTGGTGATCGTCGGCGGGCCGCTGGGCTGGCTCGGCTCGACGCTGGCGCTGCATTACGCGGCGGGGCTGGACTGGGCCGCGGCGGCGGTCTTTGGCGGCATCATGATCGTGACCGGCCCGACGGTGATCGCGCCGCTTTTGCGCCAGGCACGTCTCGCGCGAAGGCCCGCGCAGCTTCTGCAATGGGAGGCGATCGTCAACGATCCGGTGGGCGCGCTCGCCGCCGTGCTGGCCTTCGAGGTGGTCCTTGTCATGGCCGCCTCCGAGACGGCCGGGGGGGCGGCCTTCTCGATGGCGCGGGGGATCGCGGTGGCGCTGGTGCTGGGGCTTGGCGCGGGCTGGGGCCTTGTGCGGGCGTTCCGCGCGGGCCATGTGCCCGAGTTCATGAAAGTGCCGGTGCTCTTTACCGTGCTTCTGGTGGTGTTCGCGCTTTCCGATACGGTGCTGCACGAAAGCGGGCTGCTGACGGTCACGGTGATGGGTCTCTACATGGCCAATACCGACCTGCCGAGCTATGCCGAGTTGCGCCGCTTCAAGGAACACGCGACCGTGCTGCTGGTCTCGGGCGTGTTCATCCTGCTGGCCGCGTCGATGGATATGGCGACGCTGGCGCTGCTCGATTGGCGCGCGGCGCTCTTTGTTCTGGTCACGGTGCTGCTGGTGCGCCCCGCGACCGTTCTGATCGCGCTTCTGGGCACGAAATTGCCGATGAACGAGCGGGTTCTGGTCGCGTTGACCGGGCCGCGCGGCGTGGTTCTGGTGGCGGTGGCGGGGCTTTTTGCCGAGCGGCTGGTGGCGCTGGGGTTCGAGGACGCGGCGCGGCTGACGCCGCTCGCGTTCGCGCTGGTGGCGGCGACGGTGGTGCTTCACGGGTTCTCGCTGGCCCCCCTGGGGCGCGCGCTCGGTCTTGCGCAGAAGGGGCCGCCGGGGGTGATTCTCGTGGGCGGCTCGGTCTTTTCCACGGCGCTCGGGCAGACTCTGGAAAAGCTCGGGGTGCCGGTGCTGGTGAGCGACCCCAACCGCATCCGGCTGCGCTCGGCGCGCGAGGCGGGGCTGCGGACCTTCTTTGGCGACATCCTCTCCGAGGCGGCCGAGCACGGCCTGGAGGTGGTGAGCTTCGGTCAGGTCGTGGCGATGACCGACAACGACGCCTACAACACCCTTGTCGCTACCGACCTCGCGCCCGAATTCGGCCGTGAGAACGTGTTCCAGCTTCGCCGCACCCGGGAGGACGGCGCGCGCCACGCCCTGCCGACAACGCTTGGCGGGCGGCGGATCGGCGGCGAACTCGACCATGCCGAGATCGCGCGGCGCATGGCGCAGGGCTGGGGCGTGCGCGCGACCCGGCTGACGGCGGATTACCCGCTCGGGGCGTGGCGCGCCGACAATCCCGAGGCGGTGCCGCTGGCCGAGATGCGGCCCTCGGGAGGGCTTGGCTTCATTGCGCGCGACGAAGAGCCCAAAGGCGGCGAGGATGTCCACCTCATCGCCCTGGCGCCGCCGCGCGAGACGGATGGCGCGCCGCCGCGACCCTCCGGCGATTGACGCGCGGGCGCGGGATGATAAACCGGCCTGCATCGCAGGATGAAAGGCGCGCCATGAACCTCTTTGACGATATCCGTTCGCTCGTGCTCGATACCCTCGCCGGGATGCAGGCCGGGGGCGCGCTGCCCGAGGGGCTGGACATGGCCAATGTCGCGGTCGAGCCGCCGCGCGATGCCGGTCATGGCGACATGGCCACCAATGCCGCGATGGTGCTGGCGCGGCCTGCGGGCCTCAGGCCGCGCGACATCGCCGAGACGCTGGCCGCGCGGCTGAGTGCCGATCCGCGCATCACCAGCGCCGAGGTGGCCGGCCCCGGCTTTCTCAACCTGCGGCTGGCGCCGTCGCTCTGGCACGACGTGGTGCGCGCCGCGCTTGCGCAGGGCGCGGATTTCGGACGCTCCGACCTGGGCCAGGGTCGTCGCGTCAACGTCGAATACGTCTCGGCCAACCCGACCGGACCGCTGCATGTGGGTCATACGCGCGGCGCGGTGTTCGGCGATGCGCTGGCAAGCCTTCTGGATTTCGCGGGCTTCGATGTCACGCGCGAATATTACATCAACGATGGCGGCGCGCAGGTCGATGTGCTCGCCCGGTCGGTCTACCTGCGCTATCTGGAGGCGCACGGGCAGGAGGTGGCCTTCGCCGATGGCACCTATCCGGGCGATTACCTGATCGAGGTGGGCCGCGCGCTCAAAGACAAGGTGGGCGACGTCTATGTGGGCCAGCCCGAGGCGGTCTGGCTGGAGCCGATCCGCGATTTCGCGACGGGGGCGATGATGGACCTGATCCGCGCCGATCTCAAGTCGCTCGGCGTCGAGATGGACGTGTTCTTTTCCGAGAAGTCGCTCTATGGCACCGGCCTGATCGAGCGCGCCATCGAGGCGTTGCGTGAAAAGGGGCTGATCTATCGCGGCGTGCTGGAGCCGCCCAGGGGCAAGATGCCCGAGGACTGGGAGCCGCGCGAGCAGACGCTGTTCAGATCGACCGCGCATGGCGACGACGTGGATCGCCCGATCATGAAATCCGATGGCGGCTGGACCTATTTCGCGCCCGACATCGCCTATCACTATGACAAGATTTCGCGCGGCTTCGATCTGCTGATCGACGTGTTCGGGGCCGATCACGGCGGCTATGTCAAGCGGATGAAGGCCGCCGTCTCGGCGCTGTCGGACGGGCGTGTGCCGGTGGACATAAAGCTGTGCCAGCTGGTCAGGCTCTACAAGAACGGCGAGCCGTTCAAGATGTCCAAGCGCGCGGGCACCTTTGTCACCCTGCGCGACGTGGTGGACGAGGTGGGCCCCGACGTGACCCGCTTCGTCATGCTCACGCGCAAGAACGACGCGCCGCTCGATTTCGACTTTGACAAGGTTCTTGAACAGTCGCGGGAAAACCCGGTCTTTTATGTGCAATATGCCAATGCGCGGGTGAACTCGGTGCTGCGCAAGGCGCGCGAGGCGGGAATCGCGGTGGATGACGCGGCGCTCGGGGCGGCGGATCTGGCCGGTCTCACCCATGAGGCGGAACTGGCGCTTGCCCGCAAGATCGCCGAATGGCCGCGCCTTGTCGAGATTGCCGCGCGCGCGAACGAGCCGCACCGGGTGGCGTTTTTCCTCTACGATCTGGCCTCCGAATTGCACGGGTTGTGGAACCGGGGCCATGACGATCCGGCGCTGCGCTTCCTGCAAGAGGGCGATCCGGCCACATCGGCGGCAAAAATCGCGCTGGTGCGCGCGGCGGCGGTTGTGATTTGCGCCGGGCTTGGTATCCTTGGCGTTACTCCGGTGGACGAGATGCGCTGAACGCCGCCGCGCCCCGGACCAGAGCAGGCAGATAATCCCCGGCGGCAACGTATCGCCGGAGAACGAGAGGCAGAGCATGGCAGATTTTCACATATCCCGGGGCACCCCCGTTGAAGGGCCGCGTCGCGTGTCGGTGGCGGGGCTGGTGAATGTGGCGGGGGCGGTGACCTCGCTGGCGCTGCTCGGTGGTATCGGCGTCTGGGGCTATGGCATGGTGATGCGCGATGTCTCGGGCGTGCCGGTGGTGCGCGCGCTGGAGGGGCCGATGCGCGAGGCTCCCGAGGATCCCGGCGGACAACCCGCCGCCCATCAGGGGCTTGCCGTCAACAAGGTGGCCGGCGAAGGCACCGCCGCCCCGCCGCCCGATCGGGTCATCATCGCGCCGCAACCTCTCGACCTGATGGCCGAGGATGCGATGCGACCCGCCCCGGCCCCCGCGCACGGCATCCCGGTGCCGCGCCCGCAGCCTGCCGGCGTGCACCTTGCCGTGCTGCGCGAGGAGGTGGCCGATGCACCGCCCGCGCCGGCGTCGGCACCTGCTTCGGCGCGGATCCCTGCGGTCGGCGGTGGCCTGGGGCAGTCGCTGCGCCCGCGCATCCGCCCCGCAAGCGCCGATCCCGTGGCCTTTGCGCTTGCCGCGGCCATGGCCGCCCCGACAGCGCGGGAGGTCGAGCCCGATAACCTGCCCGTCGGCACAAGGCTGGCGCAGCTTGGTGCCTTCGACTCCGCCGAGGTGGCGCGCGCCGAATGGGAGCGGCTCAGCGCGCTTCTCGGCGACCTGCTGGAGGGCAAGTCGCGCGTGGTGCAGCGCGCCGAGAGCGGCGGGCGGGTCTTCTACCGGCTGCGCGCGGCCGGCTTCGAGGATCTCGCCGATGCGCGGCGCTTCTGCTCGGCGATGCAGGCCGAAAAGGCCGAGTGCATTCCGGTGGTCACCAGGTGAACCGCTATGGCGCGGTGATCCTTGACGCCGAGGGGCTTCGGCTGACGGCCGGGGAAAAGGCGCTCTTTCGAGTGTCCCGGCCTTTCGGCTTTATCCTTTTCGCGCGCAATATCGACACGCCCGATCAGGTGCGCGCGCTTGTGTCGGAACTGCGCGAGGCCGCCGGGCACGAGGCCGTCATAACCATAGATCAGGAGGGCGGGCGCGTGCAGCGCCTGCGCGCGCCGTTCTGGCGTGACTGGCCCGCGCCGCTCGACCATGTGGCGGCGGCGGGCGCGCGGGCGGCCGAGGCGATGTATCTGCGCTACCGGCTCATCGCCGCCGAGCTTCACGATCTTGGCATCGACAGCAATTGCGCGCCGCTGGTGGATGTGGCGGGCGCGCTCACGCATCCTTTCCTGCGCAACCGCTGCTATGGCGAAACGCCGGCGCAGGTGGCCGAAATCGGCCGCGCCGTGGCCGACGGGCTGTTGGCGGGCGGCGTTCTGCCGGTGCTCAAGCATATTCCCGGCCATGGTCGCGCGAGCGCCGACAGCCACCACGACCTGCCGCGCGTTGACTGCATGAAGAGCGATCTGCAAGATATTGATTTTCCGCCGTTCAGGGCGCTGAATTGTCTGCCCATGGCGATGACCGCGCACGTGGTCTATGCGGCTCTGGACGATCGGCCCGCGACGCTCTCGCCCTCGGTCATCGCCACGATCCGCGACGAGATCGGCTTTGATGGCCTGCTGATGACCGATGACATCTCGATGAAGGCGCTTTCGGGCGATCTGGCCGCGCGCGCGCGTCAGGCCCTCGCGGCGGGATGTGACGTGGTGCTGCATTGCAACGGCTCGCTGGCGGAGCGTCAGGCCGTGGCCGACGCGGCGGGCGAAATGACCACGACCGCGCAGGCCCGCGCCGAGGCCGCGATGGCCTGCCGCCGCCGCCCCGATCCGGTTGACATTTCCGCCCTCGCGGCGCAGCTTGATGCGCTGACGGGCGGACGGATGCATGGCTGAGGACGATTTCGACGACGGGGCAAGGCTGGTGCCTCTGGCCGAGCGGCTGGCGGCAGAGGCGCTCATCGTCGATGTGGACGGGTTCGAGGGGCCGCTTGATTTGCTCCTGACGCTGTCTCGCACGCAAAAGGTCGATCTGCGGCGCATTTCCGTTTTGGAACTGGCGCAGCAATATCTTGCCTTCGTCGAGCGCGCCAAGGCGCTGCGGCTGGAGCTTGCCGCCGATTATCTGGTCATGGCGGCGTGGCTGGCGTTCCTGAAATCGCGCCTCCTGCTGCCCCCGGACCCGACCGAGGACGGCCCGTCGGGCGAGGAACTGGCCGCCCATCTGGCGTTTCAGCTCGAACGCTTGCAGGCGATGCGCGAATGCGCCGCGCGGCTCATGGGGCGCGACCGGCTGGGGCGCGATTTCTTTGCGCGCGGCCTGCCCGAGGACGTGACGCGCCGCCGCGAGACGCGCTATACGGCGACGTTGCTCGATCTGATGCAGGGCTATGCGCGCATCCGCACCCGCGACGAGTTTCGTCCTTTCGTTATGGACCGGGACGCGATTTTCACCATGGAACAGGCACTTGAGCGGTTGCGCGGGCTGATCGGCTTTGCCGGAACCTGGACCGATATATCGCGCTACCTGCCAGAGGGGTTCACCGTCGATCCCGTGCGGCGGCGTTCGGCCACGGCGTCCACCTTCGCCGCCGCGCTGGAACTGGTCAAGGAGGGGCGCGTGGAGCTGCGCCAATCGGAGATCTTCGCGCCCCTTGAACTGCGACGAAAGGATTAGGGGCGTGTCGCAGGATACCGAAGAAAAAGAAGAAAGCCTGTTCAAAGCGCCCCCCATGGCAGAACAGGAGCGCATGATCGAGGCGATGCTTTTCGCCTCTGCCGCGCCTCTCGACACGCGCGAGATGGCAGCCCGGATGCCGCACGGCAGCGATCCCGCCGAGGCGCTGGTGCATCTGCGGAAACGGTATGAAAACCGGGGGGTTCGGGTGGTCAGGGTGGGCGACGGCTGGGCGATGCGCACCGCGCCCGACCTTGGCTATCTGATGCGCCGCGAGGTGGTCGAGACGCGCAAGCTGAGCCGCGCGGCGATCGAGACGCTGGCCATCATCGCCTATCATCAGCCGGTGACGCGCGCCGAGATCGAGGAGATCCGCGGCGTTTCGGTCAGTCGTGGAACCGTCGATCAACTGCTTGAAATGGAATGGATTCGCTTTGGCCGGCGCAAGATGACGCCGGGGCGTCCGGTGACCTTCGTGGTCACCGAGAGCTTTCTCGACCATTTCGGTCTGGAAAGCGCGCGCGACCTGCCCGGCCTGAAGGAATTGCGCGCGGCGGGGCTGCTCGACAACCGCCCGCCGCCGGGGGTGTTGCCCCGGCCCGGCGATGGCGACGAGGATGAGAACGCGCCGGGGCAGACCGAGTTTTTCGAGGATTGAGCGGAAAATCTTGCGGATATTCACGGTTCGTTAGCGGTTTTCGGTCACGCTGCTCGCAAATCAGCATGTTTCGTGTCTATATGAAGGAGGTGGCAGCGAGAGGAGTGGCGGAATGAATGTCAATCAGGCGATCAACATGGTGATCCGCATCATCATGCGGCGCGTGATGCGCCAGGGTATGAACAAGGGCGTCGATACGATGTCGGGCGGGGCGACGCGGCCCGGCCCCGACGGGCGCAAGACGGCCCGGCAGACGCGACAGGCGATGAAGCTCGGGCGGCGCATGGGGCGGTTCTGAAACGGCGGGTGGCAGGGCGCGGTTTCGAGGCGCCGCCCCTGTGTCGAGACGATGCCCGCGCGGCGCTGGCGCACGGGCAGGACGTGGTGCTGGCGCGCGGGCGGGAAACCGGTGTCAGAGGATCTTCTGCCCGGTCTTTTCCCAGTCGGCCATGAAGGCGGCAAGCCCCTTGTCGGTGAGCGGGTGCGCGGCCATGGCCTTGATGACGGCGGGCGGCGCGGTCATCACGTCGGCGCCCAAGAGCGCGGACTGGCAGGCGTGGTTGACCGTGCGGATCGAGGCCGCGAGGATCTGGGTCTCGAACCCGTAATTGTCGTAGATCGTGCGGATATCGGCGATGAGATCCATGCCGTCGAGGTTGATGTCGTCAAGCCGCCCGATGAAGGGCGAGATGAACGTGGCCCCCGCCTTGGCCGCCAGAAGCGCCTGATTGGCCGAGAAACACAGCGTCACGTTGACCATATGCCCCTCGCCCGACAGCACCTTGCACGCCTTCAGCCCGTCCCAGGTGAGCGGCACCTTGACGGCGATGTTGGGGGCGATGGCGGCGAGCTTGCGGCCCTCTTCGATCATCGCCCCGGAGTCGAGCGCCACGACCTCGGCGCTGACCGGGCCTTCGACGAGGGCGGCGATTTCGCGCGTCACCTCGAGAATGTCGCGCCCCGATTTGAGGATCAGCGAGGGGTTGGTGGTCACGCCATCGACCATGCCCAGATCGTTCAACTCGGCGATCTGGTCGATTTCTGCGGTATCGACAAAGAATTTCATGGGCCTGCCCTTTCCGGTGTCCGGGTTGTCTCGGGTCCGGCTTTACCGCATAGATCGGGGGCCTGAAACCCCGCAAAGGAGCGATTGCGCGTGAACCTGCCCGAGCATTTCGACGAGGGCGCGCTGGTGGCGGTGCTGACCGCGCAGCCGGTTGGAGGCCCGCTCGACTATCTCGCGCCCGAGGGCGGTGTGGGCCTGGGCGATTTCGTCGAGGTGCCGCTTGGGCCGCGCCGGATCATGGGTGTGGTCTGGGGGCCGGGCGAGGGCGGGTTCGACCTCAAGAAGGCGCGCAAGGTGGGCCGCGTGCTCGATCTGGAGCCGATGCGCGGCGAGTTGCGCGACTTTCTGGCGCGCGCGGCGGCCTATACGCTGACGCCGCTGCCCATGATGCTGCGGCTGGCGACGCGCGCGCCGGGGCTGGCCGATCCGCCGGGCGCGCACAGGATTTACCGGTTGGGCGAGGGGCCGCCCGCGCGGTTGACCGAGGCGCGCGCGCGGGTGCTGGCGGTGCTGCGCGAGCATGGCGGCATGGGCCTTGGCCTGCGCGAGCTGTGCGATCTGGCGGGGGTGGGCGCGGGGGTTATCAAGGGGCTGGTGGCCCATGGCGCGCTGATCGAGCAGACCGCGCCGCGCGATGCGCCCTTCCCGAGGCTTGACCCGGACCGCCCCGCGAAACACCTGACCGAGGACCAGGCGGCGGCGGCAGAGGCGCTCGGCGCGGGGCTGCGCGCGGGGGGCTACGGCACCACGCTTTTGCGCGGGGTGACGGGGTCGGGCAAGACCGAGGTTTACCTCGAGGCGGTGGCCGAATGCCTGCGCCAGGGGCGGCAGGCGCTGGTGCTTCTGCCCGAGATCGCGCTGACGGCGGAATTTATCACCCGTGTCGAGGCACGGTTCGGCACCCGCCCCGCCGAGTGGCATTCGGGCGTGACCATGGCCGAGCGGCGCCGGGTCTGGAAGATGGCCGGGCAGGGGGGTGTGCCGATGGTGGTGGGGGCGCGTTCGGCGCTGTTCCTGCCGTTCCGCGATCTGGGGTTGATCGTGGTCGATGAAGAGCATGACGGCGCCTACAAGCAGGAGGATGGCGTGCTTTACCATGCGCGCGACATGGCGGTGCTGCGCGCGTCGATCTGCGGGGCGCGGGTGGTGCTGGCCTCGGCTACGCCGAGCCTCGAGAGCTGGGCCAATGCCGAGGCCGGGAAATACGCGCGGCTTGACCTCGCGTCGCGCTTCGGGGTGGCGGTGATGCCGGAGCTTGCTGCGATCGACCTGCGCGCCGAGGCGGTGCCGGCGGGGCGGTGGGTGTCGCCCACCTTGCGGCGCGCGGTGGCCGAGCGGCTGGCGGCGGGCGAGCAGGCGATGCTGTTTCTCAACCGGCGCGGCTATGCGCCGGTAACGGTGTGCCGCGCCTGCGGCCATCAGATCGGGTGCGAGCAGTGCGACGCGCGCATGGTCGAGCACCGGTTCCACAATCGCCTTGTCTGCCACCAATGCGGCGAGAGCGCGCCGATGCCGGTGGTCTGCCCCTCCTGCGGGGTCGAGGGGCGCATGGCCCCGGTCGGGCCGGGGGTGGAGCGGCTGGCCGAGGAGGCGGCGGCGCTGTTCCCCGAGGCGCGGATCGCGGTGCTGTCGTCGGACCTGTTCGCCTCGGCGCGCGCCCTGAAAGAGCGGATCGAGGCGATTGCCGGGGGGGATGCGGATATCATCATCGGCACGCAGCTTGTCGCCAAGGGGCACAACTTTCCGCTGCTGACGCTGGTGGGGGTGATCGACGCCGACCTGGGGCTTCAGGGCAGCGACCTGCGCGCCGCCGAGCACACCTTTCAGCTCATGCGGCAAGTGGCGGGGCGGGCGGGGCGCGCCGAGCGGCCGGGGCGCGCGCTGCTTCAGACCCATCAGCCCGAGCATCCGGTGATCCGCGCGATCCTTGGCGGCGACGAGGAGGGGTTCTGGCGCGCCGAGGCGCGCGAGCGGCAGGCGGCGGGGGTGCCGCCCTATGGCCGGATGGCGGGGATCATCCTGTCCTCGCCCGACATGAAGGCCGCGTTCGATCTGGGCGGGTGGCTGGCGCGCAACGACGGGCCGCTGCGCGCGGCAGGGGCCGAGGTTTTCGGCCCCGCGCCGGCGCCGATCGCGCGGATCAGGGGGCGGCACCGGGTGCGGCTCCTGGTCAAGGCCCCCAGGGGCGCGGCGCTTCAGGCGGCGCTGACGCAATGGCTCGCGCCGGTGAAACTACCCGCGCGGATGCGTCTCGCGGTGGATATCGACCCGCAGAGCTTTTACTGAGGCGCGATCACACCCCGCGCGACATGGCCGCGACCCCGGTGCGCGCCATCTCGTGAAGGCCGAGCGGGCGCATGAGATCGGCGAATGCGTCGATCTTTTCCGGGCCGCCGGTGATCTCGAAGACAAAGCTGGTGAGCGTGCTGTCCACCACCTTGGCGCGGAAGATGTCCGCCAGCCGCAGCGCCTCGACCCGCTTTTCGCCCTCGCCCGCCACCTTGAGAAGCGCCAGCTCACGCTCGACGCTTGCGCCCTCGACGGTCAGGTCATGCACCTCGTGGACCGGCACGATGCGGCCAAGCTGCGCCTTGATCTGCTCGATCACCTGCGGCGTGCCGGTGGTGACGATGGTGATGCGCGAGGTGTGGCCGGTATGGTCCACCTCGGCCACGGTGAGGCTGTCGATATTGTAGCCGCGCCCCGAGAAGAGGCCAATCACCCGCGCGAGCACACCCGGCTCGTTATCGACGATCACGGCGAGCGTATGGGTCTCCTGCACGTCCGAGAATTGCGGGCGCAGGTTATAGGCGGAATGTCGGGACGAGCCTTTTTTGATCTTCAGGGCGGACATTCTTCAATCCTTCAGGTTGTTGAGCCGTTCAAGGGTTCTCATTAATGTGGGGCAGCGTTCTGCAGCGGTTTCGATATTCCATTGGCGCTTTACAAACTCTGTGAGGCGAAAGTTGAAGCCAGGCCCAACTTTCGCATCACCTTTTGCGTCCGGGCAGATTTCATCACGATATCTTGGACTCGTTTTGGCCAACTGGATGATGGCACCTTTCGGGTCAGAAAGCTCTTCGGGATTTCCGGTAATTCCTTGATTTGGAATACCAAGATATTCTGCAATCCCGTCGCTATCTCCCAACAGCCAAGCCTCTGACTCTCTTTTGACTATCGAAAGAATAAATTGCCGAGGCAAATCGGTAATATTGTGTTTGCTAAGCAAGTCCGCCCGGGCAGAAGGAGGACATTCTTTCCTATCAAGATCAATCATAACAAAAAATGGGTAGTTCCTAGACGTGTCCAAATATGACGGAAATTTCTCGATGACGCCATCAATGCCACCTTGTCGGGGACGAATTGACTGAAAAGTCAATTCAGGCAAGACACGTTCAACGCAGCGCCGCGCCAAAGCTTCGGAAACTTCATCTTCACCACTGAAATAGATCCAGCGCACGTCTATATGTCCAAAGCGAACTGTTCACCACGGGCGAGAACCACATCTCCGGGCGGAATGCCGTTTTGGATAGCGATCCGCTCCGGTTCCGTTGGCGGTTCAATACGTGAACCTTCAACGCCAGGTATTATCGTGAATATGCTGCTACTTGGTATGCCCTCATTGGACAGTAATGCGTAGCTGTGGGTTGTTACAAAAACCTGATTATCGCGTTTGCCGACTTTGTAAAACAGGCGATGAAGTTGCCTGACAATTTCTTCGTTAAGGCTTAACTCAGGTTCTTCAAGAAGGAGCGGTGCGGAATGATCTTCTTGGAGGAGCCAGAGAAGCGCTATCAAGCGTAGTGTTCCATCTGACAGTTGATCTTCCAGTTGTCGCGCTGGCAAGGGGCGGTGAGTTTGATACCGCATCTCGATATGCGGCCTGCCTTCCTTGTCTACAATAAACTGTAGGGCCTCCAGCCCGGGCACAATTTCATGAAGGGCCTTCGATATCTTCTTAAGGCGTGCCTCACGCGTTTTATTGGCTGTGTCGGCGATACGCTTCATAAAGGCTTGCCCAAATGGATCGTCGGGTAACAGGTGTCCAGATATCCGTTCTCCAAACTTGACGAGTTGGGGCACCAAGTGGACGTAGGTAATTTGTGAAAAATAACGGGACAGTTCACGAAATTCTTTGTTTTGCGCCGCTTGCTCAAGATACGTGACCGCAAGTTGATCTTCGTCATCGACTTCATGGTCGTAGGGTCGATCGACGAGCACTTCTTCATTGTGTTTAACAATCTCTTTCGCCACTAGGGGACGAGACTTGGAGGACCTCGGAAGGATTGCGAGATGGTAAGTCCAAGTATCAGGGCCATCTGACAACGAAACCGTTATCTCCAGATTGGTACTGCCTTTCTTTTTTCCGGCCCCCCGCGCGTGCAAACAACGCACTTTGGAGAAACCGCCACGCTCGTTGAGGGCGGTCTGCAATCCGCCCCCGATTGGTTTTGCGATATCACGAAGGAAACGCAGCGCATCGAGAAAATTCGACTTTCCCGAGGCGTTCGGGCCAACCAGATATATTACGTCCGCCTTGATTTCGACGTTCGCTGACCGGAAGTTTCTCCAGTTCTTTAATTCTATTTTCTGGATGCGCATGACGTTTCCTAAATGAGTTAGCCGTTATGCGGTAGGTGGGCACCCACACTACGCATTGCGGCGGCGGGTCGGCATCCCCCCTTACACCAGCACCGCGCCGCCTTCCTTGATGGCGTCCTTGGTGCTTGCCTCGCCCAGCAGCATCTTGTTGTGCGGCTCGCCCGACGGGATCATCGGAAAGCAGTTCTCGTGCTTTTCCACCAGACAGTCGAAGATCACCGGCCCGTCGTAATCGAGCATCTCCATGATCGCGTCATCCAGATCGGCGGGGTCGCGGCACTGGATGCCCCTGGCCCCGAACGCCTCGGCCAGCTTGACGAAATCGGGCAGCGATTCTGACCAGGAATGCGAATACCGCTCGCCATGCAGCAATTCCTGCCACTGGCGCACCATGCCGAGGCGTTCGTTGTTGAGGATGAACTGCTTGACCGGCAGGCGGTACTGGATCGCGGTGCCCATCTCCTGCATGTTCATCAGCCACGACGCCTCTCCGGCGACATTGATGACCAGCGCGTCGGGATGCGCGATCTGCACCCCGATGGAGGCCGGAAAGCCGTAGCCCATGGTGCCCAGCCCCCCGGAGGTCATCCAGCGGTTGGGATCGTCAAACCGCAGATATTGCGCCGCCCACATCTGGTGCTGGCCCACCTCGGTGCAGATATAGCGGTCGCGCGCCCTGGTCAGCGTCTCGAGGCGCTGGAGGGCATATTGCGGCTTGATGGTGGGGCCGGATTGCGTGAACTTCAGGCAATCGACGCGGCGCCAGTCCTCGATCTGCCCCCACCATTTGGCGATGGCCTCGGCGTTCACCTTGCGCCCGCGCGCCTTCCAGACCTTGAGCACGTCCTCGAGCACATGGGCGATGTCGCCGACGATGGGAATGTCGGTCTTGATCACCTTGTTGATCGAGGACGGGTCGATGTCGATATGCGCCTTGGTGCTGTCGGGGCTGAACGCATCCAGCCGCCCGGTGATCCGGTCGTCAAAGCGCGCGCCGATATTTATCATCAGGTCACAGCCATGCATGGCCATGTTGGCCTCGTATAGCCCGTGCATCCCCAGCATCCCCAGCCAGTGTTTGCCCGAGGCGGGATAGGCCCCGAGGCCCATCAGCGTCGAGGTGACGGGGATGCCCGTGGCCTCGACCAGTTCGCGCAGGAGCTGGCTGGCCGCCGGGCCGGAATTGATCACGCCGCCGCCGGTGTAGACGATCGGGCGTTTGGCCTTCTCCAGCGCTGCAACCAGATCGGTGATCCCCTCGATATCGCCCTTGACCTGCGGCTGGTAGTGATGCGTGCGCGCCTTTTGCGGCGGGACATATTCGGCCGAGGCGAATTGCACGTCCTTGGGGATGTCGATGAGCACCGGGCCGGGGCGGCCCGAGGTGGCGACATGGAACGCCTGGTGGATGATGTCCGAAAGGTTCTTCGTATCCGAGACCAGCCAGTTATGCTTGGTGCAGGGGCGCGTGATGCCGACGGTATCGGCCTCCTGAAAGGCGTCGTTGCCGATCATGAAGGTGGGCACCTGGCCCGTCAGCACGACAAGCGGGATGCTGTCCATCAGCGCGTCGGTCAGGCCCGTCACCGCGTTGGTGGCACCCGGGCCGGAGGTCACGAGCACGACGCCGGGCCTGCCGGTAGAGCGCGCATAGCCCTCGGCGGCATGGACCGCGGCCTGTTCGTGGCGCACGAGGATGTGGCGGATGTCGTTTTGCTGGAAAATCTCGTCATAGATCGGGAGCACGGCACCGCCGGGATAGCCGAACACGACATTCACGCCCTGGTCCCTGAGGGCCTGAACCACCATTTTCGCGCCGCTCATCTGACGTGTCATCGTTCTTGCTCCGTTTGTGACGTCATCCCGATCCGCATGAAAAAGCCCCCGGTTGGATGGCGGGGGCGCATGGGGTGCCGAAATGGTCTTCCGTTACCGGCCCATGCGCCTTTTGCCTACGATAAGGACAATCCCCGACATGGACCGCCGACTCCCTTGCTGCGTGGCGGCGACATTAGGAGGGGGGGCAAGGGGCGTCAAGCAGGGTTTGCGGATAAAATGTCGCGCGGGGCGTGAAATCTTTGCATTTATTGCGCAAGGCCGGATCGTTGCGTTATCCGGCCTTATGCGCCGCCGCGAGAAAGGCCCTGATGCGCGCGCTGTCCTTGACGCCGGGCGCGGATTCGACGCCTGACGAGACATCGACCTGACGCGCGCCGGTACGCGCAATGGCAAGGGCCACGTTCCGGGGTGTCAGGCCGCCGGCAAGCAGCCATGGGCGCGGCCAGTCCACGTCTGCGATGAGCGACCAGTCAAAGGCTTCGGCATTTCCGCCGGGGCGGGTGGCGTCTCCGGGCGGCTTGGCGTCCACAAGCAGTTGATCGGCCACCGCGCCATAGGTCTCGATCAGCGGCAGGTCATCGGCAGAGGCGATGCCGATGGCCTTGATTACCGGCAGGCCGTAGCGCGCGCGCACCTCGCTCACGCGGGCGGGCGTCTCGGAGCCGTGCAATTGCAGCAAATCCACCGGCACCCCGGCGCAGAGCGCGTCGAGCGTGGCATCGTCCGCGTCCACCGTCAGGGCCACCTTGGCGACGCCCGGCGGCACGTCGAGCGCCAGCGCGCGGGCGGCGGGCAGCGACAGGTTGCGCGGCGATTTCGCAAAGAAGACAAAGCCCACATAGGCCGCGCCCCCCGCCACGGCGGCGGCGACATGCGCCGCCTCGGTGAGGCCGCAGATCTTGACGCGCACGGGGCTGGTCATGGCGCGTCAGCTTGCCTTGTCGAGCAGGGCGAGCACTTCGTCGCCGTCCTTGGCGTGTTCCCCGCGCAGGCGGGCGACCTCGGCGCGCAGGCTGGCCAGTTCGCGCGCCTGCCGGGCCGCGGCGGCGCGTTCGCCCGCCTCCCGGATCCATTCCCAGATGAACCCCACGATCAGGCCAAAGGCAATCGCGCCGAAGATCACCACGAAAAGCGGCAGATCGTAAGTCGGGTTGAGCGCGGCAAAGCCCGCCAGCTCGTCGGGCAGCACCCGCAGCGTGACCGTGTTGCGATTGGCCAGCGCGACAAGCACCAGCGCAAGGCCGAAAATGGCGATGGAGGCGTAGCGGATATAGCGCATGGATCAGTGCCCGTTGAGCCGGTCGCGCAACAGCTTGCCGGTCTTGAAGAAGGGGACGCGCTTTTCCTCGACCTCCACGCTCTCGCCGGTGCGGGGGTTGCGCCCCGTGCGCGCATCGCGCGTCTTGACCGAGAAGGCGCCGAAGCCGCGCAGCTCGACCCGGTTTCCCCGGGCGAGTGCGTCGGTGATCTCGTTGAAGATGGTGTTCACGATTTTCGCCACATCGCGCTGATGGAGGTGCGGGTTTTCATCGGCGATTTTCTGGATCAGTTCGGACCGGATCATTCGGCGGCTCCCCTCGGCATTGCCTGGCAGATATCATGTTTGGCGGCGACTATAGCCAGAATGGCGCGAAACCGAAATGGAAAGCTACGGGCAAAGCTCGGAAAAGGTGGAAATTTCCCCGCATCGACGCGGGCCGGGCACGGCGCGCGGTCGTCACGGTCCCGGCGGCATCGGCCCCGGGCGCGGTGCCGCGCCTGATTCGCAACCGCCGATGGCGCTTCGGGCGGGTGCGGATCAGGCCGCGTCCGGCCGGGCAGAGGGGCGCGGCGCTCTTGCCGCTCATGGAGGGAAGCCCGCATGGCGCGGGACAGGCAACGCGACCGATGGCGCCGCCGCATATGCGTTCCGGCGATTGCCGAGACCACGCGGATGTGTCAGAAGCATCCCCAAGGTGACAACAAGACATGAGGTCGGCCGATGACCGATTACGCCGCGCGGCGCACCATGATGGTGGATACGCAGATCCGTCCTTCCGATGTGACCAAGTTCCCGATCATCGACGCCATGCTGCGCGTTCCGCGCGAGGCGTTCGTGCCCGCGCGTCTGCGCGAGGCGGCCTATCTGGGTGAAAACCTCGATCTGGGCGAGGGGCGCGTGATGCTGGAGCCGCGCACGCTTGCCAAGATGCTCGACGCGCTCGGGGTCGAGGGCGACGATCTGGTGCTCGACATCGGCCCGATGCAGGGCTATTCGGCGGCGGTGATCGCGCGAATGGCCGAGGCGGTCGTCGGACTGGAAGAGGATCCCGCCCTCGTCGAGGAGGCGCAGCGCCTGCTGGTTGCGACCGGTGCCGACAATGTGGTGATGATAGCGGGCCGGCTGGCCGAGGGCGCGCCGGATCACGGGCCCTATGACGTTATTGTCATCGAGGGCGCGGTGGAGCATCTGCCCGAGGCGATCATCGATCAGCTCAAGGATGGCGGGCGTATTGCTTGCCTGTTCTCGGAGGGGCCGCTCGGCGTGGTGCGGATCGGCTACAAGATTGACGGTCAGGTGACCTGGCGATACGGGTTCAACGCCGGAGCGCCGGTCCTGCCGGGGTTCGAGAAACAGACGACATTCGCGCTCTGAGGGCGGTGACAGGAGACAGGCGATGGCGGGAATGATCGGGTGTTTGAAACGGGTCGGGACGCTTGGCCTGGCGGGACTGGTGCTTGTCGGCACGCTCGGGGCGGCGCGTGCCGAGACGCTGGGCGATGCGCTGCGAGACGCTTATATCAACAGCGGACTGCTGCAACAGAACCGGGCGCTGTTGCGTGCCGCCGACGAGGATGTGGCGCAGGCCGTGGCCACGCTTCGCCCGATCATCGACTGGACGGCGGGGGTCGTCCGCGATTTCAACCGTGTCAGGTCGGGATCCTCCAACACGCTCAACCCCGGCGCCAACAGCACCGCCGAAACCACGGCCAATGTCGGCGTTACCGCGTCGCTTCTGATTTATGATTTCGGGCGCAGCGATTTCCTGACCGAGGCGGCCAAGGAGACCGTGCTGGCCACGCGCGAGACCCTGCGCAGCGTCGAGCAACTGGTTCTTCTGACCGCCGTGCAGGCCTATATGAATGTGATCCGAAACCGCGAATTTGTCGATCTTCGACGCAACAACCTGCGGCTTCTGCAAGAGGAACTGCGCGCGGCCAATGACCGGTTCGAGGTGGGCGAGGTGACGCGCACCGATGTGGCGCAGGCCGAGGCGGCGGTGGCGCTTGCCGAAAGCGGCCTGGCGGTGGCCGAGGGGGATCTCGCGCGCGCCATCGAGGAATTTCTTCAGGCGGTGGGGCGTGCTCCGGGGTCGCTGCGCACGCCCGGCGATCTGCCAGCGCTGGCCGGCGATGTGGATTCGGCCAAGGCCGCGGCGGTGCGCCGCCATCCCGATATTCTCAGCGCGCAGCGCAACGTGACGGTGGCCGAGCTTAACATGGGCGCGGCGGCGGCGGCCAAGCTGCCCTCGGTGAACCTGACCGGGCGGCTCGGGGTGGATGAGGAACTGACGGGCCGGGGCTTTTCGCGTGCGGGCAGTGTCGGCGTGGAATTGCGCGGGCCGATCTATCAGGGCGGGCGGATCAGTTCGCTGGAGCGGCAGGCGCGGGCGCAGCGCGACGCGCAACTCGCGCGGCTGCATCTCGCCGGGCTTCAGGTCAAGCAGGATGTCGGCAATGCCTATGCCAACCTGCGCGCCGCGCGCGCCGCGCGCACGGCCAATATCGAGGCGGTTCGTGCCGCGCGGGTGGCCTTCGAGGGCACGCGCGAAGAGGCCATGCTGGGCGCGCGCACCACGCTCGACGTGCTTGATTCCGAGCAGAACCTGCTCGATTCGCAGGCCAATCTCATCTCGGCCAATGCCGATGTGGTGATCGCGGCCTATTCGGTGCTGGCGGCGATGGGCGAGTTGACGGCGCGCGATCTCAACCTGAACGTGCCGACCTACGATCCGGGGGCCTATTACGACCTGGTCAAGACCGCGCCGGTGCCGATCAGCCCCCAGGGAAAAAAGCTCGACCGTGTGCTGCGCGCGCTCGGGCAGCAGTGACCCAGTCGCCGGCCGGTTGTATTCGTCGCGCCTCGCGGGTAGGGTTCCGCGTGAACAGGGGGCCGTGAACAGGCAAGAGGGCAAGCATGTCCGACACGGTGACGAAAGCGGGTGTCGAGGGCGGCGAGGGGTCTGTCCGCCAGGTCTGTTCGGGCAAGTCGCTCGCGCGTTTGATCCTGACCCCGTCGCAGCGGATCGACACGGCCCGCGCCCCCGGGGAAGCGGCGGAAAAGAGGGCTGTGCCGTCCGCGCGTGACGAGGCCGTGCTCGATGAGGAGGCGCTGCGCGATCTGGTGGCAGAGATCGTCCGCGAAGAGTTGATGGGCACACTTGGCGAGCGGATCACCCGCAACGTGCGCAAGCTCGTGCGCAGAGAGATCAACCGCGCGCTGACGTCCCGGAATTTCGACTAGGGCCTGTTGACGTTCAGCG
>DIUD01000016.1 GCA_002428225.1 Roseovarius sp. UBA6167 | reverse complement strand
AGGAGCCGAAGAATTCGCGCACCGCCGCCGCCGCCGGCTTGGCGTTGATGAGATCCTGCGGCATCACCGTGTCGATCTCGACAGAGGACATGCGCTCCTTGATCGCGCGCTCCATCCGCAAAAGGCCGACGCGATACTGGTTCTCCATCAACTCGCCCACCGAGCGCACCCTGCGGTTGCCGAGGTGGTCGATATCATCCACCTCACCCTTGCCGTCACGCAATTCGACCAATGCCTTGACGCAGGCAACGATATCGTCACGGTCGAGCGTGCGCTGCGTGTCGGGCTTGTCGAGGTTGAGGCGCATGTTCATCTTGACCCGGCCCACGGCGCTCAGATCATAGCGCTCCGAGTCAAAGAACAGCGTCTCGAACAGCGCCGCCGATGCCTCTTCGGTGGGCGGCTCGCCGGGGCGCATGACACGGTAGATGTCCATGAGCGCGGATTCGCGGCTCATGTTCTTGTCCATCGCCATGGTGTTGCGGATATAGGGGCCGACGGACACGCCGTCGATATCGAGCACGGGGATCTCGGTGATCCCGGCATCGATCAGGTCCTGAAGCGTGCCGCCGGTGATCGTGCCGTCCTTGTCGTATTCGAGCGTCAGCTCGTCGCCAGCCTCGACATGGATCGCGCCGGTTTCCTCGTCGATGATATCGCGCGCCACATATTTGCCGACGATCTGATCGAAGGGCACCAGAATATCGGTGACGCGACCCTCGTCGATGAGCTGCTTGACCGCGCGCGGCGTGACCTTCTTGCCCGCCTCGAAGAGCACCTCGGCGGTCTTGGCGTCAACGATGTCATAGGTCGGGCGGGTGCCGCGAATACGGTCGGGGAAGAATTTGGTGACCCAGCCCTGCTTTTTCTTCAGCTTGTAGCTGACGGTATCGTAATAGGCATTCATTATGCCTTCCTGATCGAGCCCGACCGCATAGAGCAGCGTCGTCACCGGCAGCTTGCGGCGGCGGTCGATGCGGGCGAACACGAGATCCTTGGCGTCAAACTCGAAATCGAGCCACGATCCGCGATAGGGAATGATCCGGCAGGTGAACAGCAGCTTGCCCGAGCTGTGCGTCTTGCCNNTTGTCGTGATCGAAGAACACGCCGGGAGAGCGGTGCATCTGGCTGACGACCACGCGCTCGGTGCCGTTGACGATGAAGGTGCCGTTGGGCGTCATGAGCGGCATGTCGCCCATGAACACGTCCTGCTCCTTGATGTCCTTCACGGATTTCGCGCCGGTATCCTCGTCCACGTCAAAGACGATCAACCGCAGCTTGACCTTGAGCGGCGCGGCATAGGTCATGTCGCGCTGCATACATTCCTCGACGTCATACTTGGGCTTGTCCAGCTCGTAGCTGACGAACTCCAGCACGCTGGTCTCGTTGAAATCCTTGATCGGAAAGACCGACTGGAATACGCCCTGGATCCCCTCGCCATCGAGTGGCCGGGGCTGGTCGCCGGAGTTCAGGAACAGGTCATAGGAGGATTTCTGCACCTCGATGAGGTTCGGCATCTCCAGCACTTCGCGGATCTTGCCGTAATACCTGCGCAGCCGCTTCTGGCCAAGGTAGCTCTGAGCCATGGTAGATCTCACCTTTCGTTTCTCACCGGCCGCGGTCGCTGTCGGGCACCAGCGCCGAGGGCCTCAGAGAGGGCGGGGCGATCCATTCGTGGCCATCGTCCCAATGACGGCCTCCCGATCGCGTGAACCTCGCCTGAAAGAACCCCCGGCACGGGCGGGACCTCTCTGAGACAGGTTCGGCTGGGCCCGGATGTGTCCGGATCCAGCCTGTGTTGCGCAATCCTTCCGCGCGCCGGACAGGCTCCGGCGCGCGGTGCGGTGCGGCGAGAGATCCCGGGTCAGGCCCGGGATGATCCCGCCACAGCCGGGATCACTTGAGTTCGACCTCGGCGCCGGCGGCTTCCAGCTTGGCCTTGACCTCTTCGGCCTCAGACTTGGAAACCTGTTCCTTGACAGCCTTGCCACCGGCCTCGACGAGGTCCTTGGCTTCCTTGAGGCCAAGACCCGTGAGGGCGCGGACTTCCTTGATGACGTTGATCTTCGACGCACCGGCCGATTTCAGGATCACGTCGAATTCGGTCTGCTCCTCGGCGGCGTCGCCACCGGCGTCACCGGCGGGGCCGGCGACCATGACGGCACCGCCGGCGGCGGGCTCGATGCCATACTCGTCCTTGAGGATGGTTTTCAGTTCCTGTGCTTCGAGAAGCGTCAGATTGACAATCTCTTCCGCGAGTTTTTTCAGATCAGCCATTGTTCAGCTCTTTCCATCTAGATGTGTTCCAACGTCGGGACGAACCCCTACGCGAATGTGACAGTCTTGCCTCATGCAGCCTCGGCCTTTTCCTCGATCGTCGAGAGGATGCTCGCGATATTCGAGGCAGGTGCGCCAATGGCCCCGGCGATGTTCGAAGCAGGCGCGCCGATGCAGCCGACGATGGAGGCGATAAGCTCCTCGCGCGACGGCATTTTCGACACGGCCTCGACACCGGCCCGGTCCAGAGCCGTCTCACCCATTGCCCCGCCAAGGATCTCGAACTTCTTGTTGTCCTTGGCGAAATCCTCGGCCACCCTGGCTGCTGCCACGGGGTCTTCGGAGAAGGTGAGCACGGTCATGCCCGAGAGGTAGTCAGCGATGCTTGCGCAGGGCTTGCCCTCAAGGGCGATCTTGGCGAGCCTGTTCTTGGCAACGCGGACCGATGCCTCTGCCGCACGGGCGCGGGCACGAAGATCCTGCATTTCGACAACTGTCAGACCCGTGTAGTGGGCAACCACCACAACGCCAGAGCTTTCGAAGATCTGGCCGAGTTCCTCGACCACTTTCTCTTTCTGGGCTCTATCCACAGTTTCACTCCAAATTTGGGGGTTTCCCCCCGGCTCAGGTTTGCCACCCCCGAGGGGGCGGCGTTCGGGTCCAAAACAAGGGGTCCCGAGGCCAAGATCACCCGAGAGCCAAAGCGCCCGGCTGGAAATCTCATCTCGTTCCCCATCTCAGGAAGGATTTATTCACCGCAATTGCGACGAACCCTCCGTCTCGGACAGGACGGGGCCGGAGGGCCCCGCCATCCGCCCCGGCCCTTATCGGACCGGGGCGAGATCTCATTCGGTGACGGCGCTGTTGACATCGACCGACACACCCGCGCCCATGGTGGACGAGAGCGAGATTTTCTTGACATAGGTGCCCTTGGCACCCGCCGGCCGTGCCTTTTGCACGGCGGAGACGAAGGCACGCACGTTCTCGGCCAGCTTTTCGGCATCAAACGACGCCTTGCCGATCCCGGCATGGATGACCCCGGCCTTCTCGGCCTTGAACTGGACCTGGCCGCCCTTGGCGTCCCTGACCGCCTGCGCCACGTCCATGGTCACGGTGCCGACCTTNNGGACCGAGCACCTTGCCCAGACGGCCCACGACGGGCATCATGTCTGGCGTGGCGATGCAGCGATCGAACTCGATCTTGCCGCTCTGCACGATTTCCATCAGATCCTCGGCGCCGACGATATCGGCGCCTGCGGCCTGTGCCTCCTCGGCCTTTGCGCCACGGGCAAAGACAGCGACGCGCACGGTCTTGCCGGTGCCGTTGGGCAGGCCCACGACGCCGCGCACCATCTGGTCGGCATGGCGCGGATCGACGCCGAGATTCATCGCGATTTCAACGGTCTCGTCGAACTTCGCGCTGGCGTTGCCCTTGACGAGCGCCACGGCCTCCTCGACGGTCACGTTCTCCTTGCCGGCGAAAGCCTCGCGCAGGGCGCGGGTCCGTTTTCCAAGCTTTGCCATCTTACTTCACCTCGATGCCCATGGAGCGCGCGGAGCCGAGAATGATCTGCATCGCCGCCTCGACGGAATTGGCATTGAGATCGGGCATCTTGGCTTCGGCAATCTCGCGCACCTGCGCGATGGTGACGGTGCCGGCCGTGGCGCGGCCCGGCGTTTTGGAGCCACCTTGCAGCTTGGCGGCCTTTTTCAGGTAATGCGACGCGGGCGGCGTCTTGATGTCCATGACAAAGGACTTGTCCTGATAGTAGGAAATCACCGTCGGGCAGGGCGCGCCGGGCTCCATGTCCGCGGTCTTGGCATTGAACTGCTTGCAGAATTCCATGATGTTGATGCCGCGCTGGCCCAGGGCCGGGCCGACGGGCGGGCTGGGATTGGCTTGCCCGGCTTTCACCTGGAGCTTGAGCGTCCCGATCAGTTTCTTGGCCATGCGGCCTCTCCTTCGCTTTCAACACCGTCGGGGCGCGCCCCTCCGGCTCTCTCGTTGTGTGGTCCGGTCCGGCGACCGCGGTCGCCTCGCCTCCCACGCCTCACGGGGATCAGGTCTGTTTCGTGACCTGCGTGAATTCCAGTTCGACCGGCGTTTCCCGGCCGAAGATCGACACCGCAACCTTCAGGCGCTGATGATCCTCGTCCACATACTCGACCATGCCATCGAAATCCTCGAACGGGCCGTCGTTGACCTTGACCCGCTCGCCCACCTCGAAATGAATGAGGGTGCGCGGGGTTTCCTCGCCCTCTTGCACCCGGCCAATGATCGCCTCCACCTCGGCGTCGCGCATCGGCATCGGGCGGCCCTGCGGGCCGAGAAAACCGGTGACGCGATTGATCGAGTTGATCAGGTGATAACCCTTGTCCGACATTTCCATATGCACGAGCACATAGCCCGGCATGAAGCGGCGTTCGGCGGTCACTTTCTTGCCGCGGCGGATCTCGATCACCTCTTCGGTTGGCACGAGAACCTCGTCGATCTCGTCCTCAAGGCCGTTGTCGATCACCGACTGCCTGATCTGCTCGGCGATCTTCTTCTCGAAATTCGAGAGAACGCTGACCGAGTACCACCGCTTTGCCATTGCCGACCTTGCCCTTGCTTCCCGGCGCAAGCGCCGGTTTTCCGTGTGCTTTCAAGCGGTTGTTCCCGCGTCCCCGGAAATGAAAAGCGGCGCGCAACACGAATCGCCACGCGCCTTTCATCCGGACTGTGGGGCGAACTAGCCCCGTTTCGTCCTGAATTCAAGGGCTTTCTGCGACATCATTGGACAGATCGCCCTGCCAGACGCCGCTCAGCCAAAGATCCCGAGCACCGCCTGAAGCCCGCCCCGGATCGCCAGATCGACGAGCGCAAAGAAAATCGCCGTCAGCGTGGCGAGGATGAACACCATCACCGTCGTCAACAACACCTCGCGCCGTGTCGGCCAGACGACCTTGGCCACCTCCGAGCGGACCTGCTGAATGAACTGGAGAGGGTTCGTGCCTGCCATCTGTGCCATCTTTCCTGAATGCATCCTGCCGCGACATACGCGGCGCGGGCCACGAATTCAAGGACCAAGCGGGCTGCGACCCGTGGGGGGCACAGGCCCGAAACGATCCTGGCTGCTGAACTGGCAGGGGCAGCAGGGCTCGAACCCGCGACCTACGGTTTTGGAGACCGTCGCTCTACCAACTGAGCTATACCCCTGCGGTGCGGCGGTGTTATTTGCTTTCGCGGCCCCCGTCAAGCGGCGGCGACCCGCGCGCCCCGCCCGCAAGATCAGACGTGCCGTTCGACCATCATCTTCTTGATTTCCGCGATGGCCCTGGCCGGGTTGAGGCCCTTGGGGCAGGTCTTGGTGCAGTTCATGATCGTATGGCAACGATAGAGCTTGAACGGGTCCTCCAGATCGTCGAGCCGCTCGCCCGTGGCCTCGTCGCGCGAGTCGATGATCCAGCGATAGGCGTGCAGAAGGGCCGCCGGCCCGAGATACTTGTCGCCATTCCACCAGTAGGAGGGGCAGGCGGTAGAGCACGAGGCGCACATCACGCATTCATAAAGCCCGTCGAGCTTTTCGCGGTCCTCGATGGATTGCCGCCACTCTTTTGCGGGGCGGTTGGTCTTGGTCTCCAGCCACGGCATGATCGAGGCGTGCTGCGCGTAGAAATGCGTGAGGTCGGGAACGAGATCCTTGACCACCGGCATATGCGGCAGCGGATAGATCTTCACGTCGCCCTTGATCTCGTCCATGCCATAGATGCACGCAAGCGTGTTGATCCCGTCGATATTCATCGCGCAAGACCCGCAAATCCCCTCACGGCAGGACCGGCGAAAGGTCAGCGTGGGGTCGATTTTCGTCTTGATGTAGATGAGCGCGTCCAGAACCATCGGCCCGCAATCGTCCATATCGACGAAATAGGTATCCACCCGCGGGTTCCGCCCGTCATCGGGATTCCAGCGATAGATCTGAAACTTGCGCAGGGTGCCGCCCGTCTCGGGGCGCGGCCAGGTCTTGCCGGTGACCATGCGCGCATTCTTCGGCAGGGTAAGTTGAACCATCTCTCATTCCTCCGTGTCAGCCGCCCGGCCGGGTCGGGCTGTTCATGGCGATACATTGCATCGCTTCGAGCGTCACAGGCGCCGTGGCCACCAACGGCCCCCGCATCAGAAGGTGCGCGCCTTGGGCGCGATCTTGTCGAGGCTGATGCCGCCCTCCTCCTCGGAGGTGAGCGGCGTCTCGATCACCGGGCGGTAGCTGAGCGCGACCGTATTCCCGTCGATCCGGGCGATGGTGTGCACGCGCCAGGTCTTGTCATCGCGCGTCGGGTGATCCTCGGAGGCGTGCGCGCCCCGGCTTTCCTTGCGCGCCTCGGCACCCACGATGGTGGTGAGCGCGCAGGGCATCAGGTTGGTCAGCTCCAGCGTCTCCATCAGGTCGCTGTTCCAGATCAGCGAGCGGTCGGTAACGTGCAGATCACCCGTCTTGGCGGCGACTTCCTTCATCTTTGCGACGCCTTCGGCCAGGCTCTTGTCGGTGCGGAACACGGCGGCGTCGGCCTGCATGGTCTTTTGCATCTCCAGCCGCAGATCGGCGGTCGGGATCGTGCCCGAGGCATGCCGCAGCCCATCGAAGCGGTCGAGCGCCTTGTCCACTTCCGCCGTATTGGTGGCGGGCACGGCGCTTTCGGGGTCCACGACCTTGCCCGCGCGAATCGCCGCCGCGCGACCGAACACCACCAGGTCGATCAGCGAGTTCGAGCCGAGCCGGTTCGCGCCATGGACACTTGCACAGGCCGCCTCGCCCACGGCCATCAGGCCGGGCACAACGGCGTTCGGGTCGTCCTCGGTCGGGTTGATGACCTCGCCCCAGTAATTCGTCGGGATGCCGCCCATGTTGTAATGCACGGTCGGCAGCACCGGGATCGGCTCCTTGGTGACATCGACATCGGCGAAGATCTTCGCCGTTTCCGAAATCCCCGGCAGCCGCAATTGCAGCGCCTCGGGCGGCAGGTGCGACAGGTTGAGGTGGATATGATCGCCATCCTTGCCTACCCCGCGCCCCTCGCGGATCTCCATCGTCATGCAGCGGCTGACATAATCGCGCGGGGCCAGATCCTTGTAGTTGGGCGCATAGCGTTCCATGAACCGCTCGCCCTCGGAATTGGTCAGGTATCCGCCCTCGCCGCGCGCGCCTTCGGTGATGAGCATCCCCGGCCCGTAGACGCCGGTGGGGTGGAACTGCACGAATTCCATGTCCTGAAGCGGCAGACCCGCGCGCGCCACCATGCCGTTCCCGTCACCGGTGCAGGTATGCGCCGAGGTGCAGTTGAAATAGGCGCGGCCATAGCCGCCCGTCGCCAGCACCACCATCTTGGCGTTGAAGACGTGGATCGTGCCATCGTCGAGCTTCCAGCAGACCACACCCGTGCAGGCGCCATCGGTCATCACCAGGTCAATGGCGAAATACTCGATGTAGAATTCCGCCCTCTGCTTGAGGCTCTGGCCATAGAGCGTGTGCAGGATCGCGTGGCCGGTGCGGTCGGCGGCCGCACAGGTGCGCTGCACCGGCGGGCCATCGCCGAATTCGGTGGTGTGCCCGCCAAACGGGCGCTGATAGATCTTGCCCTCTTCGGTGCGCGAGAAGGGCACGCCGTAATGCTCCAGCTCATAGACCGCCTTGGGCGCCTCGCGCGCGAGGTATTCCATCGCATCGGTATCGCCGAGCCAGTCGCTGCCCTTGACGGTGTCGAACATGTGCCATTGCCAGTGGTCGGGGCCCATGTTGCTCAGCGAGGCGGCGATGCCGCCTTGCGCGGCCACGGTATGCGAGCGGGTCGGGAAAACCTTGGTCACGCAGGCCGTGCGCAGCCCCTGCTCGGCCATGCCGAGCGTCGCGCGCAGCCCGGAGCCGCCGGCCCCCACGACCACGACATCATAATCATGCGTCTCGTATTCATAAGCAGCCATGTTTTCAGGTCCTCACAGCGCGATCTTGGCAATGGCGAAAAGCCCGGTGGCCATCGTCCCGTAACTCAGGATGGTGACAAGGATGATCAGCGCGCGGCGCGTGCCGCCGTGGCTGTAATCCTCGATCATGGTCTGTGCCCCGGCGGCGAAGTGGCGCAGCCCGACGAACAGCACCAGCGCCGTCAGGATCGCGATGAAAGGATGCGAGAGCCTGTCGAGAACCTCGGCCCGGTCGCCGCCAAGCGCGCGCCCGAAGGCCACCAGAAACACCGGGACGATCAGCGCGAGGCCCACGCCCGAGACCTTCATATACCAGAAATGTTCGGTGCCCGTGCCCGAGGCGCCCATGCCCTCGGCGCGTTTGCGTGCGGTCAGATAACGCATGACAGCCTCCTCAGACCAAAAGCAGCGTGATGACGGTCAGCACGACCGAGCCGATGATGCAGCCCCAGCCGAGCTTTTCCGCGGTGGGGATATCGAGCCCCTTGCCGGCGTCGAAATAGAGATGCCGCAACCCCGCGAGGTAATGATACCACACCGCCCAGAGCGAGAGCGTCAGCACCAGGTCGCCGAACCACGAGGTCAGCACCGCATCGGCAACCGCGAAATAGGCGTCCGATGTCGAGGCCGCCAGCAGCCACCACACGATCAGCATCGCCGCAACGATGAGCGCGTTGCCGGTGATGCGTGTCAGGATCGAGGTGATCGAGGTGAGTTGCGGGCGATAGATCTGCAAATGCGGCGAAAGCGGGCGTTCAACCGGCTTGGTTTCGGCCATGGGGAACCTCCTTCGGATGGTCGGCGGCGGCACCGGGCCGCGCAAGCTGTGCCCGTTCTGGAACTTTTTGTTGGGCCTGTCACCTGCCAGCGCGTAAAAATTCGCGTTAACCTGACAATTGGCCAGAAAAAACGAGTTTATGTGATCACAAAATTAATCGCGTGATCACATAACAGAGGCGACCTCCCCTCGCAACCGCGCGGCAGAGCGACATCGAGTCTACATGGCGGGGCAGACAGGGGCGGCAGCCCGCCCGCCCGCAGAATGTGATCACAAGCGGCGCTCAACCCGCGGCCTTCTCCAGCGCCTCGATCCGTGCGCTCAGCGCGGCGTTCTCCTCGCGGGCCTTCTGCGCCATGGCGCGCACGGCGTCGAATTCCTCGCGGGTGACGAAATCGCGATCCGCAAGCCACCGGTCGATCAGCGATTTCATCGCCGTCTCGGCCTCGGCGCGCGCGCCCTGCGCCACGCCCATGGCATTGGTCATCAACTGGCTCAGATCGTCGAGCACCTTGTTGCGCGTCTGCATGGCGCTTACCTCCGGCGTTACATTCGCCCCTTATATGGGCGGGCGCGCCGCGATCACAAGGTTGACTTTCCCCGCACCCGAGAGGCATTGAAACGCATATGCAGGCCGCGATCCCCTTTCCCGACATTTCGCCCGAGATTTTCACCATCCCGATTTTCGGGATTGAATTCGCCCTGCGCTGGTATGCGCTGGCCTATATCGTCGGCATCATCATCGGCTGGCGGCTGGTGGTGGCCACGGTCAGGCGGCCCGCGCTCTGGCCCGGTGGCGTGGCCCCGATGAAGCCCGCCGATGTCGAGGACCTGCTCACCTGGGTGATTCTCGGCGTGATCCTCGGCGGGCGGCTGGGCTATGTGCTGTTCTACCAGCCGGGTTATTACCTCTCGAACCCCATGCAGATATTGCAGGTCTGGCAGGGCGGCATGGCCTTTCACGGCGGGCTCCTGGGCGTCGTGCTGGCGGTGATCGTGTTTTCGCGCGCGCGCGGCATCAACCGGGTGTCGGTGGCCGACGTGCTGTGCATGGTCACACCCGTGGGCCTTCTGCTGGGACGGATCGCCAATTTCATCAATGCCGAGCTGTGGGGGCGCCCCACCGACCTGCCGTGGGGGGTGATCTTTCCCGGCGGCGCGGCGCAGGATTGCCCGGACGTGGTGGCGGGGCTGTGCGCGCGCCACCCCTCGCAGCTTTACGAGGCCGCGCTCGAAGGGCTGGTTCTCGGCGCGGTGCTGCTCTGGCTCGGCTGGCGGCGCGGCGCGCTGCGCCTGCCGGGCACGCTGACGGGGCTGTTCTTCACGGGCTACGGCCTCGCGCGGTTCGCGGTGGAATTCGTCCGCCAGCCCGACGCGCAATTCGTCTCGCCCGGCAACCCGCTGGGGCTGGCCTGGCATGTGGCGGGCTACGGGCTGACCATGGGGCAGGTGCTGTCGCTACCGATGATCGCCTTCGGACTGGGCCTGGTGCTCTGGTCGCGGCGGGCGCAGCCTGCATGAGCGCTCTGGCAGAGGCCATCGCCGCGCGCATCCGCGCCACCGGCCCGATGAGCCTTGCCGACTACATGGCCACCTGCCTGATGGACCCATCCCACGGCTATTACGCCACGCGCGACCCGTTCGGGGCGGCGGGCGATTTCACCACCGCGCCGGAAATCAGCCAGATGTTCGGCGAGTTGCTTGGGCTTTGCCTTGCGCAGTCCTGGCTCGATCAGGGCGCGCCGGCGCCGTTTGCGCTGGCAGAGCCTGGCCCCGGTCGCGGCACGCTGATGGCGGACCTTCTGCGCGCGACCCGCGCCGTGCCCGGCTTTCACGCCGCGATGCGCCTTTATCTGGTCGAGACCTCGCCCGCCCTGCGCAAGGTGCAGGCCACAACCCTCGGGCGCAGCGATGTGACATGGTGCGAGTGCGCCGAGGATCTGCCCGAGGCGCCGCTTTTCCTTGTCGCCAACGAGTTCTTCGACGCGCTGCCGGTTCGCCAGTTCCAGCGCGGCGAGAGCGGCTGGCACGAGCGGGTGGTGGGGCTGGCCGAGGGCCGCCTGACGCTCGGCCTTGGCCCCAAGACCGCCCCGGCCGATCTTGCACACCGGCTGGCGGACACGCGCCCGGGCGACATCGTCGAGACCTGCGCGCCGGCGGCGGCCATCGCCGCACAGATCGGCGCGCGAATCGTCGCCCATGGCGGCGCGGCGCTGATCATCGACTATGGCGACTGGCGCTCGCTGGGCGACACGTTTCAGGCGGTGGCGGGCCACGCGCCCGCCGATCCGCTCGAGGCACCCGGCGCGGCGGACCTGACCGCACATGTGGATTTCGAGGCGCTCGCGCGCGCCGCCGCCCCCGCCGCCCATACCCGCCTTGCGCCGCAGGGCGTGTTTCTCGACCGGCTCGGCATCGCTCGGCGCACCGAGGCGCTGGCGCGCGGCCTCTCGGGGGCGGCGCTTGACAGCCACCTTGCGGCATATCGGCGCTTGACCGACGCGCAGGAAATGGGGACGCTCTTCAAGGTGCTGGGCCTCTACCGCCCCGGCACGCCACCGCCGCCCGGACTGGAGCCATGACGCTCGAAATCATCACCGCCGACGCGCTTTCCCCCTTGCGCCACGGGTTCTTTACCCGGCGCGGCGGCGCGTCCTCGGGGATATTCGCGGGGCTCAATTGCGGACCGGGATCGTCGGACCAGGCCGAGATCGTCACCATCAACCGCGCCCGCGTGGCCGAGGCGATGCAGGTCGCGCCCGATCGCCTCGTGACCGTGCACCAGGTCCATTCGGCACAGGCCGTGCCGGTCACCGGCCCGCTGACGGACCGCCCGCGCGCCGACGGCATGGCGACGGCGACACCGGGGATCGCGCTTGCCGTGCTCACCGCCGACTGCCAGCCGGTGCTTCTGGCCGATCATCGGGCGGGCGTGATCGGCGCGGCCCATGCCGGCTGGCGCGGCGCGCGTGACGGGGTGCTCGAGGCAACGATCGCGGCGATGGAGGGGCTGGGCGCGCAGCGCGCCGATATCGCCGCCGTGATCGGCCCGACAATCAGCCAGGCGGCCTATGAGGTCGGCCCCGAACTGCTTGAGGACTTCCTTGCCGACGACCCCGAGAGCGCCCGCTTCTTCGCCAACGGCCATGGCGACCGCTATCACTTCGACCTGGCCGGCTATGGCCTCTGGCGGTTGCGTCGCGCGGGTGTGAGCCATGCCGAATGGACGCGCCACTGCACATATGGCGATCCTGACCGCTTCTACTCCTACCGCCGCTGCACCCATGCGGGCGAGGCCGATTACGGGCGGCTCATCTCGGCGATCCGTCTCTGAAACCTGCGCGCGCGGGCGCTCGACGGCCGAAAACCCGACATCACGCCGTCACCCGCTGCCGCCAGAGCGTGAACAGCCCCGCCCCCACGATCAGCACCGCGCCGAGCGCGACGTTGAGGCGGATCATCTCGGCAAAGACCACGATCCCGATGCTGCCGGAAAACACCAGTTGCAGATAGGCGAAGGGCTGCACCGCGCTCGCCTCGGCAACCTCGTAGCACTTGATGAGCGTGTAATGCCCCGCCGCCCCGGTGATGCAGAGCGCGCCCATCCAGGCCCAGTCGGGGCCGCTCATCGGCTCCCAGAACCAGGCACCGACCGCCGTCATCGCAACCGCCCCCACCGTGCCGGTCCAGAAAAACGAGGTCGCCGCCATGTCACGCCGCGCCACATAGCGCGTGAGCAGCCCGTAGAGCGCGAACATGAGCGCCGCGACAAAGGGCACCACGGCGGCGGGCTGGAACACGCCGAAACCCGGCTCCAGGATGACGAGCACACCGACAAAGCCCACACCGATGGCGACCCATCGCCGCCAGCCGACGCGCTCTCCCAGAACCGGGCCCGACAGGGCCGCGACCAGCAGCGGATAGGCGGAAAAGACCGCGTGGCTCTCGACCAGCCCAAGGAGCGTGAAAGCGTAGATCATCACGCAGATCTCGGCCACCAGCAGCACCGCGCGAAACCCCTGCACCAGGGGCTGCGACGTGGTGGCGGCGGCGCGCAGCCCGCCCGCCTTGCGCGCGGCCACCGCCATGACGAAGGCGGCGAAGAACCAGTAGCGGATCATCACCACCATGAAGACGTTGTATTCGCTCGCCAGATGCCGCGAGATGCCGTCCTGCACCGCGAAGATGAAGGTGGTCAGCACCATGAGCCAGATGCCAAGGCGGGTGTTCTGATCGGTCATGCGCTTTCCGGTGTTTCTCGGGCCAGTATGGCGCGCGTCATATGCCGCTTGCGCCCGTATCCCTTGACACGGCTGACAGAAAACCCCGCCGCCTCCAAGCCCCGCCGCACATGGCCCGCCGCCGTATAGCTTGCCGCCGTGCCGCCGGGGACAGTGTGGCGCGCGACCTCTTCCATCAGGTCGGGCTGCCACATCTCGGGGTTCTTCGCCGGGGAAAACCCGTCGAGAAACCACGCATCGGCCCTGTGCGGCCAAGCCCTTAGCGTGTCGCGCGCGTCGCCCGCGACCAGCGTGAAGTGCAGATCCGGGAGGTGGATTTCCTGCGCGCCCCCCTGCCAATGGGGGGCAAGCTCGGCGGCCAGCCCCTCAAGCTCTGCAAACCGGGCTTGCGCGCGGCGCATATCTCGGGGCGCCATCGGGAAGGCCTCGAAGGAAGTATAGCACAGCCGCCCCGGCACGCCCGCCCCGCGCCATGCCTCGAGCGTCGCCAGCAGGTTCAGCCCGGTGCCAAAGCCCAGTTCGGCGACGTGAAACCCGCCGCGCAACCGCGCGGGCAGGTCGTTGCCCGCAAGGAACACGTGCCGCGCCTCCGCCAGCCCGTCCTCGAGGCTGAAATACGGATCGTCAAAGCGCGCCGAGACCGGCACCTCGCTGTCGCGCCAGACAAGGGGGGCGTGCTGGTCCTGCATCGGGCACTCCGCTAGAAAGCGCGAGAAGCATGGCGGCGCGCGGGGGAATTGGCAATGACCGACATCACGGTGATGGGGGCGGGGATATTCGGGCTGGCCATCGCCTGGGCCTGCGCACGGCGCGGCGCGCGCGTTCGGGTGATCGACCCGCGGGGCCCCGGCGCGGGGGCTTCGGGCGGGGTGGTGGGCGCGCTTTCCCCGCATGTGCCGGAGAACTGGAACGACAAGAAGGCGTTCCAGTTCGACAGCCTGGTGATGGCCCAGGGCTTCTGGGCCGGGGTCGCGGAGGCCGGCGGCGTCGCGCCCGGCTATGCGCAGGCGGGCCGGATCCAGCCGGTGGCCGATGCGGCGGCGCTGGCGCTGGCGCGCGCGCGCGAAGAGAGCGCGGCCGCGCTCTGGCAGGGCAAGGCCGTCTGGCAGGTCGAAGAGGCCAGGGGCGACTGGTGCCCCGCGAGCGCCACCGGCCATGTCATCCGCGACACGCTGAGCGCGCGGCTCCACCCCCGCCGCGCCTGCGCCGCGCTGGTGGCGGCGCTGCGGGAGCGCGGCGCCGAAGTGGTCCGCGACGGGCCATCCGAGGGCCGCATCCTTTGGGCCACGGGCGTTGCCGGGCTGGCGGAGCTGAGCGCCGCCACGGGCCGCCCCGTGGGCAATGGCGTCAAGGGACAAGCCGCGCTGCTGGCGTTTGACGCGCGCGAGATGCCGCAGGTATTCGCCGACGGCGTGCATATCGTGCCGCACGCGGACGGGACGGTGGCCGTCGGCTCCACCTCCGAGCGCGACTACGCACATGCCACCACGACCGACGCGCAGCTTGACGCGGTGATCGCCGCCGCGCGCACCGCCCTGCCGGTGCTGGCACAGGCCCCGGTGATCGAATGCTGGGCCGGACTGCGCCCGCGCGCGCGAAGCCGCGCGCCGATGCTGGGCGGCCATCCCTTGCGCGCGGGTCAGTTCATCGCCAATGGCGGGTTCAAGATCGGTTTCGGCATGGCCCCCAAGGTGGCCGAAGTGATGGCCGACCTCATGCTTGACGGGATCGACCGCATCCCCGATGGCTTTCGCCCGGAGCGGTCGCTGTGAACGCGCCGGTCCTGCGGCCCTGCCCCCGCGACACGATCACCCCGCCGCGAACAGCCCGCCATATTCCGCCCGCAGCAGGTTCTTTTGCACCTTGCCCATGGTATTGCGCGGCAATTCGTCCACCAGGATCAGCTTGCGCGGATGCTTGAACCGCGCAAGCGCGCCCGCCGCCGCCTCTGCCATGGCGTCCGGATCGGGCGTGGCACCCTTCCCGGGGACGATGACCCCCACGACCGCCTCGCCCAGGTCGGGATGGGGCACACCCACCACCGCGCTTTCCAGCACGCCGGGCTGCGCGTCGAGGAAAAGCTCGATTTCCTTCGGATATATGTTGTAACCGCCCGAGATGATGAGATCCTTCGCGCGCCCCACGATCGAGACGTAGCCCCGCTCGTCGATCTGGCCCAGGTCGCCGGTGATGAAAAAGCCGTCCGCGCGAAATTCCTCGGCGGTCTTCTCGGGCATGTTCCAGTAGCCCCTGAAGACGTTCGGCCCGCGCAGCTCGATCATGCCGACCTCGCCCCGCGGCTTTTCCGTGCCGGTCTCGGGATCGGTGATGCGCAGGTCCACCCCCGGCAGCGGAAGGCCGACGGTGCCCGCGCGGCGCTCGCCCTCACAGGGGTTGGAGGTGTTCATGTTGGTCTCGGTCATGCCGTAGCGTTCGAGGATGCGGTGGCCGCTGCGCGCCTCGAACGCCTTGTGGGTTTCGGCCAGAAGCGGCGCCGAGCCGGAGATGAAGAGCCGCATATGCGCCACCAGATCGCGGTCAAGGCGCGAATCATCCAGAAGCCGCGTGTAGAACGTGGGCACGCCCATCATCGTGGTGGCGCGCGGCAGGCTGGCGATCACCGCATCGGTGTCGAATCTCGGCAGAAAGATCATCGACCCGCCCGCCAGCAGGGTCACGTTCGTCGCCACGAAAAGCCCGTGGGAGTGAAAGATCGGCAGGGCATGCAGCAGCACATCGGCCTCCGAGAAGCGCCAGCAATCCACCAGCACCCCGGCATTGGACAAAAGATTGGCCTGCGTCAGCATCGCCCCCTTGGAGCGGCCCGTCGTCCCCGAGGTGTAGAGAAGCGCCGCGAGGTCGCTCTCGTCGCGCGGCGCGGTCTCGAAATGCTCGGGCTGGCCCTCGGCGGCAGCGGCCAGCGTGCCCGCCCCGTCTGCCCCGAGCGTCAGAAGCGCGGCACCCGCCCCCTCTGCCACCGCGCGCAGCGCCCCGGCGCGGGCGGGATCGCACAACAGCACGCGCGCGCCGCTGTCGGTGACGAAATAGCCCAGTTCCTCGACCGTGTAGGCGGTGTTGAGCGGCAGGAACACGATCCCCGCCTGCACCGCCGCAGCATAGACCGCCAGCGCCTGCGGCGATTTCTCCACCTGCACCGCCAGCCGGTCGCCGGGCGCGAGCCCCGCCGCGCGCAACGCATGGGCATAGCGCGCGGCGAGCCGCAGAAAGGCGTCATGGCTGAGCGTCGCGCCACCTTGCAGGTGCAGGAACGGCGCGACATTGCCAGCGTGGCGTGCGAACAGGCGGTCATGAAGAGGGTTGGCCATGGCGTTGATCCTTCGCTTCTTGGTCTTGTCGGCCTCTTGTCGGCGCGCGCGGGCGGCGCGATTCCATCCCGGAAGGGCGATGACCCGCCCTGCCCCGGCCACATCCCCGTTGTTGTGCTGAATCCGCGCGCGATGGTCAAAGGCGATTTACCCGCGCCCCGGCGAAATGCGCGCCGCGCGGCGGCACGGGGCCTTGGCGCCGGCGCGCGTCTTGATGTAAGCCCGCGCCATGACAGATTACGCCCCGCCCGACACGCCGCTCGTCATCCTGCACGACGATCACGAGATCGTCGTGCTCAACAAGCCATCGGGCCTTCTCAGCGTCCCCGGCAAGGGGCCGGAGCTTGCCGATTGCCTGCTTGCGCGCGTGGCCGAGGCATTCCCGACCGCGCTGCTTGTGCACCGGCTCGACCGCGACACGTCCGGCGTGATGGTCTTTGCCCTCACCCCCCACGCGCAGCGCCATCTCGGCCTGCAATTCGAGCGGCGGCAGGCGAAAAAGACCTATCTCGCCCGCGTTCTGGGGCGGCTGGAGCCGGCGCAGGGCACGGTCGATCTGCCGCTCACCGTCGATTGGCCCAACCGCCCCCGGCAGATGGTCTGCCACGCGACGGGCCGCCCCGCGCTGACCGACTGGCGGGTGCTGCGCGCGGGGGACGAGGAAAGCCGCGTGCGCCTGATGCCGCAGACCGGGCGCAGCCATCAGTTGCGCGTGCACATGCGCGCGCTCGGCCACCCGATCCTCGGCGACCGGCTCTATGCGACCGGCGCGGCGCTGGATTACCCGCGCCTCATGCTCCATTCCGAGGAATTGCGCCTGCGCCACCCCGATGGCGGGCGAGGAATACGGTTTCGCGCCCCCGCCCCGTTCTGAGACGGCCCCGCGCCACCGCCTGCGGCCGGCGTCATGCGAACCGCTCCCCCGGTTTATGGTTGACCTTGGCGGATTCGAGGGCCATCTGTCAGGCGCATCGGCGCGCTGCGGGGCCGGATGACCTGGGCCGTCGGCCTGCTTGACCAAATTCCCGCCCGCGCGCCCCGGACAAGGAGGTTTTCATGGCACTTCGCATCAATGACACGATCCCCGATCTCACCGTCGAGACCGATCTCGGCACGTTTTCGCTGCACGAATGGATCGGCGATTCCTGGGCGATCATCTTCTCGCACCCCAAGGATTTCACGCCGGTCTGCACCACCGAGTTCGGCGCCGTGGCGCGGCTCTCGGATGAATGGGAAAAACGCGGCACCAAGGTGATCGGCGTCTCCGTCGATAGCGCCGAGGATCACCGCAAATGGAAGGCCGACATCGAAAAGGTGGGCGGCGCCGCGCCGAAATTCCCGATCATCGCCGATGACGGGCTGGCGGTATCCAAGGCGTTCGACATGCTGCCCGCCGATGCCTATCTGCCCGACGGGCGCACCCCCGCCGACAGCGCGACCGTGCGCAGCGTGTTCATCATCGGGCCGGACAAGCAGGTGAAACTCTCGATGACCTACCCGATGACCGTGGGCCGCAACTTTGCCGAGGTGCTGCGCGCGCTCGATGCGCTTCAGACCACGGTGAAACACGGCGTGGCCACCCCGGCAGACTGGACCATCGGGCAGGACGTCATCGTGCCGCCTGCGGTGAATGACGCCGCCGCACGCGAGAAATTCGGCAGCTTCGACGCGCAACTGCCCTATCTGCGCAAGGTATCGCTGCCGGGCTAGGCGCGCGAAAGGGCTGCGGCGCAGCCCGCCCATTCGGCCCGCCGATATGGCTCGGCGGGCGCGGTGCAGACGTGGCCGTGCCCGCCAGCTTGATGCCCGCCAGCTTGAGGCAGGCGGTCGGATCGGCTAGCAAGGGCGCCAATCAAGGGGGCGCGTCATGGCACTTACCATCGCAATCGACGGACCGGCGGCAGCGGGCAAGGGCACGATCGGGCGCGCGCTGGCCGCGCATTTCGGTTTTGCCCATCTCGATACCGGCCTGCTCTATCGTGCGACGGGAAGGCGGATGCTTGCGGGTCTCGACCCGGTCGAGGCGGCGCGCTCGCTGCGCGCCGAAGACCTTGAGGCCGACGATCTGCGCAGCCCGGAGGTCAGCCAGGCCGCCAGCCATGTGGCAGCGATCCCCGAGGTGCGGCAGGCGCTCATGGACTTTCAGCGCGCATTTGCCCGACGCGCGGGCGGGGCGGTTCTGGATGGCCGCGACATCGGCACGGTGATCTGCCCCGAGGCCGAGGTAAAGCTCTTCGTGACCGCAAGCGATGCCGAGCGCGCGCGGCGCCGGCATCTGGAGCTGATTCGAAGCAACCATGACGTGACGCTCGAAGAGGTGGCCGAAGACCTGCGCCAGCGCGATGCGCGTGACTGCGCCCGCGCCACCGCCCCGCTGAAGCCGGCCGCGGACGCCTATCGGCTCGATACCTCGTCGATGACGATCGAGGAAGCCATCGCAAAGGCCATCGAAATCGTCGCCGCCGCGCAACCGTGATAGCGGCGCGGCCAAGCGGTCGTAAGGACGCACCCGACCGCGGGGGCCGGCCCTCGGATCACGACGCGACCATTGAGAACAAAGAACGAACATGATAGGGTGACCGGTATGAACGCCCTTCTTCCCGCCCGCGCCCCGCGCCCGTCCCTGCCGCTTGTCGGCGCGCTGGCGCTCGCGCTCGGGCGGGTGCATGAATGCTGCGGACCTGCGCGCCATACCTGGGCGATGATCGTGGCGGGGGCGCTCTCCGGGCCGGTGCTCTGGATCGCGCCGCGCTGGCTGCGCGATCGCCCCCATCCCGACGGTATCCGCCCCTTTGCCGGGCCGGAGCGGTTTCTCTTCGCGGCCCCCGAACACCGCATGGAGCTGCTGTGGTGCATGGAGGAGGCGCTGCGCAGCGGGGCGGTGCCGCTCGTCGTGGCCGATCTGCCCGCGCCGCCCGGCCTCACGCCGGTGCGCCGCCTGCATCTGGCCGCAGAGGAGGGCGCGGCGCGCGCCTTTCGTCCGCCGCTCGGTCTTTTGCTCACGCCCGGCGAGGGGGGCGCGCCGGGGGTGGAGAGCCGCTGGCGCATGGCCCCGGCGCATGAGCGCGCCGCGGATCGCTGGCGGCTCGAGCGCCTGCGCGACCGCACCGCGCCGCCCGCTGCCTGGCATCTCTCGGGGCGTCCCGATGCCTGGGTGCTCGACCGCGCGTGACCTCCGCCGGCACACGGCAATCACGGCTTGCGGCCCCGCGCCTTCACGCCCATATCTGGCCCGGTCGCAACAGGGGCAAGGCATGACATTTCGCAGCCGCGTCGGCGCGTTTCTCGACACGACAGTTTTTCAGAACGCTATCCTCGGGGTGATCCTGTTCAACGCGGTGATTCTCGGGCTGGAAACGGTCGCGCCGATCATGGCGCGGGCGGGCGGGGCGATCATCGCGCTGGACAGGCTCTGCCTGGCAATCTTTGTCGTCGAGATTGTGGCCAAGCTCTATGCACGGGGCATTGCGGGGTTCTTCCGGCGCGGCTGGAACATATTCGATTTCGTGATCGTGGGTATCTCGCTTGTGCCGACGACGCAGGGCCTGTCGGTGCTGCGCGCGCTGCGCATCCTTCGCCTTCTGCGCGTGGTCTCGGTCGCGCCGTCGCTGCGCCGGGTGGTCGAGGGGCTGGTGACCGCGCTGCCGGGGATGGGATCGGTGTTTCTGCTGATGGGGATGATCTTCTATATCGGCGCGGTCATGGCGACCAAGCTTTTCGGCGCAGCCTTTCCCGACTGGTTCGGCGATCTGGGGCGGTCGGCCTATTCGCTTTTCCAGATCATGACGCTCGAATCATGGTCCATGGGCATCGTGCGCCCGGTGATGGAGGTCTATCCCCAGGCATGGGCGTTCTTCGTGCCGTTCATCATGGTCACCACCTTCGCGGTGGTGAACCTTCTGGTCGGTCTCATCGTCAACTCGATGCAGGACGCCCACCATGCCGAGGACACCGCCAGGACCGACACCTACCGCGACGAGGTGCTGAGCCGCCTCGACCGGCTGGAAGAGATGATCCGCGCGCAGGCGGACAAGGGCGGGGGGCGCTGATGCTTGCGCCCGTCCCTGATGCGCGGTAACCCGCCGATAACAGTATCGGGGGACGGATATGAGCGATCTGCGCGACAAATATCTCAGGGCGATTGCCGGGGCGGGCGACGAGGCCGCGCTCGAGGCCTTGCGCGTGCAGGCGCTTGGCAAGAAGGGCGAGATCAGCCTCGCCATGCGCGAACTGGGCCGGATGAGCGCGGAGGAACGCCAGGAGGCCGGTCCCCGCCTCAACGCGCTCAAGGACGAGATCAACGCGGCGCTGGCCGCGCGAAAGGCGGCCCTCGCCGATGCCGCGCTGGACGAGCGGCTGCGGGGCGAATGGCTGGATGTGACGCTGCCCGCGCGGCCGCGCAGGCAAGGCACGATCCATCCCGTCAGCCAGGTGACCGAGGAGGTCACGGCGATCTTCGCCGATATGGGCTTTGCCGTCGCCGAAGGCCCGCAGATCGAGAGCGACTGGTATAATTTCGACGCGCTCAACATCCCCGCCCACCACCCGGCGCGCGCCGAGATGGATACGTTCTACACCCATCGCGCCGAGGGCGACGACCGGCCCCCCCATGTGCTGCGCACCCATACCAGCCCGGTGCAGATCCGCGCGATGCAGGCACAGGGCGCGCCCATTCGCATCATCGCGCCGGGCCGCGTCTATCGCGCCGATTACGACCAGACCCACACGCCGATGTTCCACCAGGTCGAGGGTCTGGCGATCGACCGAGACATCTCCATGGCCAACCTGAAATGGGTGCTGGAAGAGTTCGTCAAGGCGTTCTTCGAGGTGGATGCGGTGGACCTGCGCTTTCGCGCGTCGCATTTCCCGTTCACCGAACCCTCGGCAGAGGTGGATATCCGCTGCTCGTGGGAAGGCGGCACGCTCAAGGTCGGAGAGGGCGACGACTGGCTGGAGATCCTCGGCAGCGGCATGGTCCATCCCCATGTGCTGCGGGCGGGCGGGATCGACCCCGAGCAATGGCAGGGCTTTGCCTTCGGCATGGGGATCGACCGCATCGCCATGCTGAAATACGGCATCCCGGATTTGCGGGCGTTCTTTGACAGCGATTTGCGCTGGCTGCGCCATTACGGCTTTGCCGCGCTGGATGTGCCAAGCCTGCATGGCGGGCTGAGCAGGTGAGGCGCGACGAAGACCTGATACGCAGAGACCTCGGCATACCGGCATTGATCCCGGGGAACGGTTTTGTCTTTCCAGGCCGTTCATTGCCATCGCGCGCGGGGGCGATGCGACCTGGATTCGGGAGAGCGCCCGCGCTCAGATCAGCCCGCGAAAGGCGTCGAGCACCCGCGCATAGACCTCGCGCTTGAACGGCACGATATGGGCCACGAGATCCTCGGGCGGCAGCCAGCGCCAATTCGAGAATTCGGGAGGATCGGTGGCGATGTTCACGTCGCTATCCTCCCCGAGAAAGCGCATCAGCACCCATTTCTGTTCCTGCCCGCGATAGCGGCCCTTCCAGATGTGCGGCACAAGCTCGTGCGGCAGGTCGTAGAACAGCCAGTCCGGCGTCTCGGCCTCGATCCGCACCTTGTCCGCCGTGATGCCGGTCTCTTCGCGCAATTCGCGCAGCGCCGCCTCGCGCACGGTCTCGCCCTTGTCGATGCCGCCTTGCGGCATCTGCCAGGCAGGGCCCTCGTTGTCGATCCGCTGGCCGACAAGGACAGCGCCATCGCGGTTGACAAGCATCACGCCGACACAGCGGCGATAGGGCAGGCGGGCGATCTCTTCAGGGGTCATCACGGGTTCTCCTCGGGGCAGCACGACCTTGGGGCGATGCGCGCGCGCGGTCAAGGCGCGAGGCCGAGGAATACCGCGATCTCGTCCGCCACCGCCGCCGGGCGGGTGATCGGCCCCATATGGCCAGCGCCCGCGATGGTCGCGCGGCGGCAATCGGGAAGGCGCGCGGCCAGCCCTGCATTGATCGCGTCGATGATCGCCGGAGAGCGCGCGCCCTGCATCAGCAGCACGGGCGCGCCGACATGCTCCAGCGCCCCCGAGGCCAGCATCGCGCCCGCATCCCCATAGAGCGCGGGCGCGGCGGCCTCGATCAGCAGTATCTGCGCGGCGATGCGGGCGCGCGTGGCCTCGGGCAAGGCATCCCAGCCCTCGCCATCGCCCCAGACCCGCAGGAAACCGCGCGCCGCCCGGCCCTTGTCCCCCGCCTCGATCCCTGCCCGGTATTCGGTCATTTCCGCGTCATGGCCCGCGCGCATCCCGGGCCGGTCGGCCAGCGCCACGGCAAAGAACACCGGCTCATAGAGGCTGAGCGAGCGCACGAGGCGCGGATGCTCGATCGCCAGCCGCAACGCCACGGTCGCGCCGAAGGAATGGCCGATGATGTCGGTTGGCGCGTCGAGGAAATCGGCGGCCATGGCGGTGGTCACGGCCTGGATCTCGCCCTTGCCCTCCCAGGCGGCGCTGCCCCCGTGCCCCGGCAGGTCGAACGCCGTCACCGTCAGGTCTTGCCCGAGCGCGCGCGCCACCCCCGCCCATGCCCCGCAATGGGCCAGCGAGCAGTGGATGGCCAGCGCCCGGCGCGGCCCCTGCCCCGTCACCTGCCAGTGGGTCTCGACCCCGCCCCGCAGCCCGCGCGGCATCGGCTCAGAGCTTGCCCGCAAGATGCAGATCGAGATCCTCCAGCCGGTCCTGCCCCCAGAACATCTGTCCGCTGTCCACCACATAGAAGGGCACGCCGAAGACCCCCGCCGCCACCGCCTCTTCGAGATTGGTGGCATAGGTCTCGGCCCCCGTCAGAAGCCCGCTATCGGCAAGCGCCGGATCGAACCCCGCCCGCGTCAGACAGTCGCGCACCACGTCATCCCCGGCGATGTCGCGGTCCTCGGCCCAGCAGGCGCGCAGGATGCCATGCACCAACGCGCCCGGATCGCCGCCGCCCGCCTTCTGCGCGGCGATGATGGCATAGGAGGACGGCGCCGGATTGGTCGGCCAATGGGCGGGCTTGAGGTTGAGCGGGAGGCCGCACTTCTTCGCCTGGCGGGGCAGTTCCTGCGCGCGATAGGCCTTGCGCGCGGGATGGCGCTCGGCGGGGGGGCTGCCGCCGGTGCGGGCAAAAAGCGCCAGGATGTCGAGCGGCTTGTAGGTGATGCTCGCGCCATGCCTTGCGGCGATCCGCTCCAGCCTGTCACCGGCAAGATAGGCATAGGGCGAGAGGGTGGAAAGGTAGTAATCGATGTGGGCCATCGCGGCGCGCTCCCCTTCAAGGTTTGCCACAGCCTAGGCCCATGCTAAGCGGGGCGCAACATCACGAATCTGTCACAGGGACAACCGGGGATACCGCCATGGCCGCCAATGACGAACCGAAGCTGATTTCGGGCAATGCCAACCTGCCGCTTTCCAAGGCCATCGCGCGGCGCATGTCGGTGCATCGCGGCATGAGCGTGGGGCTGGTCGATGCCCGCATCGAGCGGTTCAACGATCAGGAGGTCTTTGTCGAGATCTTCGAGAACGTGCGCGGCGAGGACATGTTCATCATCCAGCCCACCTCGAAGCCGGCCAATGACAACCTGATGGAACTGCTCATCATGGCCGACACGCTGCGCCGCTCCTCGGCGCGGCGCATCACCGCCGTGATCCCCTATTTCGGCTATGCCCGCCAGGACCGCCGCACCAAGGCGCGCACGCCCATCTCGGCCAAGCTGGTGGCCAACATGATCGTCGGCGCGGGCATCGAGCGGGTGCTGACCATGGACCTGCACGCGGCGCAGATCCAGGGTTTCTTCGACATTCCGGTGGACAACCTCTATGCGTCCCCGATCTTCGCGCTCGACATCAAGGCACAGTTCGGCGCGGCCATCGACGACGTGATGATCGTCTCTCCCGACGTGGGCGGCGTGGCGCGCGCGCGCGAACTGGCCAAACGGATCAACGCGCCGCTCGCGATCGTGGACAAGCGCCGCGAGAAACCGGGCGAGGTGGCGGAAATGACCGTGATCGGCGAGGTGACCGACAAGATCTGCATCATCGTCGATGACATGTGCGACACCGCCGGCACCATGTGCAAGGCCGCCGAGGTGCTGATCGAGAACGGCGCGCGCGAGGTGCACGCCTATTGCACCCATGGCGTCATGTCCGGCCCGGCGGTCGAGCGGATCACGGCGTCGGTGCTCAAATCCATGGTCGTCACCGACACGATCCAGCCCACCGAAGCGGTCAAGGCCACGCCCAATATCCGCATCATCCCGACCGCGCCGATATTTGCCCAGGCGATCCTCAACATCTGGAACGGCACCAGCGTCTCGTCGCTCTTCGAGGCCGACAGCCTCGAGCCGATCTACGAGGGCCGGTTCGGCGGCTGAGCGCGCGCGGCGGCGCGGATCTCCTCGACCACCTCGGGGTTGACGAGCGACGACAAATCGCCCGCCGGTTCGTCCAGGCACACGGCACGGACCACCCGGCGCATGACCTTCATGTTTCGCGTCCTGGGCAGGTCGGAAACGGGAAGGATGAAGCGCGGCCGGAACGGCACCCCGAGCCCGACCACGACCGCATCTTCCAGTTCGCGCGCGAGTTCGGGGCCCCACGCCTGCCCTGCCACCAGCGTGACGAAGCAGCCGATCGCCTGCCCCTTGACCGGATCGGGCAGGCCGATGGCGGCGGCCTCGGCCACCTTTCCCGTCGCGCAAAGGAGGCCCTCGATCTCGGTCGGGCCGGTGCGCTTGCCCGCGATCTTCAACGTGTCGTCCGAGCGGCCGATGACATACCAGGCGCCGTCGGCATCCACACGGGCGCGGTCGCCCTGGTGCCAGACGCCCGGAATCTCGCGCCAGTAGGCGTCGAGATAGCGCTCGTCGTCGTTCTTCCACAGGCTGCGGGTGAGCCCGATCGAGGGCCGGCGCAGGACCAGCTCGCCCACCTCGCCCTGCGGCACGGGATTGCCCGCGGCATCGACGATATCGGCCCCCATCCCGGGGATCGGCCCGCTGAAGGCGCAGGGCTTCATCGGCGTGAGCACGTTGCCCGACAGGATACCGCCGCCGATCTCGGTGCCACCGGAATAGTTCAGGATCGGCACCCGGCCGCGGCAGACCTTCTCGAAGGTCCACCACCAGGCCTCGGGGGTCCATGGCTCTCCGGTGGAGGCGCAGATGCGCAGCGAGCCGAGGTCGTAGCCCTCGACCCCGCCGCCGCCGCTGCGGATGAAGCTGCGCGCCATGGTCGGGGCGATGCCGAGGAAGCTGATCGCGTGCGCATCGACCAGCCGCCACATGCGGCCCGCGTCGGGATAGTCGGGTCCGCCCTCGGCGATCAGCATCGCGGCGCCGTGCAGCGTGGTGCCCACGGCCAGCAGTGGCCCGACCAGCCAGCCCATATCGCTGAGCCAAAGAAGGCGGTCGGAGGGCTTCACGTCCATGATCAACCCGAGATCGAGCGCCATCTTGGCAGCAAAGCTGCAATGGCTGTGCACCGTGCCCTTGGGCTTGCCCGTCGTGCCCGAGGTGTACATCAGCATCAGCGGCGCCTCGGCGTCCATCTCCTCGGTTGCCACAGGCCCCTCGGGCGGGGTTGCCAGATCGTCGAGCCAGAGGTCGCGCGTGGCGTGCATCCGGACAGGACAGCCGGCGTGACGCACGACGATCACCCGCGAGAGCTGCGGCAACGCGGGCGCAGCCTCGTCCAGCGTCGCCTTGAGCGGCACCACCGAACCGCGCCGCCAGGTGCCGTCAGCGGTGATCACGAAGCGCGCCCCGGCATCGCTCAACCGGTCGATCAGCGCCCCGGCACCGAAGCCCGAGAACATCGGCAGCGCGACCGCGCCGATCTTGGCCACGGCGAAGAAGGCCACGATCGCCTCGGGGATGTTGGGCAGGAACAGCCCCACCACGTCGCCGGGCGCACATCCCTCGCGGCGGAGCCCGGCAGCCAGGGCGTCGATCCGCGCCGAGAGGCCGGCATAGTCGAGCCGCCGCACCTCGCCGCCCTCGCCTTCCCAGACCACCGCCTCCTTTTCCCAGGCGGGCGTGCCGCGGTGGCGCTCGATGCAGCTTGCGACCACATTGGTGGTGCCGCCCAGGCACCAGCGCGCGAAGGGCGCTCCGCGCGAGGCGTCGAGCACCTGCCCGTAGGGGCGAAAGAAATGAAGCCGCTGCGCGATCTCGTTCCAGAACCATTCGGGCTCGGCCTCGGCGCGGGCCAGCAGCGCCGCATAGTCGGCAAGGCCGTGTTCGGCCAGGAAGGCCGCAAGGTTGCTGCTTGCGACAAGTTCCTGCGGCGGGTGCCACACGAAGCCGTCTGCGCTGCGATCCCTGACCTCGGTCATGTCTTATCCCTTCGTCCTTGCATCCGTGGGTGCCGCGGCCGCGCCCGGATCGGCGGGCAGATGCAGCGCGCCCGCCCGCACCAGCGCGGCGATGGCCTCGTCGTCGAGGCCCGCCTCGCGCAGCACCTCTGCCCCGTGTTCGCCCAGCCGCGGCGCGGGGCGCAGCGGCGGCGCGCCTGCCTCGCCCTCCCAGCGGACGGCGCCGCGCAGACGCAGGATCCGGCCCTCGCTGGGATGATCTTCCTCGCGGGCAAAGCCGGTGGCCTCAAGCTGCGGATCGTCAAGGATGGTGTCAAGCGTGTTTGTGCGCATCGCCGGCACATCGGCTGCCTGGAACAGGTCGAGCCATTCGGCGGAGGGCCGGGTGGCGATGTGTTGCCCGACGATTTCATAGAGCGCGGCGATGTTGGCGGTGCGGGTATAGAGCTCGGCGAAGCGCGGATCCTCGCCCAGTTCGGGCGCGCCGATCACCCGGAACAGCGCTTGCCACTGCTGGTCGGTGTAGGGCAGCACCCCGATATGCCCGTCGGAGGTC
>DIUD01000066.1 GCA_002428225.1 Roseovarius sp. UBA6167 | reverse complement strand
TCTGCTTCTGCTCGTCCGAGCCGTGGCGCAAAAGCGTGCCCATATTGTACATCTGCCCGTGGCAATGGCCGGCATTCGCGCCGCAGCGGTTGACCTCTTCCATGATGATCGAGGCCTCGGTCAGGCCAAGGCCCGAGCCGCCGTATTCCTCGGGGATCATCGCGGCAAGCCAGCCCTCGCGGGTCAGCGCATCGACAAACGCCTCGGGATAGGTCTCCCCTTCGCCGAAGCTGCGGTGATATTCCGGCGGAAACTGCGCACAGAGCGCGCGCAGGGCGTCGCGCAGATCGTCATGCGTTCCGGGGGCTGATGTCTGCATCGCTTATTTCGCCCCCGGACCCGAGGTTTCGAGGATTTCCTGCTCGGCGCGTTGCCACAGTTCAAAGGAGATCGGGTTCTCGCTTTCCTCGAGAATATGACCGACCAGGCCGATTGCCCGCGCCATCACACCAAAGCCGCGCACGATCTTCCACGGGAAGCCGAATTCGCAGCAGATCGCGCCAATGGCACCGGTGGCGTTGATCGGCAGCATCTTGCCCGATTTCGCCTCGGCCACACCCTGGATCTTCTGGATCAGTTCGACATATTCACCGGATTTGCCATTCTCGGCGGCAATCTCGAACAGGCGCGGCGTGCGCGGATCGACCGGCTTGTGCACCGGGTGGCCCAGCCCCGGCACGATGGCCTTGCGGGCGCGGAATTTCTCGACCGTATCCGCAGCGATTGCATCCAGATCGGCGCCGGTGCCCAGCTTGTCCTGCGGCAGCGCCTCGTAGAGCATCTTCGACGCGCCCTCCATCGAGCCGACAAAGACCGTGCCCAGCCCGCACAGCCCGGCCGCCACCGCCGCCTGAAGCGATTCCGGCGCGCCCATATAGGTCATGCGCGCGGCCAGCGCCGAAGGCGTGATGCCATGTTCCACCAGGGTGATCACGATGGCGTTGAAGACCCGGCTTTCCTCGGGCGTCGCCTTGCGGCCCGTCAGTTGCAGAAAGGCGAGATCGCCCAGGTTCATGTGACCCAGAATTTCATTCGGCAGATCGAGGCCACGCACGCAGATCTTGTCCGGCGTGCTCCAGGCGATTTTCGAGCTGATCTTTCCCTTGCGTTTTCCCATCAGACCGGATCCCATGAAAAGACGTCCGCCGAAACTTCGAGCGGCGTGAAGTGTGATTTGAGCGCGGGAATGGCGCGCTCGGCGATTTGATCCGCGGTCCAGCCCTCGCCGGAATGAACCGACCGCACCGGGCGGGGCTGGTTGAACAGGAAGATCTCGTTCATCCGGACACCGAAGATCTGGCCCGACACGCCTTCCGCCAGGTCACTCATCAGGAAACAGGCCATCGGCGCGACCTTCGCGGGGGTCATCTTCTTGACCTTCTCGACCCGCGCCTGCTGGTCGGGCGTATCAGTCTTGATCGACGAGATCATCCGGCTCCAGGCGAAGGGCGCGATGCAGTTCGACCGCACGTTCCAGCGCTTGAGGTCAAGCGCGACGGATTTCGAAAACGCCGCGATGCCCAGCTTGGCGGCGGAATAGTTGGCCTGCGCGAAATTGCCGATCAGCCCCGAGGTCGAGGTCATGTGCACCAGCGCGCCGCTTTCCTGTTCGCGAAAGTAATCGGCCGCCGCGCGAGAGGTGTTGAAGGCGCCGTAGAGGTGGACCTTCACCACCGCGTCGAAATCCTCATAGGTCATCTTGTGGAAATAACCGTCGCGCAGGATGCCGGCATTGTTCACCACCGCGTCGATGCGGCCGAACTCCTTGACGGCGGCCTCGACCATCGCGCGCGCGGCGTCCGGATCGGCGACCGACCCGCCATCGGCGATCGCATCGCCCCCGGCGGCCTTGATTTCCTCGACGACCTTCTGCGCCGCTGTTTCGGTCTGGCCGGTGCCTTTCAGCGACGCGCCCAGATCGTTCACAACCACCGCGGCCCCTTCGGACGCCGCCATCAGGGCGATATCGCGCCCGATCCCGCCACCCGCCCCGGTGACCAGGACGACCTTTCCGTCAAGTGCCTTTGTCATCTTGGTCCCTCCTCAGCTCGCCTTGCGATATTTGTCCAGCCCGCCGGAATGCATCACCCGGCCCATAAGCGAAGCGCCGATGATCTCTTCTGCCTTGACGGCCGCCGCGATCAGCTTGTCCAGATCGATTCCCGTCTCGATGCCAAGCTCGTGGCACAGGAACACGGCATCCTCGGTGCAGACATTGCCGGCGGCGCGTGCGTGGCCGTGGCCCGCGAACGGACAGCCGCCAAGCCCGGCGATCGAGCTTTCGAACATGTCCACCCCCATCGACAGCGCGGCGTAGAGATTGGCGATGCCGAGCCCGCGCGTGTCATGGATATGCATCCCGATGCGGGCGCCGGGCGCCAGTTCCCGCAGCGCGCCGATCATGCGCTTGACGGCCTCGGGGTTGCCCCAGCCCATCGTGTCGGCGATGACAAGGATCGGAACCGGAATGTCCTCTTCTTCGCAAACCTGCAGGATGAAGCGGAAATCGTCCAGAATCCGCTCTTGCGGGATCGGGCCTTCGTAGTTGCAGCCGAAGGCCGTCATCACATAGGCCGCATCGACCGTGTAACCCTCCTGCTTGTAGGTCCGGACCCACTCGCGCTGTTTCTCGCGCATTTCGGCGGCGGAGCAGTTGTTGTTGGCCTGCGCGAAAGCCTCTGACGGATAGAACAGCAGGCGCGGGTCGATATCGACCTCATGCGCGGTCAGCGCCTTGCGGAACCCCTTGTCGTTGAGCCACAGCGACGTGTATTTCACGCCAGGCTTGCGCTTGATGCGCTGGAACAACTCGCCGGTGTCGGCCATTTGCGGCACATATTTCGGGCTGACGAAACTGCCCACCTGAATGCGTTTCAACCCGGTCTCGCTGAGCATGTCGATCAATTCGATACGCTGCTCGATCGGATAGATATTCTTCTCGATCTGAAAGCCCTCGCGCGGGCCCTCTTCGCGGAATTCGACGAATTTTGGAAAATCGCTCATGTGTTCACTCCTCGGGTGCTAGAATTTCGGCGATGACCTGACCGCGATCGACCATATCCCCATTCGAGACGGATATGTTGCTGGCTGTGCCAGCGGCAGTGCTGCGGATCGAGATTTCAAGCTTCATGGATTCCAGGACGGCGATCACATCACCTTCGGCCACGACCTGGCCCTCGGTGACCTTGACCCCGACGATCATTCCCGTCAGCGGAGACGTTACCGCACGATCCGCCACCGTATCTGCGCCAGCAAAGTCAAGCGGCGCGGCCGGGTGGAAGACCAGGCGGCCTTCGGGCGTATCCATCTCGATCACCCCGGCGTGCCGCCGCGCGTCGATCAAAAGCACCTCATCGCCTTCTACGAGGCGCCAGCGCCCCGGCGCGATTTCGCGCATCGCCAGTGAGATCGCGTCGCCGTTTTCCGACAGGACCGTGTAATTCTCTGCGTGTTTGACCGGGCCGACGCGCAATTCCTCGGATATCGCGTCGGCATCCGTGAGCGTCACGCGCTGTCCCGCCTCGATTGCATCGCCACCGAGGCCGAGCCGCCAGCCGGTGAACGTGTCGCGATTGGTCCAGGGATCGGCACTCTGGCTGCACCGCCCGCTTGCCACGAAGAGAACGGCGGCCGCCGCCTTCCACAGCCCGGGCCGGGCGAGCGAGGACGGCTGCGTCAGCTCGTCGATCCGGCCGTCGATCCAGCGCGTATGAACCTGCATCCGCCCGAATTCGGGATTTCGCGCCAGCGCCGTCAGAAAGGCGCGGTTCGTCTGCACGCCCTCGACAGCGACATGATCGAGCGCCGTCGCCAGCCGCGCCAGCGCGGTTTCCCGGTCGGGCGCGTGCACGATCAGCTTGGCGATCATGGGATCGTAATAGGGCGTGACCGAATCTCCCTCGGCAACGCCGCTGTCGATCCGCAACCCGTCGGGCAGGCTGAGCGTGGTCAGCGTGCCCGTGGAGGGGGCGAATTGCATCGCCGGGTCTTCGGCATAGAGCCGCGCCTCGACGGCGTGGCCGTTGATCGTGAGATCACCCTGCACAAGACCAAGGCCCGCGCCTTCGGCGATACGCAGGTGAAGCGCGACCAGATCGAGCCCGGTGATCGCCTCGGTGACAGGGTGTTCCACCTGGATGCGCGGGTTCACTTCGAGAAAGAAATACTTGTCTCCCGCAACCAGGAACTCCACCGTGCCCAGGCCGCGATAGTGGAGCGTCTCGCCCAGTCGCACCGCGTCATGCGCGATCTCGTCCAGAAGCGCGCGGGGCAGACCCCAAGCCGGGGCCTCTTCGATGACCTTCTGGTGGCGGCGCTGAAGCGTGCAGTCGCGTTCGAACAGATGCACCACATGGCCCTTGCCGTCGCCCGCGATCTGCACCTCGACATGGCGCGCCTCGGGCAGAAAGCGTTCCAGCAAAAGGCCCTCCGAGCCGAAGGTTGACTTGGCCTCGCGCAGCGCGCCTTCGATGTCTTCCTCCAGCGTGGTCTCGTCGGTCACGAGCCGCTGCCCGCGCCCGCCGCCGCCGCCGACCGCCTTGAGCAGCACCGGAAGGCCCATCTTGCGCACTTCGGCGGCGATTTCCCGAGGGTCCGATCGCGCGCCCTCCGCGCCCGAGATCACCGGAACGCTGGCGGCCACGGCGGCCGCCTTGGCGCTGGCCTTGTCGCCGAACCGCTCGAGCGTTTCGGGCGTCGGCCCCATGAAGATCATGCCCGCACCCTCGACCGCGCGGGCGAAATCGGGGTTCTCGGCAAGGAAACCATAGCCGGGATGGATCGCATCCGCGCCAACCGATTTCGCGGCGGCGATGACCGCGTCGATCTTCAGGTAGCTTTCTGATGCGGGACCGGCACCGATGCAGACGGATTTGCCGATCTCGCGGACATGCAGCGCGTTGGCGTCGGCCTGAGAATGCACGCCGACCGGGGTGATGCCGCTGGCCCGCGCGGTGCGCGCGATCCGGCAGGCGATTTCGCCGCGATTGGCGATGAGAAGCGTCTTGATTTTCATGGGTTCCGCCTCACATCCTGAACACGCCGAAATGGGTTTCGACCTTGGGCCTGCGCGACGCCAGATCGAGCATCAACGCCATGACGTCGCGGGTTTCGCATGGCTCGATCACGCTGTCGATCCAGAGGTTGGAGGCGAAGTTGTAGGCGCCTTGGAAATCCTCGTATTCCCTGCGAATCGGGGCCTTGAAGGCTTCTTCCTCCTCGGGGGTCCATGTCCTGCCTTCGCGTTGGTTGATCTGCGCACGGACCTGCGCCAGCACGCTGGCGGCCTGTTCCGGCCCCATGATCGCCGCACGGCCCGTGGGCCAGGCGAATGTCGCGTCCGGCTGGAACGGGCGGCCGAGCATGGCCAGATACCCCGCCCCGTAGGAACCGCCGGTGATGATGGTGAATTTCGGCACCCGCGCCGAGGACATGGCGGTGATCATCTTGGCCCCCGCCTTGGCGATGCCCATCTGCTCGACCTCGCGGCCGACCATGAAGCCGTTCACATCCGCCAGAAACAGCAGCGGGATATCGCGCTGGACGCAGAGATTGATGAAATGCGTGGCCTTCAGCGCCGCCTCGACAAAGAGCACGCCGGTATTGGCGAGAATGCCGACCTCGTGGCCGTGGATGCGGCCCCAGCCGGTCATGATCGTGTCGCCGTAAAGCGGCTTGAACTCGTGAAACACGCTGTCGTCCACAAGGCGCGCGACGATCTCGCGGTTGTCGGTGGGCACCTTCGGGTCGCGGCTGATGATGCCGTAGATCTCCTCGACCGGGTAGGCGGGCGGGCGCGGGGTTTGGGGCGTCTTGCGCGGCTGCGCCTTTTCGCCCAGGTGACTGACGATCTCGCGGGTGATCGCCAGCGCGTGCGCATCATCCTCGGCCAGGTGGTCGGTCACGCCCGAAACGGACGAATGCATCTTGCCGCCGCCCAGCGTCTCGGCATCGACCTTTTCGCCGGTCGCCGCAAAGGTCAATTCCGGCCCGCCCAGATACATGAAGCCCTGACCGCGCACGATCACCACCTCGTCGCAGAGCGCGGGAATATAGGCCCCGCCCGCGGTGCAGGGGCCCATGACCACGGCGATCTGTGGCACGCCGTCGCCCGACATGCCGATCTGCTGATGAAAGATCGAGCCGAACTGCCCCTCGTCGGGAAAGATATTTTCCTGATCCGGCAGAAACGCCCCGCCGGAATCGACCAGGGTGATCACCGGAAGACGGTTCTTCCAGGCGATTTTCTGGGCGCGCACATGCTTGCGCGACGTCATCCCGAAATAGGTGCCGCCCTTCACGGTGGCGTCATTGGCGATGATCATGCAGTGGCGGCCCTCGATCACGCCGATGCCGGTGATGATGCCGGCCCCCGGGGGCACGCCGTCGTATTTGTCAAGCCCGGCGAGCTCGCCGATTTCAAGAAAGGGCGTTCCGGGGTCGAGCAATCGCTCGATACGCTCGCGCGGCAGGATCTTGCCCTTGCTCACATGCCGTTCCCGCGCCTTCTCGGGACCGCCGACGCGTTGTTGCAGTCGAAGCGCGTGCAGTTCGCTGACCTTTTCGCGGTAAAACGCGTCGTTCTTCCGGAAGTCTTCGGACCCGGAGTCGAGAAGGGATTTCATTCTGGTCATGGCAGATCGGGATACTCTCTGAGCACAAAGGCAACCTTGGCGGCGCCGGGTTTTTCGAACGTATCAGGTGCAACAAGATGAACATCGGCCTTGAACACCAGAGCGTCACGCAGACGCTGTTCGATCTTCTTCTTGAGACTGGCGTCGTTTGCCGGATCCTGTTCGGGACCGCGTTCGACGATCACCTTCAGCGCGCCCTGGGTCGTGTGGCCCTCGAAATCCGCCACGATGCGCATGACGCCATTGGTTTCCGGCGCCATCTCGGCGATCACGCTGTTGATCGCCGAGGGAAAGACATTGGCCCCGCGCACGATCAGCATATCATCGGTCCGCCCGGTGCAGCGGATCTTGGGGCCGGTGCGCCCGCAGGAACATTCGGTGTCGATGACCTCGATATAGTCGCCCGACCGGAACCGCACCACCGGGCTCGCCTGCCGGCCAAGCGCGGTATAGACCATCTCGCCCTGGGCGCCCTTTTTCCAGGGGATGATCTGGCCGCTCTCGGGGTCGAGAAGTTCGGTGAGCACATAATCCATGTTGACCATGTGCATCCCCGACTGCGCATCGCATTCCGCCCAGTAGGTCACGCCCAGATCGGTGCCGCCCAGCATCTCGGTGCATTTGGCGCCCCAGGCCTCTTCGATCCTGGCGCGGATCGCGGGGATGCCGCCGCCCGGCTCGCCGCCCACGATCACCCGCTCGACGCCAAGTTCGCTGGCCTTGCAGCCAACGATCTCGGGCGCTTTCTCGGCCAGGTGCAGCACATAGTTCGGCGCACCGACGATGCAGCGCGGGCGGGTGTCAGCACAGGCGCGCAGCAGCCGTTCCGCGCCGCCATCGGCGCCGATCGGAATGTCGATCACGCCCATGTATTGCAGGCCCTGCACCACCGGGATACCGCCGACAAATCCCTTTGCCAGCGAAAACGCGTGCAACGCCATGTCGCCGGGCCGCACGCCGTTGGCAAAGAAACAGCGCGCGGTCATCTCGTGCCACATCTCGGCGTCGGACTCGGTCAGCGCGACATAGGACGGGCTGCCGGTCGTGCCCGACGAGGCCTGCATCTGGATGATGTCGGCCATGGGCGCGGCGCGGTGCTTGCCAAAGGGCGGTTCCGCCGCGAGGCTCGCGCGGATTTCGGTCTTGTAGGTATAGGGCAGTTTCTGAAGGTCTTCGATCGTGCGGATATCGTCGAAGTCAACGCCTGCCTCGGCGAATTTCTCCTGATAGAAGGTGGAGTTCGCCTTGAGATAGGCCATCTGCGCGCGCAACCGTTCTTCCTGGATACCGCGCACCTTATCGAGAGGCTTGCCCTCGATCTCGTGCCAGAACCGGTCATTCCGCTTGGCGAGCGCGTCCTGTCGCCGAAAACGCATTCCGAATTGCATGTCTTCCTCCCTGGTAAACGCCGCGGTCAGTAGGATCGCGGCAGCCCCATGACCTTTTCACCGATGAAGCTGAGGCACAGCTCGCGGTTCACAGGCGCGGTGCGCAGCAGCCGCACCAACGGATACATCTCGTAAATCCCCGTGTCCTCGGTATAGCCGGATCCGCCATGCGCCTGAAGTGCTGCGTCCACCGCCTCGATCCCGGCTTCGGCGGCGGCATATTTCGCCATGTTCGACGACGCCCCTGCCGGCAGCTTGTTGTCGAATTCCCATGCCGCGCGGCGAGTCATCAGGCTGGCCATCTCGATCGCCGTATATGCCTTGGCCATCGGGTGCTGCACACCCTGATGCGCGCCGATGGGCTGGTCGAAGACAGTGCGCTCGGACGCATAGGCCACACCCTTGTTGAGGGCAAACCGGCCGATGCCGCAGCACAGCGCGGCCAGGATGATGCGCTCGGGGTTGAGGCTGTCGAACAGGATCGAAAACCCGTCATCGACCTCGCCGACCACATCCTCGGGGCCCAGATCCACATCGTCGAAGAACAGGGTCCACTGTTCTTCTGGCAGGGGAATCGAAATCTTGACCCGCTGTTGCGCGACGCCCTTTTTCTTGAGGTCCACGGCAAACAGGGTAAAGCCGTCGGTCTTGCGGCTGACCTCGTTGTGCGGTTTGGTCCGCGCCACCACCAGGCAATAGTCAGACACATCGGCGCCGGTGATGAAGGTCTTTTCGCCCGACAGACTGAACCGGTTGCCCCGGCGTTTGGCCAGTGTCGTGGCCTTCATCGTGTTGGACCCGGCGCCCGGTTCGGTGATCGCGAAACAGAACTGGATTTCGCCCCGACAGGCGGCCGGAAGAAGCTCTTTCTTGTGGAACTCGGTTCCGTGGCTGGCGATATGGGCGAGTGACATGGTTGGGCCGACCACCATCATCAGAAGCGGAATACCGTGATTGGCGGTCCCTTCCATGAACAGGGCCATCTCGGTCATGCCAAGCCCCGCGCCGCCATGTTCCTCGGGCACCATGATGCCCAGAAAGCCGTCATCTGCGATCTGCTGGAACATCTCTCGCGGGAATTCGTGCTTGCGCGCGTGCCGCAGCCAGTAATCATTGTCGAATTTCTGCGCCAACTGGCCACCGTATTCGTAAATCTGGCGCTGCTCGTCGTTCAGAGTGAAATCCATGTCCTACCCTCAAGCCTTGAAAGCAGGTTTGCGCCGGTTCTCGAACGCGTCGAGTCCCTCAGCCACGTCAACGCTGGGCAGCGCCCGCACGGCCGCGTCGCGCTCGAGCCGCATCTGCTGGTCGATGCCGAGGTCCGCGCCTTCGCGCGCGAGCCGCTTCATCTCGGCGATGCCGGGGCGCGAGCGGGTGGCGATCGTCTGGCAGTACTCCAGCGCGGCCTTGTGCAGATCGGCATCCGGCACGATGTAGTTGACCAGACCGGCCTCTTTGGCCTCATCGGCCTTCAGCCAGCGCGCCGAGAACATCAGGTCAAGCGCCCGGCGCAAACCCATCAGCCGCGTGAGCCGCTGCGACCCGCCCCAGCCAGGGATCAGGCCGAATTGTGCGTGCTGATCGCCAAACTGGGCTGTTTCGGCGGCAAAGCACACGTCGCAGGACAGCATCAGCTCGATCCCGCCGGCCAGGCACAGCCCCTGCACCGCCACCACGACAGGAAGCGGGCTCGACTCGAGCGCGCGCAGGTTTTTCATGCCGAAGGAGATGAAATGGTCCAGCGCGGCGGGGTCGTTCAGCTTGCCCTTCACTTCGGTGAGATCGGCGCCGGTGCAGAAATGCTTGCCCTGCGCGCGAATGAGGATCGACCGGATCTCCCGATTCGCCTCGAATTTCGCGCGCTCGGTTGAAATGCGGTCATGCACCTCCAGCGAAAGGCAGTTGAACTTCTCGGGGCGCGCCAGCTCGATGATGCCGACGCTACCCTCGATGGTTGCGTTGATCACATCGCTCATTTTGCCGCCCCCTTCGCCTTCTTGTCGTATTGAAGCGCCACGCGGCCGACCTTTTCGCGCGCGATCACCAGTTTCTGGATCTGCGCGGTGCCGTCGCCGATCTGCAGGCCGAGAACGTCGTTATAGCGCTGGTGGTGCGGCAGGTCGGTGGTATAGCCGTAATGCCCGTGCAGGATCAGGCACTGGTGAATGATCTCGCAGGCAACCTTGGGCACATACCATTTGCACATCGCCGCCTCGGCGGTGTGCGGCATACCACTGTCGCGCAAACTCAACGTGTAGTAGCAAAGCTGGCGCATCATGGTCAGTTGCGTCTCGGCCTCGGCCAGCGGGAAGCTGACGCCCTGATACTGCACGATCGGCGCGCCGAACGCCTCGCGCTCCTGGACATAGGCCCAGGTCTCGTCCACCGAGGCCTGCGCCGCGCCCAGGCATTCCAGACCGATCAGCGCGCGCGAATAGTCGAAACCCACCATGATCGTGCTGAAGGCGCGGTCCTGTTCGGCCATCATGTTCTCGGCCGGGACGAACACATCGTCGAAAAACACCGATCCGCGCCCGACGGGCCTTGTGCCGATATCGTCGAAATGCGTGCGCTTGATGCCCGCCTGGTTCAGATCGACGAAAAACGCGCTGACCCCGCGCGCGCCGCCATCCGCATCGCCCGTGCGCGCGAAAACGACTGCCGCGTCGGCCTGTTCGGAAAAGCTCATCGAGGTTTTCTCGCCGTTCAGCCGCCAGCCATTGCCCGACTTCTCGGCCTTGAGGATCAGGTTTGCCGCATCCGAGCCGCCGCGCGGCTCGGTCAGGCCAAGGCCGATGATCGCCTCACCCGCAAGCACCTTGGGAACCCATTCCGACGCGATCTCCTTGGAGGCGTGCTGGGCAACCATCCCGCCCATGAGCGAACCCAGAAGCTGGATATAGCTGATATTGAAATCGGCATAGGCGATCTGCTCGGTGATCAGACCGGACGTCACGCAGCTTTCGCCAAGTCCGCCGAATTCCTCGGGAAGATCCGGCCCGATCAGGCCCAACGCGCCCATCTCCTTGAGCACGCCGCGATCGAAGCTATGGGCTTTCGCCCGCTTCTGGTAGCCCGGCGCCAGCTTCTCGGCTGCGAATCGTTTCGCCGCGTCGCGGAGCGCCTTTTGGTCTTCTGTTGGCTGGAATTGCATCGGTGGTCCTCCCCATATCCGAAATATGCTCTTCACAAAAATCTAACAAATGTTAGAATGACGATCAAGAGGAGTTTTTGGTGGAGGATGCCCGAAAAATGGAAAACGCCCTGAAAGACGGATTCGCAACCTTGCTTTCCCCGATCCGCGCAGGACAACGAACGCTGCGTAACCGCGTGATCATGGGGTCGATGCACACAAGGCTGGAAACCGAGCCCGACGGCATCGCCAAGCAGATCGCCTTTTACGCTGAAAGAGCGCGTGGCGAGGCGGCGATTCTCGTGACTGGCGGGTTTTCGCCAAACGCCGAGGGGATGCTCGACCCCGAAGGGCCCCGAATCGATGATCCCGAGGAAGCGATTCGGCTGCGTCCGATCTGCGAAGCCGTTCAGGCCGAAGGCAGCCTGATCTGCGCCCAGCTACTTCATGCGGGGCGCTACGCAAAGATCGAGGGCTGCGTCGCGCCGTCACCGATTCGCTCGCCGATCAACCGTTTCACGCCGCGCGAAATGACCGACGCCGACATTCGCCGCACCATCGAGGAGTTCGCGTCCGCCGCCGCCAATGCCCAGGCGGCAGGGTTCGACGGCGTCGAGATCATGGGGTCAGAGGGGTATCTTCTCAACGAATTCACCGTCACGCATACCAACAAGCGCGAAGACGACTGGGGCGGAAGCGCCGAGAACCGGCACCGCTTTCCGGTCGAGATCGTGCGCGCGGTGCGCGACCGCTGCGGGCCCGATTTCCTGATCATATACCGGATTTCGGCGGCCGATCTGGTCGAGGGCGGCGCGCCCGCAGATGAAATCGCCGCGCTCGCGCGCAAGATCGAGGCGGCGGGGGCCGACATTCTCAACACCGGCATCGGCTGGCACGAGGCGCGCGTGCCGACAATCGCCTATCCCGTGCCGCGCGGCGCCTGGCGCAAGGCGGCGGCCAATGTGAAGGCGGCAGTGTCGATTCCGGTGGTCGCCTCCAACCGGATCAACACGCCGGAAATCGCCGAGGACATCCTGTCCTCCGGGGACGCCGACATGATCTCGATGGCGCGGCCATTCCTTGCCGATCCGCATTTCGTCAGGAAGGTGCGCGAAGGCCGCGCGAACGAAATCAACACCTGCATCGCGTGCAACCAGGCCTGTCTGGATTTCATCTTTTCCAACCGGCCGGTGAGCTGCCTGGTCAATCCCCGGGCGGGCCGCGAAACCGAATTCCGCGACACCCCCGCCGCGCAGCCGCGCAAGCTGGCCGTTGTCGGCGGCGGTGCCGCAGGCATGGCCACGGCCACCGAGGCGGCGCGGCTGGGCCACGACGTTACCCTGTTCGAGGCTCAGGACAAGCTGGGCGGCCAGTTGAACCTGGCGCGCGCGGCGCCCGGCAAGGACGAGTTCGACGAAACCCTGCGTTACTTTGCCGGTCAGATGGCCAGGCACGGGGTCAAGCTGCGCCTCGGGCAGCGGGCCGGCGCGGAGGATCTGACCGGCTTTGACCATGTGGTCATCGCCACGGGGGTGACGCCGCGTATTCCCGACCTTCCGGGCGTGGATCACCCCAAGGTCGCCACCTATGCCGAGATCCTGTCGGGCGAACGCACGGCGGGTGACACCGTCGCGGTGATGGGGGCGGGGGGCATCGGCCATGACGTGGCCGAGTTCCTCGTCACCGCATCGGCAGAGGTCCACAACCCAGATACATTCTGCGAGACATGGGGCGTCGATCCGGAATTTGCCACATCGGGTGCGCTGGTGGGCGATCCTCTGGCACTGAGACCATCGCGGCGCAAGGTGATCATGCTTCAGCGAAAAACCTCGAAGCCGGGCGCAGGGCTTGGCGTCTCGACGGGCTGGATCCTGCGCAACGCGCTGCGCAAGCACGGGGTCGAAGCCATCGGCGGGGTGGTCTATGAGCGCATCGACGACGCGGGGCTACATATCCTCATGGACGGGGCGCCAAAGGTCATCGCCGCCGATACCATCGTGATCTGCACCGGGCAGGAACCGGAACGGGCCCTGGCCGAGGCCCTCGCCGCGCGCGGCGTCACCGTCACGATGATCGGCGGAGCAAAGGAGGCGGCCGAACTCGACGCGCTGCGCGCCATTGACGAAGGGGTGCGTCTGGCGCAAAGTCTCTGACTTGAAGTCATGGGAGGATGTGATGCTGACCGAGGTCATGCGCGCGGGACGCGCTGATCTGTATTCGATCTTTCGAACCCGTGCGCAGGACTGCGCGGCGGCTCTGGCCGTCGAGGACGGCAGCAAACGGTTGACCTATGCCGAATTGCTGGAGCGCGTTGATCGTCTGGCTGCCGTTTTTCTGGCAAGGGGGGTCGCGCCCGGAGACCGGATCGCGATCCTGTCGCACAACCGATCGGAATACCTCGAGACCGAACTGGCCGCTGCGGGGATCGGCGCAATCATCGCCTGCCTGAACTGGCGGCTTGCCCCGGACGAACTGCGGCATTGCATCGAACTGGTCGAGCCGGTGCTGGCGGTTGTCGAACCCGGTCTCGGGGACGCGTATCAGTCGGTCTGTGCAACTCCCTGCCTGGAAATCGGGGCGGACTGGGAAGCGGCCCTCGCCGGGGCCGAACCCGACCCGCGCACCGGGACCATGGTTGACGATCCCGAGGCCGGGCTGACGATCCTTTATACATCCGGGACGACCGGGCTTCCCAAGGGGGCGCTCATCAGCCACCGCGCTCATATCGCGCGGTCCATGGCCTTTGCGGCGCAACTGGCGCTCGATCCCGGCGACGGGTTCATCGCCTGGGCCCCCATGTTTCACATGGCGTCCACCGATCACGCGCTGGCGACAGTTCTGCGCGGCGGCACGGTGGTTATGGTGGACGGGTTGCAGCCTGCGGTCATCAACGAGGCGCTGTCGCGGCACAGGATCGGCTGGTTCGTGATGATGCCGGGCGCGCTGGACGCCTTCATCGCCGAACGACGCACCAACCCACTGCCGCTGAAAGGTATCAAGGTCTGCGGCGCGATGGCGGATCTGGTGCCACCGCACCAGATCGCGGAACTGACGGGCCTTCTTGGGGTGCCCTATCTGAATTCCTTCGGCTCGACCGAGACCGGCCTGCCACCAGGGACCGGCGATCTGATCGCCCCCGGCGTCGTCCCCGTCCGACTGTCCAAACGCATCAGCGCATTCTGCGAGGTCCGCCTGGTCGACCCCGAAGACCGGGACGTTCCCGTTGGCGCGCCGGGTGAAATGGCAGTGCGGGGCCCGACGCTGTTTTCGGGATACTGGAACGCCGACGACACCAACGCCCGCGACTTTCGCAACGGGTTCTTTCACATGGGCGACCTGTTCCGGCGCAATCCCGATGGCACGATCGACTTTGTTGACAGGGCGAAATACCTGATCAAGACCGGCGGAGAGAACGTCTATCCGGCGGAAATCGAGCGCGTTCTTCTGGCGCATCCGGGGGTGGTCGATGCTGCGGTGGTGCGGGCATCCGACGAGAAATGGGGCGAAAGCCCGGTGGCCTTTGTCGCGTGCGGCAATGACGGGCCGGATGCGGTGGTCTTGATGCGCCTGTGCCGGGACATGCTGGCAGGCTACAAACGTCCACGCGAATTCCGGTTCATCGCGTTCGACGATTTCCCCAGATCGACCAGCGGAAAGGTCCAGCGGCATGTCCTCGAAGCCTGGATCAAGGAGGAGAAAGCGGAAACCGGTTGATACACCCGGCGCACAATGCGTGTGAGGTCATGAACACAACAACCCGTGAAACCCTTCCTGTGCTTATAGAATATTAATGCATTACCGATACTTACGCTAAAGATACGAATTCCCCTGCCGATAACTGTCCGGGCCGTCGCCACGGTGCCGCAAAATAATCAGCTTTCTTTTTGTAACCGCTATTCGTAGGCCGTCGGTATTGCGTTTCAAACCGAGAGGAAGACCGGAAACATGACCAATGTCGTAATTGTCTATTTCAGCGGGTACGGGCACACAGAGGTTCAGGCGAACGCCGTCGCCGAAGGGATCAGGAGTGTCAAAGGCACCGAGGCCAAGATGCTGAAACTGTCCGACAACGGGGAGCTTGACGAATCCGGCTGGGCGGCGCTCGATGCTGCCGATGCCATCGTCTATGGCAGCCCGACCTACATGGGCGGCCCCGCGTGGCAGTTCAAGAAATTCGCCGATGCCAGCTCGAAGCCCTGGTCCACGCAGAACTGGAAGGACAAGATTGCCGGCGGGTTCACCACCTCGGCCACCGTCAACGGCGACAAGTTCTCGACCATCATGTATTTCTTCACGCTGTCACAGCAGCACGGCCAAATCTGGTGCGGCGTCGGCCTGATGGCGTCGAATGCCAAGGCCGACGGCCCGGAAAAGCTGAACTGGACGGGTGGTTATTCCGGCCTTCTGGCGATTGCGCCCTCCGACAGCGCGCCCGAAGAATTCCCGACCGGCGGCGATCTGGACACCGCGCGCGCCTATGGCAAGCGGCTGGCCGAAGTCGCGCGGCGCTGGCGCGGCTGAACCGGAGCCACGGACCGGGTGACCGGCCGCCGCGCGTTGGCGGCGGCCGACGCGGGAACGAAGGGTTCCGCCCGGCCCCCGTCATCCGGCCACGCCGGTCCGTCCCACCATCGCCATCAGCGTCGCGGTCATCGTGGCGACAAGCTTTTCCTCCCCGCCCTTCAGGGCATAGGCGCGCGCTTCGCAGATGGTCAGGGTTTTCCCCGGTTTCAGCACGTCGGCGACAAAGCGAAACCGCTCGCCATCCGCCGGGTTGACCAGGTTGATCTTGAATTCCGCCGTCAGCACCGCAGCCTCGGCGGGCATCAGCGAAAAACCGGCATAGCCACACGCACTGTCAAGCGCGGTCGCAACGACACCGGCATGCAGGAACCCGTGCTGCTGGGTCAGCGCGTCGTCATGCGGCATTTCCAGAACGATGTGACCGGGCGCAAGCTCGGCGATGGTGATCCCCATCGTGCGCATCACGTTCTGGCGGTTGAAACTCTCGCGCACACGCGCATCAAAATCGGGGTCTCTTGGCTCGAATTTCGGCATGGTCTGGTTTTGCTCCTCTCGTTATGCGTTGATGATATGTTTTACACGGGTTTTCAGCCGCTCATCTTGTAAGAAATGGCCAAGCGGTTGCCGCGCCGCCTGACCGCGAAGCGCGCCGGGAGACATGCCGGCAAACGCCCGGCAAGCGGATGACATATGCGGTTGGTCGTAAAATCCGGCGTCCAGCGCCAGATCGCTCAACGGAAGGGTCTGGCAGGCAAGTTCGTCAACCAGGCGGCGAAAACGCCGGATCGCGGCGAGCCGCCTTCGTGACATGCCGGTCTCTGCCCGGATTCTGCGCCGTCCGGTGCGGTCGCTCACCGCCCGCGGGATCGCCGCGAATGACAGATCGCAGGCCAGTTCGTCGAGTGCGGCGACGAGGGCCGGCATCGCATCATCCCCGAGCCTGACCCGTCGCAGGATCGCGGCCAGGGCCTCGAACGACTCGACCGGGGGCATATGCTGCGGTCGCGCAGACAGGCGCAGCCCGGCAACGATGCCGCAAAAGGACGCCCGGCGGGGCGCAAAGCCCGGGCGCGGAGGCGCGAGCGACACAAGCGCGGCGCCCGGACCGCCGCCTTGGAGCGTCACCGAAAGGTCGAACAGGTCGGTTGCGAACCTCCCGCTTCCGCGACCGCTCAGCACGCCGGTGTCGTGAAAGACGTAAACGGTTTCGACCTGTCCTTGCGCACCCGCGGGCGGCGCAAGCTCGAGATAGAACGGCGCCCCCGTCAGGTCACTGGACGAAGGCATCCCGATTCTCGACGATGAAATCGCGCAAGCGTCGGGCCGGGCGCCCGAGCACGTCGCTGACCGTGGTCTCGATGCCCGCGAGATAGCCCTTTGGCGCGATGGAGGCCAGTTCGACCATGGCTGCGGCGACCTCTTGCTGCATCCCGGCGGCAATCATCGCCGCCTTGGAGTCCTCGACCGACAGGGGCACGCAGGTGATGGCGCGCCCGGTCACCTCGGACAGGATGGCCGCGATGTCTTCGCCGGTCAGGGCCTCGGGGCCGGTCAGGCCATAGGTCTTGCCCTCGTGGCCCGCGCCGGTCAGCGCCTCGGCGGCGACATCGGCGATGTCGCGTGCGTCGATCCAGGCCACGGGACCGCCCAGATCGTCGTAATAGACACCGTCTCTGGCGATGGTGTCGGCCTGCCAGAGCAGGTTCTGCATGAAATAGGTCGGCTGCACGAAGGTCCAGTCAAGCCCGCTTTCTTTCAGCAGTTCCTGCGTCTCGGAATGCCACTTGCCAAATGTCACCTTGGCCTTGGGCGACGCACCCAGCCCGGTGGCCAGAACGACATGGCGCACACCCGCAGCCTTGGCGGCCTCGATCGCGTTCGCTTTCCAGCGGCGCATGTCCAGATGGGCAGGCGTCACCAGATAGATCCGCTCGGCCCCGGCACAAGCGCGTTCCAGCGCGGCGGGGTCGGTGAAATTGGCGGTGACGGCCTCGCATCCCTTCGCCTTGAGATTTTCAACCTTGGCCGGGTCGCTGGTGACGGCGCGCACTGCCGCACCCTTGGCCAGAAGGGTATCGACAAGCGGCGAGCCGGTGTTTCCGGTGGCTCCGAAGACGGTTATCATGGCGTTTCCTTCCTCAGGTCTGCAATGGGCTGCATGGTTTCGGGATTGCTGATCGAGGACAGGTCGCCCGGATCCTCGCCCAGATAGGCCGCGCGGACGATCCGGCGCATCGTCTTCATGCTGCGGGTCTTGGGCAGTGCCTCGACGAAATGGATCTCGCGCGGGCGGAACGGCTTGGAGACGACCTCTCCCACCCGGTCCTTGAGCCGTTCCACGAGGCCCGCATCGGGCGACACACCCGGCGCCGCCACGCAGATGCAGACCACCGCCACGCCCTTGATGGCGTCGGGCGCGGCGATGGCGGCGGCGTCCACCACCTCTCCGGTCTCGGTCAGGGCGGCCTCGATCTCGGGCGGGCCGATTCGCTTGCCGGCGATGTTCAGCGTGTCGTCCGAGCGACCGAGGATATACCATGTGCCGTCAGGGTCGCGGCGCACCCAGTCGCCGTGCCGCCAGACACCGGGGAAGGTGGACCAGTAGGTTTCGAGATACCGCTCCCGGTCGCCCCAGATGGTGGGGGTCAGGCCCATGGGCGGCTGGCTCACGACCAATTCGCCCACCTCGCCCGGTGCGGCCTCGCTGCCATCCTCGCGCAGCACCTTGGCGCCCACCCCCAGGGCCTCGGCGGAGAATCCGCCGGGCTTGATCTCGTGCAGGACGGTCGAGGTCAGAATGGCCCCGAACAGCTCGGTCCCGCCTGAGATGTTCAGCGGCACGGCGCGGCGACGGCAGATATGATCGAGATGCCAGAGCCAGGCGTCGTCGGTCCATGGCTCTCCGGTCGAGGCGACGATACGCAGGGGCGACAGGTCATAATCAGAGAGGGGCGCGGGATCCTGCGTCATGAATTGGCGCACCAGCGTCGGTGCGATGCCCAGATGCGTCACCTTCATGTCCGCGGTGATCCGCAGCAGCCGGAAAGGATCGCCGGGCATCGTGGGCGCGCCCTCGGCCAGAACCAGCGTTGCCCCCGAAAGCAGCACCGACAGAAGGGTGAGCGGCCCCATGACCCAGCCCATATCGGTCATCCACAGATGCCGGTCATCGCGCTTCATGTCGAGGCACAGCAGGAAATCCGCCGTGGCCTTGGCCGGCACACCAAGATGGGTGTGCACAACGCCCTTGGGCCGGCCGGTCGTGCCCGAGGTATAAGCGATCAGCAACGGCGCGTCGGCCTCTACCGGATGGGCGGGGCGTGTCGGGTCGGCCTTGCCGACACTCTCCTGCCAGTCGAGATCGCGTGCCGCATCGGCCACCACGCCACCGAACCGCCGCAGGCTGAAGACGGTATGGACCGCGGGCACCTCGATCAGGGCTTCGGCCAGCGCGGCCTCCATCCAGACGGGCGTGCCGCGCCGGGGCGTGGCGTCGGCCGTCAGCACGGCCACCGCCCCGGCATCCTTGAGGCGGCTGACGATGGCGGGCGGCGCGAAACCCGAGAACAACGGCACCGCCACCGCCCCCAGCCGGGCGATACCCAGAAGCGCCGCCGCGATTTCGGGGATCATCGGCATGTAGATGCCCACCCTTTCGCCGGGTCTCACCCCGCGCGCGGCAAGCGCCGACGCCACGCGCGCGGCCTCGGCGGCAAGCTCGGCATAGGTCCAGCGGCGGCGGCTTGCGTCCTCGCCGACCCAGTCGATCGCCACCTTGTCTTCGAGCCCCTCCGCGATGCGCGCGTCAAGGCACGTCTCGGTCATGTTCAGAGCGGCGCCAATCGCCCAACGGATCGCTTCGGGTCCCTGGGAAATATCGCGAAGCTGTGTGTAGGGGCGGCTGAACCGGATGCCCGCGAGGTCGATGATCCGGCGCCAGAACCAGTCCGGATCGGCGTTGGCGCGGCGGGCGAGATCCTCGTAGCTGTCCGCAGCACAGTCGGCCAGAAAAGCGGCAAGCGTGCTCGAACGCTGAATGTCGGGAGATGGCTGGAACATCCTTGACCTTTCTCTAAGCCAGAAAAGGCCGCGCCTGTGGCGCGGCCAGTCGGGGAGATACCTTTCGGCACGGCCTTGCGGCTGCGCCGAATCACATCGCATCGCAACGACGCGATCAACCGTGCATCGACAAGCCGCCCGAAACCGAAATGACCTGGCCCGTGATGAACCCGGCATCGTCGGATGACAGGAAGCAGATGATGCCCGGATAATCGGTCGGTTGCGCCAGGCGCTTCATCGGGATGGCCCGCTTGAGACCTTCTGCGATCTTTGCACCGGCATCGCCCTGGGCGACCTGGGCGAAAAGCGGCGTGTCGGTCGGTCCGGGGGCGACAGCGTTCAACTGAACGCCCTTGCGCGCCAGTTCCCGCGCGACCGTCTTGGTAAACGAGATGATGCCACCCTTGCAGGCCGAATAGACGGCCTCGCCTGACGAGCCGACGCGGCCGGCGTCCGAGGCAATGTTGACCACGCGACCGCCACCGTTTTTGACCATGCCCGGCAACACCGCGTGGTGCATGTTGAGCGGGCCGTAGAGGTTTATGTCGATAACCTTCTTCCAAAGGGCCTCGTCCGAGTCGAGGAAGGGCTTGATCTCATCCCATCCCGCATTGTTCACCAGCGCGTCGATCGGGCCTCCGGCCTCGAATGCGGCCACAGCCTTGTCAACCTGGGCGCGATCGGTGATGTCCACCTTGAATGCTTGCGCCTTGCCTCCGGCATCCTTGATGATACGGGCCGTTTCCTGCGCGCCCTGTTCGTTCATGTCAAAAATGGCGACTTCCGAGCCCTCCTCGCCAAAGCGTTGACAAACGGCGCGACCGATACCGCTGCCGCCGCCAGTCACGATGACACGTTTCCCCTTCAAACCTCGCATGCGATGGACCTCCTCTTTTGTCCGCATCTGTATCAAGAACTTGATTCGGTTCTCTCCTGCACGTATCCTAACACTTGTTAGATTTTTGACAATGGGCACTCTGGTGGCGGGCGGATGACTTCTGTGATGCCCGCGACTGGCAAGGACGATGACGAGAACCGAAGATAAATCGCACAAATCCGAAAAAACGCGCGGCGAAATTCTATCCGCTGCCGCGCGCCTTTTTCGGCATGACGGTTTTTATGCAACCACGATGCGCGATATTGCGCAGGAGACAGAAATAGAAGCCGGCAGTATCTATTATCATTTCGCCTCCAAGGATCAGATCCTGAACGAGGTTCTCGACATCGGCGTGCGGCAGCTCTTCAACGAGGCCCGCGAGATCGCGCGGACGGCAAGGGAAAGAAACGAAGGCTTCCGGGAAACGTTTTGCAGGCTTGTCGAAGCGCACCTTACCTTCCTTTTGAGCGACAGCGACTTCACGTCAGCCAATATCCGCAACTACCCGATGCTGTCGGATGAAACACGCGGTCAGCATCGCGAGTTGCGCGCATCCTATGGCGGGGTCTGGACCGACTTCCTCCAGGGCGGCAGAGATTGTGGCTGTCTGAGAAAGGATGTTTCCGTCTCGGTCATACGCCAGTTTGTCCTGAGTGCGATGAACTGGACGGTCGAATGGTATGATGTTGATCGCCACCCGATCAAATCCATCGCCGTCCGCCTGAGCAAATTGATACTCGACGGGATGTGTGCAAACGTCAGACTGGACGAGACCGGCCTGAAAACGCCCACAACCCTTTTTCCCGAAGCCTCGGAACCCGTCGGCAAGGCAGCGAAAACCCGCTCCGAAATCCTCAGGGCTGCGGCGCGCGTCCTGCGGGATACCGGCTACAAGACAACCACATTGAGACGCATCGCAGAAGAAGCGAATGTGCAGGCAGGCAGCGTTTACTACCATTTCGAATCCAAGGACGCCATCGTTGACGAAGTGCTGAATGCCGGGCTGAGCGATTTGCTGTCAGGTGTCACCATGGCGGTTCGTGAATTCAAGCCGCCATACGATCACCAGTCCAGAATTGCGACGGCCATCTGGGCACATTTGCAGCTTCTCTTCATGGCAAGCGAATTCACCTCCGCGAATATCAGAAGCTACGGGATGCTGCCCAACCATCTGCGGGAGAGACACGGGGAGATTCGTCGTGAATACGGCAGGTTTTGGGACCGGATCCTCGGCGAAGCCCAACGGGACGGTTTCATCAGGGCGGATATCAAGATCGTGCCGCTGCGTCAGGTGATGCTGGGCGCCCTGAACTGGACGGTCGAATGGTTCGACTCGAACAGGGCCGGACAGGAAGGGTATATTTCCCTCGAGGAATTTTCCGACATGCTGATCAGGCTGCTTCTCGGGGGTGTGTGCAGGAAAACGACCGTGTCGGCCACCAACCGTGATCACACCAGCAGGAAGTGATACAACCCTTCGGCAATGGGCTTGTCTCGCGCCGTCTGCCATGTGATCACGCTGACGCTCGCCATCCGCTTGCCTTTGCGGGTTATCGTTGCGCGGGCATGGAGCGGTCCCTTCACGCCGGGCCTCAGGTAATCGACGGTCAGGTTGATCGGCTTGGCGGGCGTGTCGGCGAAATCCGGTCGCACGGCGATTGCGGAAACCGCCTCCATGAAGCTGGCGATGATGCCACCATGGTAATATTCCATGACAGGATTCCCGATATGGCGTTGGTCGAACGTCATTTCGGCCTCGGCTTGAAGCTCGCCGATTTCGCGGATCTCGAACTTCAGAAAGCGAAAGAACGGAACCCTGGAAATGTTGGCGTTGACGGCTTGCAGGTTCATTTCAGGCCCTTCCCCTCGAGCATCGCTTCGTACAGGCTGGTTTCACCGCGCGTCAGCGCGAATGTGGCAGCCCCGCGCGCAATTTCCTCATCCTCGTGGCCGTCGAACCAGATGCTGCCCGAATTGAACGCGATATGACGGGTCTGACGATAGCAATGGGCGCGCACGAAAATATCCGCGCGGGAATGGGCGGGGCGCAGGTAATCGACCCTGAGGTCAAGCGTTGCCATGGTGCTGACCCCCTCGATGGCAATGAAGTTCGCAAGGCCGAACACACTATCGAGAAGGGCCGTCAGGATGCCGCCGTGAAGCAGGGTCTGATCGCTGTCAACGCAGAAATCCGAATTGAACGGCATCCGCACCAGAACGCCCTCGGTCGAGACTTTCTGGATATCGAGCGCCATATGGGTAATCAACCCCTCGCCTCGCGCATTCCACAACTGCGCAATCTGGTCCATCTTCTGCTGCGGAATGCGCGTCATGCGATCTTTCCCTTACTGCCCGGTAAAGTTGGGTTTTCGCTTTTCGATAAACGCAGAGATCGCTTCCTGGTGATCCTTGGTCTGGTGCATCAGGGCCTGATAGGCCGCCGCGCAATTCAGGAAATCCGGCAAATCCATCCGCTCGGCGTTGCGCATCAGACGTTTGGCGACACGCACCGCGCGCGGCGGCTTGGACGCGATGACGGCGGCGCGTTCGCGGACCCGTTCCATGAGCCGGTCATGGGCCACGACCTCAAGCACCATGCCAAGCTTCAGCGCCTCATCGGCTTCGACCATGCGCCCCGAAAAGGTCAGATCGGCGGCTGTCTGGTGGCCCAGACGGCGCAGCATGAACCAGCTCCCCGCATCCCCCGGAATAATGCCGAGGTTCACAAAGACTTCGCCGAATTTCGCCTTTTCCGAGGCGATGCGCATATCGCACATCATGGTCAGGTCACAGCCTGCGCCGACCGCCGGTCCGTTGACTGCGGCGATGGTCGGAACGTCGAGATTGTAGAGCGCCTGAGGCAGACGCTGGACACCATCGACATAGGCTTGCGATGCGGCCAGCGGCTCCTTGCGGTAAACACTCTCCGGATCGTTCATCTCCTTGATGTCGCCGCCGGCGCAAAACGCCGGATCGGCACCTGTCAGGATCATGACACTGACCTCCGGGTTGGCCTGCACCTTTGCAAACGCATCCAGAAGGGCGGCCATCATGTCGTTTCCGGTGACCGGATTGCGCCGCGCCGGATCGTTCAGCGTGACCGTGGCGATCCTGTCTGATATGTCCAGCAGGACAGGTGGGTTACTCATTCTTGCCGTCTCCTCTTTCGCGGTTCTCGAACATATCGGGGTTGATCATGTCGCGGGCGTCGTGGCCCAGATGCAGGGTCTCTCCGCCATCTACATACACGTCCTCGCCGGTAATGAAATTCCCCAATCTGGACGCGAGGAAGATAATCGTGCCGGCGATGTCCTCGGCCGCGCCCATCCGGTTCAGGACCGAGCGGTTGAGTTCCTTCCACCGCTCCGGCGGAATGGGGTAGCGGCCAAGCGCCTCGGTCTTGATCGTGCCCGGCGCCACACAGTTCAGCCGGATACCGTATTCGCCCCACTCGGCGGCCAGCGTCTTCATCATGCCGGTGACGCCAGCGCGGGCGGCGACGGTGTGGGTGAAACCGGTGAGCGCCGTGCGCCCCGAAATCGCCGTCACAAAGACGATGGAGCCGCCGTTGTCATACATGAAATGATCGGCCACTGCGCGGGTCATCTGCCACGAGCCGATCAGGTTGTTGCGGATCACCGCCTCGAAGCCCTTGTTGGTGATGTCGCGCGCGGCAGCGATATACTGGCCGCCCGCATTGTTCACCAGCACGTCAAGCTGCCCGTAATGGTCCTTGATGCGCGCCATCGCCGCTTCGATGCTGTCTTCGTCGCGGGTGTCGCCGGGCACGACAAAGGCCTCGCCACCCGCCGCGCGAATCATCTCGGCGGTCTCTTCCAGCGGCTCCTGACGGCGGGCAAACAACGCCAGCCTGGCCCCGCAAGAAGCCATTTCCAGCGCCGTGGCCCGCCCCATGCCCGAGCCGGAGCCGGTGACAAGCGCCACCTGGCCCGCCATCAGATCCGGCGCGTAGCGCCGTGCTTTCTCTTCGTTCATGTCCTCTCCCTCAGTTCTTCAGCAACTCGCCGGAAATGATCAGCTTGCGCACTTCCTGGGTGCCTGCGCCGACCTCCAGCACGCGGCCCGTGCGATAGAGCCGGTTCACCTCGGTATCGCGCATGTAGCCCGAACCGCCGTGGATCTGCACGGCCTTGTCCAGCACGAAGGACGTCGCCTCGGCGGCCTTGAAGATCGCCGCCGCCGTCAGCTTGTGGATCTCGCCGCGGCCGCCTTCGCCATGCTCCAACCCCTCGCACATGGCGGCCGTCTTCAGCGACAGGCTGCGCGCCGCCTCGATTTGCGTGTACATGTCGGCCAGCATCGCCTGCACCATCTGGAAACTGGCGATCGGTTTGCCGAATTGCTGGCGCGTCTTGGCGTAATCGACGGAAATATCCAGCGCCCGCTGCGCAATGCCAAGCGCGTTGAAGCAGACGATGGCGCGCTCCAGATCCAGCCCCGACATTGTCACCGCAACGCCGCCATCAAGCTTGCCGACCATGTTTATGGCCGGCACGCGGCAATCCTCGAACACCAATTCGCCCGTGGGCGAGCCGCGAAAGCCCATCTTGTTGAGCTTCTGCGCCACCTTGAAACCGGGCGTGTCGGTTTCCACGATAAAAGCCGAAATGCCCTTGGCGCCCTTTTCAGGCGAGGTCTTGGCATAGACCAGCACCAGATCGGCAATCGGCCCGTTGGTGATATAGATCTTGGCACCGTTCAGGATGTAATCGTCGCCGTCCTTTTTCGCCGTGGTCCGCATCGAGCCGAGCGCATCCGACCCGGCACCGGGCTCCGTCAGGCCGAGGGCGCCCACCAGAGAGCCGTCGCACAGCCCCGGCAGATACTTGCGGCGCAGATCGTCATTGGCGTTACGGTAGATGTTGTTGACGCACAGATTGTCATGCGCGACATGGGTCAGCCCGATCGCGGCAGAAGATCGCGACAGTTGCTCGGTGATGATGCAGGCCGAGGTGAAATCAAGCCCGGCACCGCCGAACTCGGGCGGCACGTTGAGGCCGAGATAGCCCATCTCGCCCAGCTTGGGAAAGACCGATGCGGGCAGGTCGTCGGTGTCGTCCATTTCCGCGTTCAGGTGATGGAACTCGGAGAAAAAGAACTTGCCGGCCTGGTCGGCCAGCGCCTGCTGTTCATCGGTCATGAAATGTGTCGGCAGGTCGATGTCGTTGCGCAGTTGCTTGTTCATGGTCATGGCCCCCCTCAGGCGCGCAGCAGTTCTTCGGCGATGATGATCTTGCGCACCTCGCTGGTGCCCGCGCCGATTTCCAGCAGCTTGTTGGCGCGGAACAGCCGGTTGATCTCGGTGTCCTGCATGTAGCCCGAGCCGCCGTGGATATGGCACGCTTCGGTGACGGCCTTGTTGAACGCCTCGCCCGCATAGAGGCAGGCCGCTGCGGTCAGCTTGTGGATCTCGCCGCGCCCGCCGGCCCCCCTGGGCAGGCCGACGCAGGCCGCAAGCGCGCGATAGCCAAAGGCGCGGGCGGTCTCGACCTCGGTATAGATCTCGGCCAGTTTCGATTGCACCATCTGGAAGCTGGAAATCGGCCGGCCGAACTGTTCGCGGATCTTCGCATAGTCGAGGGCCAGTTCCAGCGCGCGCTCGGCCATGCCCACGCAGATCGAGGCGACCATCGCGCGTTCGAGGTCGAGCCCGCTCATCACCACCGCGACGCCGCTGTTCTCGGCCCCCATCATCGCCGATGCCGGAACCCGGCAGTCCTCGAACAGCAGCTCTCCGGTCGGCGAGCCGCGAAAGCCCATCTTGTCCAGCTTCTGCGCCACCTTGAAGCCGGGATTGTCGGTTTCAATGATAAAGGCGGAAATGCCCTTGGCGCCTTTGGATTTGTCGGTCTTGGCATAGAGCAGGATCACATCGGCAATCGGCCCGTTGGTGATGTAGATCTTGGAGCCGTTGATGACGTAGTCATCGCCGTCGCGCCGGGCGGTGGTGGCCATCGAGCCAAGCGCATCGGAGCCCGCGCCCGGCTCGGTCAGGCCCAGGGCCCCGACCAGTTCGCCCGAACACAGGCCCGGCACGTATTTCTTTACCTGCTCTTCGGAGCCGTTGCGCAGCAGGTTGTTCAGGCACAGGTTATCATGCGCGCCGTGCGACAGACCCACGGCCGGGTTCCATTTGGAAATCACCTCCGAGACCAGCGCCTGGGTGAATTCGTTCTGCCCCGAGCCGCCCAGTTCCTCGGGCGCGGTGATGCCCAGAAGGCCCAGCTCGCCCATCTGCCGGAACAGGTCGTCGGGCCACCATTCCTCTGCGTCCATGCGCGCCTGCAGCGGGTGCAGCACCTCGCGCGCCACCCGATCCACATGATCGACGATCTGGCGCTGCTCGGCGGTCAGGGAATAATTGGCCCTGATCGCCGCCAGATCCGCCCTGGCCGAGTCGTTTGCTGCGTTCATCCTCATCTCCCGGTCAAAATACACATAGCCCTGTTGACCGAAATCAAACATATGTTAGAAAAATATTCAAGACGAGGTTTTGAAACCCTGCGTCGCAGGCGCGGCGATGTGATCACGGAGCTTGAACATGAGTGGAAATGTCGTCCTTTCGCAGGTTGCCGGCCATCAGGTGCGGATCACGATTTGTCGTCCCGACCAGCGCAATGCCCTGAACAGGGATGTGGCAGAGGGTATCATTTCGGCAGTCCGCTCGGCAGAAGCCGATGCTCAATGCAGGGTCATTGTATTGACTGGCGAAGGAACGCGCGCGTTCTGCGCCGGCGGCGACATCAAGGCGGGGGCGGACGGAGGTCCGTTCGTCCAGGATCCCGCCGAACCGGATCATTTTGCCGGGAGGTTGTTCGAAGCGCTTCAGGCCTGCCGCAAGCCCACCATAGCGCGGATCAACGGTGTGGCAATGGGCGCGGGCGCGGGCATTATCTGCGCTTGCGATCTGGCGGTGATGGCGGATCATGCGCGGATCGGAACGCCCGAAGTCAAGGTCGGGCTTTTCCCGCTGACCATCGTTCCACCGATGATGCGTGTGCTGCCTCGGCGGAAATTGATGGAAATGTTCATCACCGGCGTCCCGCTCACGGCGCAGGAGGCGCTGCGATACGATCTGGTCAATCACGTCACCACCGCCGACGATCTGGACGCCAAGGTGGAAGAACTGGTTACACAAATCGCCGCACAATCGCCCACCGCGATCCGGCTCGGGAAATATGCTTGTAACGCCATGGAGGACATGAGCTACTCGCAGCAGATGCGCTTTGCCGAAACCCTGTTGCCAAGGCTCGCGCAGACGGAAGACGCGCGCGAGGGCTTTGCCGCCTTCATAGCCAAACGCCCACCTGAATGGACCGGACGATAATCGCCTGGGGAGGAGACGAACATGACGGATCGAAAGCTGCGCATCGGATGCGCCTCGGGATTCTGGGGCGATACGCCCGAGGCGGTCGGGCAATTGGTGTCGAAGGGCGGGATTGATTATCTGGTGTTCGACTACCTGGCCGAGG
>DIUD01000060.1:2688-3225 GCA_002428225.1 Roseovarius sp. UBA6167 | reverse complement strand
CCGTTCATCGCCGCCGCCATGCCGTGTTCGCGGATGCCCCAATGGATATAGCGGCCCTTGCGGTTGTCCACGTCGAACACGGTCATGTCGCCCGAGCGGGTGTTGTTGGACCCCGACAGATCCGCCGAGCCGCCGATGGTCTCAGGCAGGATCGGGTTGACGACCTCGAGCACCATTTCGCTTGATTTGCGGGTGGCAACCTTGGGGGCCTCTTCGCTGATCTGCTTCTTGAGTGCGCGGATTCGGGCCGAGAGCTTAGAGGGAACTTCGCGGGCAAAGATGCGGGCGATCTCGGCCCGTTTGCTTGATCCGGCAAGGCGCGCCTGCCATTCTGCATGGGCCGTGGCGCCGCGTTTGCCGATGGCCTCCCAGGCGGATTTCACCTCTGCGGGGATCTCGAAGGGGCCATAGGGCCAGCCATAGGCGTCCTTGGCCGCCCTGATCTGCGCCGCATCGGTCAGCGCGCCGTGACCCTTGGCGCTGTCCTGCGCCGCATGGCCAAGCGCGATATGGGTCTTGCAGGCGATCATCGTGGGC
>DIUD01000060.1:0-2612 GCA_002428225.1 Roseovarius sp. UBA6167 | reverse complement strand
GTGATCCATCAGTTTCGCGCCGAACCGCGCGCGCAAGCTCTCCTCGGCCATGGCGAAACCGACGGCGTTGGCGATGCCCTGGCCAAGCGGGCCGGTGGTGGTCTCGATGCCCTTGGCATGGCCGTATTCGGGGTGGCCCGCCGTGCGCGCGCCCCATTGGCGAAAATTGCGGATCTCCTCGATGGTCATGTCGGCATGGCCGGTCAGGTGCAGCAGTGAATAGAGCAGCATCGAGCCGTGCCCCGCCGACAGGATGAATCGGTCACGATCGGGCCAGTCGGGGTTGGCTGCGTCGAATTTCAGGTGCTTGCCGAACAGCACGGTCGCCACGTCGGCCATGCCCATGGGCATACCGGAATGGCCGGAATTGGCGGCAGCGACCGCGTCGAGGGTGAGCGCGCGGATGGCGGCGGCCTTCATCCAGTGATCGGGGTGCGCTTGGCGCAGGGCGGCAATGTCCAAGGGGGCGGTCCTTTGAGTGTGGCTCTGGTTGCCCCGTTCAATACCAGCCCGGCGCGGAAGTTCAAGCGCGCCGCCCCCTATCGGCCCCCTATCCGCCCTGGGGGGGCGCATTTGGCCGATGAACGGGCTAGACTGGCGACAAAACCGGGCTGCCTGTTGATTCGTCGCGGGTTTGGCATCAGAAAAGCAAGGCGGGAAAGCGAGGGATCGGGAAGATGAGCCAGATCGACGAGTTGCAGGCGCGGATCATGGAGGCGCTCGACCGGGTCGGGCGCGGGGTCGAGGCGCGCGCAGCGGCGGCGCAGAAGGCCATGGCCGAGGCAGAGGCGCACGCGACGGCCGCAAACGAAGCACGGGCCGAGGCGGAGGCGCGCCTGACGGCGGCGCAAGAGGCGCAGGCAGCGGCGGAGGCCCGCGCCGAGGCCGCCGAGACCGCGCTCGCCGAAGCCGAGGCCCGCGCCATGGCCGCGCAAGCGGCACATGCCGGTGACGGTGACGGCGTTGATGTCGCGGCGCTGCAAGAGGCGCTCGACGAGGAAAGGCTTGCCAATGCGCAGCTTGAGGAGCGGGTCAAGGTGCTTCGTGCGCGGCTTGCGGAACAGGCGGCGGCCCCCGTCGCGGTGGGTGAGGCGCAGGCCGCGGCGCTGCGCAGGCTCGACGCCGACCTGCAATCGCTGCGCAAGGCCAACGATCAGTTGCGCGAGAGCAACGCGGCGCTGCGCGCAGCCCTCGAGGCGGGCCTGGCCGAACCGGATCTCGTCAACAAGGCGATGCTCGCCGAGCTTGAGGCGCTGCGCGCGGTGCAGGCGGCGGATCGTGACGAGGCGGCGCTTGTGATCGCCGAAATCGAGCGCGCCCTGGCTGGGGGCACAGATCACAGGGAGAACGCATGATGCCCGAGGTGACGATAGAGATTGGCGGGCGTAGCTTCCAGGTGGCCTGTCAGCCGGGCGAGGAGCCGTATCTTCTGAGCGCGGCGAAGATGCTCGACGAGGAGGCGGCCGTTCTGGCGGCGCAGGTCGGGCGGATCCCCGAGGCGCGGATGCTGCTGATGGCCGGGCTGATGCTGGCGGACAAGACCGCCAGCCTTCAGGGCCGGCTTGCAAAGGCCGAGGCGGAGCTGGCCGAGCTTCGCGGCGCCCCCCGGCCCGATGCCGAGCGGATCGAGGTGCCGGTGGTGCCCGACGCGGTGATCGACACGCTGGCCGAGATCGCCGCCCGCGCCGAGGCGCTGGCCGACACGCTCGACCCGGCACAGGCGTCCTAGCGCGATGCTGCGCCGCATCGCACTTGTCGTTCTGGCGCTGGCCCTGGCGCTTGGCGCCTTCATCCGGCTTGCGCCCTCGGACCCGGCGCGCTGGCACCAGATGCCCGAGACGATCACCGACCGCAACCTCGAGGGCGGGGCGATGCGCCGGGTGGCCGGCGATCTGGCCGCGCTCGACACCATTGCCCGCGCGACGCCGCGCACACGGGTTTTGGCGGGGTCGGTCGAGGAGGGGATGATTACCTATGTGACGCGATCGCGGGTGATGGGCTTTCCCGACTACACCACCGTGCGGCAGGCGGGCGACATGCTGGAGATTTTCGCGCGGCTGCGCTTTGGCCGCTCAGATCTGGGCGTCAACGCCGCCCGCGTCGATGACTGGCTGAGACGGCTGGCCGAGGCTCGAAGACAGGCAGCCGTCGGCGATCCTGCGCCAGATCGGCACGTTGAGCGACATGGCGCATCTGGCCATGAACATCTTGCCATCCACGCGCAGGCAGATCGTCTCGCCCATCTCGACGCGCGCGCCCTGACTGTCGGTGCAGTAGCATTCCACCGTTCGGCCGCCGATGGTGGCATCAGACAGGGCCGGCGTGGCCGCGATCAGGGAAAGGGGCAGGATCGCTTTCATGGCGAGGATCATAGCAGATATCAGGCCCTCGGCCAAGGCCAGGGGAACCGCGTTTGGAGCTGAGGGTTCGAGCATCGGGGCTTGCGCATGAAGCCTGGATCGATTCCGGATGGGGGGGCATGTCCTGGAGCCTTGTCCCCCGATGCGGATTTTCCTGTCCGGCAAGACCCGTCCAAGGGGATCGCTCACCATGAAACTCAAGCGCGCAGGATCACACTACACGACACAGGGCTGGCTGAGGGCGGCTGGATG
>DIUD01000044.1 GCA_002428225.1 Roseovarius sp. UBA6167 | reverse complement strand
CCTGTTCCTGATAGACGATGATGCCCTGGGTCTCTTCGAGGATGTGGTCGATCAGCGGATGGATGCTCTCGATCTCGCGCAGCCCGTTCTTGACCTCGCAATAGGTCGGGATGTTCTCCATCGGGCCGGGACGGTAGAGCGCCACCAGCGCCACGATATCCTCGATGCAGGTGGGTTTCATCCGCTTGAGCGCGTCCATCATGCCCGAGCTTTCCACCTGGAACACCGCGACCGTGCGCGCGCGGGCATACATCTCGTAGGTCTTTGCATCGTCGAGCGGGATCTGCCCGATATCGTTCTCGGCCCCCGGCGCGGGCTGATAGATCGTGCTGCCATCGGCGGCGACATGCAGATCGCGCCCCCCCGCGCGGATCTGTGCAATGGCGTTCTGGATGACGGTCAGCGTCTTCAACCCCAGAAAGTCGAACTTCACCAGCCCCGCCTGTTCCACCCATTTCATGTTGAACTGCGTGGCGGGCATGTCCGAGCGCGGATCGCGATAGATCGGCACCAGCTCGTCAAGCGGGCGATCGCCGATCACCACGCCCGCGGCATGGGTCGAGGCATTGCGTAACAGCCCCTCGACCTGCTGGCCATAGGTCAGAAGCCGGCCCACCACCTCCTCGGCCTGCGCCGCCTCGCGCAGGCGCGGCTCGTCGGCCAGCGCCTTCTCGATCGAGACGGGCTTGACCCCCTCGACGGGGATCATCTTCGACAACCGGTCCACCTGCCCATAAGGCATCTGCAAGACCCGCCCCAGATCGCGCACCGCGGCCTTTGACAGCAGCGCGCCGAATGTGATGATCTGCCCCACCCGGTCGTGGCCGTATTTCTCCTGCACATAGCGGATCACCTCCTCGCGGCGATCCATGCAGAAGTCGATGTCGAAATCGGGCATCGACACGCGCTCGGGGTTCAAAAACCGCTCGAACAGCAGGCTGTAGCGCAGCGGATCGAGGTCCGTGATGGTAAGCGCATAGGCCACCAGTGACCCGGCCCCCGAGCCACGCCCCGGCCCCACCGGGATGTCGTGATCCTTGGCCCATTTGATGAAATCCGCCACGATCAGGAAATAGCCGGGGAATCCCATCCCCTCGATGATCCCCAGTTCGAAGTCGAGCCGCGCCTCATACTCCTCCACCGGCGCGGCATGGGGGATGACGGCCAGCCGCGCGGCCAGCCCCTCGCGCGCCTGGCGGCGCAACTCCGCCACCTCGTTCTCGGCGAAACGCGGCAGGATCGGATCGCGCCGATACGCCCCGAAGGCACAGCGGCGCGCGATCTCCACAGTGTTTTCCAGTGCTTCGGGCAGATCGGCGAAGAGCGCTGCCATCTCCTCCTGCGACTTGAAGCAATGCTGCGGCGTCAGGCGGCGGCGCGGCGCGCCCTGATCGACATAGGCCCCCTCGGCCACGCACAAGAGCGCGTCATGCGCCTCGTACATGCCCGCATCGGGGAAATGCACATCGTTGGTGGCAACCAGCGGCAGGTCCATCGCGTAGGCCATTTCCACATGGCCCCGCTCGGTCAGCCGCTCGGCCTCGGGCGTGCCGGTCTCGCCGGGGTGACGCTGCAATTCCACATAAAGACGGTCGCCGAACCCCGCCTTGAGCCGCGCCATGAGCGCCTCTGCCGCGCCGCGCTGCCCGGCCTGCAAGAGCCGCCCCACCGGCCCGTCCGGCCCGCCCGTCAGGCAGATCACCCCCTCCGCATGGGCCGCCAGTTCCGCCACCGTCACATGCGGCGCGCTACCGTCGTCGCGCAGATAGAGGCAGGAATTGAGCTTCATCAGGTTGCCATAGCCCGCCTCGTTCTGCGCCAGCAGGACCACCGGCGCGGGCGACTTGGGGCGTTCGCCCGGGGACGCCTCCAGATAGGCCAGATCCATCTGGCAGCCCATGATCGGCTGCACCCCGGCCGCCTGCGCCGTCACGGAAAACTCCAGCGCGGCGAACATGTTGTTGGTGTCGGTGACGGCCACGGCGGGCATACCCGCCCTCTCGCAAAGGCCGGGCAGCTTCTTGAGCCGCACCGCCCCTTCCAGAAGCGAATATTCGGTATGCACGCGCAGGTGGATGAATCGGGGAGTGCTCGACATGCGCGCACCCTAGCCCCGGCCGGGCAGGAGCGAAAGCCCGCACACATGCGCGCGGCAGGGGAATTGCATTTGATAAATAGCACTGGCGCGGCGGTTTGATGTGGATTCTTTTTGGGGCTCCGGAGGTTGAGGAGGAACCCGATGGCGTCCCTGATCACGATTTTCCGCGACATGCCCGACCCGCGCAGCGGCAATGCGCAGCGTCACGCGTTGCTCGAGATTCTCGCGATTGCGCTTTCGGTCTGCGACGCGGAGTCTTGCGTGAACTTTGCCGAGGACCGGGAGCCCGTGCTCAGGGACCTCCTGAGCAAGGGCTCCCGGTCACGACACGTTCTCGCGGGTACCTGCGGGAAGATATGACCTTCTGGCCAATGGCACGCGCGTCGTGAATTATCCCGGCTAGGTCGCCCACCACTTCAAGATCAGACATCTGGCGCAATTTCGGTCGTGGCGTGCCGGGGCGCCGAAACGGGTGTGCGCGCTCATGCCAGCCCCCGTGCCACCAGATCGCGTGCCAGCTTGCGAAAGACTCCGGCCTGTGCGCTCTCGGGGTGACTGACAACGACGGGCACGCCACCGTCCGAGGCGACGCGGATATCGAGGTGCAGCGGGATTTCCGCCAGCAGCGGCACGCCCAGCCTCTCGGCCTCGGCCTTCACGCCACCATGACCGAAGATATGCTCTTCATGCCCGCAATTCGAGCAGATATGCGTGCTCATGTTCTCGATCAGACCCAGCACCGGCACCTTGAGCTGGCCGAACATGTCGATGCCCTTGCGCGCGTCCAGAAGCGCCACGTCCTGCGGGGTCGAGACCACGATGGCCCCATCGACATGGACCTTTTGCGCAAGCGTCAGCTGTACGTCGCCCGTGCCCGGCGGCAGATCGACGATCAGCACGTCGAGCGCGCCCCATTGCACCTGCATCAGCATCTGTTGCAGCGCCCCCATGAGCATCGGGCCGCGCCAGACCACCGCCTGCCCCTCCTTCACCATGAGGCCGATCGACATCATGGTGACGCCGTGGTTGCGCAAGGGCAGGATGGTCTTGCCGTCGGGGCTGGCGGGGCGGCCCGAGACGCCAAGCATCCGAGGCTGCGAGGGGCCATAGACATCGGCATCGAGAAGGCCCACGCGGCGCCCCTCGGCGACAAGCGCGCAGGCGAGGTTGGCGGCGACGGTGGACTTGCCCACCCCGCCCTTGCCCGACGCGATGGCGATGATCCGGTCCACGCCCGGCACCTTTTGCGGACCCTTCGGCGCCGGCTTGCGAGCGGGCTTGAGGTCGGGCGGGGCCTTGGCCGAATGCGCCGTCAGCACCGCCGAGACGCTGCTCGCGCCCGCCGATCGTGCCGCCGCCTCTGCCGCGTCGCGCACCGGACCGTAGGTTTCGGCCTTCGCCGGGTCGATCTCGAGCACGAAGCGCACAGTGTCGCCCTCGACATCGAGCGCGCGCACGATGCCCGCCGAGACGATATCGCCGCCGCCCAGCGGATCGGTGATCTTTTTCAGCGCCTCAAGGATGCTTTCGCGCGTCATGGTCATATCAGTCCTTCCTCTCGTTCGTGCCGGTTACGGCGTGTTCGATACTCGGCCCCGTGGGACACCGCGGCCCCTCGTCGATGGCGCGCCGCGAGGTATCGCCCGCCACCGGGGCGCTGTCACGCGCCCAGCCAGCCGGGCAGATGGCCGATATCGGGCAGGACCGCATCGGCAAGGGGCGCGAGCACCTCTGCCGCTGCCGTGCCCGTCAGCACGCCGACGCAGGCCATGCCCGCCCTGCGCCCCGCGATCAGGTCATGGGGGCTGTCGCCCACCATCACCACGCGCGCCGGGGCCACGTTCACCGCGCGCGCGAAGGCCAGCAGCGGCGCGGGCGCGGGCTTGGCACCGAATCCCGAATCGAACCCGGCGACGAAATCGAACCGCTCCAGCACCCCCGCCGCGCCAAGATGCGCGCGCGCGCCATATTCGGTGTCGTTGGTCATCACGCCAAGCCGCAGCCCCCGCCCCCGCAGCCCGTCGAGGTAGGGCACGAGCGGCACGGCGGGCGCAAGCGGCGCGCGTGCCGCGCTCAGCCTCAGGTGATCCTCGATCGCGGCCAGGCTGCGCCCCGGCAGCGCCCGGGCCAGACATTCGGCCGCCTCGTGATTGGTGCCGGCGACGACCGGGCTTGTCGGGCGGAACCGGCGCGCGGCGAGATCGTAGTCGATTGTAGCGGCAAGCCGCGCGGCAAGGCCCCCGTCGCCCGCCGCCAGGTCGTGCAGCACCCCATGCGCCCAATGGCTCCATGTGGCGTGAAAATCGAACAGGGTGCCGTCCTTGTCGAACAGAACCGCATCGGCGCGCAAGCTCATGTCCAGTGCATCTCCTGCCCGCCGGGAAGCGCGGCGCGCGCCCGCATCGGCACATCGTATCCGTGGCCTTGTGCATCGCAGAACGCCACCACCCAGGTATCGTCCATCATCACGAAATCGAGCACCGCGCCAAGCAGGTCCGCCTCGGCCGCGCGCGCGCGCAAATCGGCCTCCGAGGCGCCGGTCGCGCCCAGGAATACCGGCCACAAGTCCTCGTTCCCGGCCAGCCAGCCCAGCGCCTGAAGCGCGACGGTCTCGGCGGTTTCCCGCTGCATCGACATCTTGGTTAATTCCCGGAAAGGTTTTCTTAACCACTTAGCGCGATAGTAAGCATAAGGTAAACGCTCAGATCAAAGGCGGCGCCGCAATGTCGGGCACCATTCTCATCGTTGACGATCTGGCCACCAACCGGATCGTTCTCAAGGTCAAGCTCGCAACCACGCCCTACCGCGTGGTGCAGGCAGGCACGGCGCGCGAGGCACTGCGGCTTGCCATGGATGACGCGCCCGACCTGATCCTGGCCAATGCCCGCCTCGGCGGGCAGAGCGCCGAGCCGTTCCTGCGTGCGCTGCGCCGGATCGAGCCGCTCGCCCATGTGCCCATCATCCTGATCCAGAGCGAGGATGACGCGACCGAGCGGCTCACGCTTCTGCTGGCGGGGGCCGATGAGGTGCTCGGCAGGCCCGTATCCGAGCGGCTTCTGCTGGCACGGCTGCGCAACCTCCTGCGCCAGCGCAACGCCGAGGAGGAGCTGATCGGCCAGATCAGCGGCACGCCGGGCTTTGCCGAGGCCCAGGCGCCCCTTGCCCTGCCAGGAAAGGTGACACTTTACGGGTCCGACCGCGCTGCGGCGCGGGCACTTCGCGCACAGCTTGGCGAGGGCACGCCGCATCGGCTGAGCTGTCTTGTGCTCGACGATGGCCCCCCGCCCGCGTCACAGGATATTTTCGTGATCCATCTCGCGCTCGCGCAGGCCGAAGAGGGCCTGCGCCTCCTGGCCGATCTCAAGGCCGCCACGGACACGCGCCACAGCCCGGTTCTCGTGCTGCTCGAGGCGGACGCCGCGCCGCTCGCGGTGACGCTGCTCGACATGGGCGCGGACGACGTGCTGTTCGCCCCGGTCGCGCGCGAGGAACTCGGCCAGCGCCTTGCCCGCCATCTTGCCCGCAAGCGGCGCAACGAGGCATTGCGCGCGCATCTGCGCTCGGGGCTGGAGGCGGCGCTGCGCGACCCGCTCACGGGGGCCTATAACCGCCGCTACGCCCTGCCCTGGCTGGAGCGGCAGATCGCGCGCCTGGCGCTTGGCCGCAAGAGCCTTGCGGTCATGGTGGCCGATCTCGATTTCTTCAAGCAGGTCAACGACCGGCATGGCCATGCGGCGGGTGATGCGGTGCTTGTCGCCGTGACCGAGCGGCTGCGCGCCCATCTGCGCGCGGGCGATCTGCTGGCGCGCATCGGCGGCGAGGAATTTCTCATCGCGCTGCCCGACACCACCCGCCTTGAGGCGCAGGAGGTGGCCGAGCGGCTCTGCCATGCGGTCCGCGCCACCCCCGTTACCGTGCCGGGCGCGCGCGCGCCGATCCCGGTCACGCTCAGCCTTGGCGTGACCGTGGCCGCCCCCCGCCCCGGCCTGGCGCCGCCCACCACGCAGGGGCTGCTCGAAGAGGCCGACCACGCGCTGTTTGCGGCCAAGGCGCGGGGCCGCAACCAGGCGCGTTTCTGCACCCGCTCCGCCGCCTGATCGCGCGCGATGTGCGGCGCGATTGCGGGGTCGCGATGGCGACGGTCCCCGTATTCGACCACGGCGCCGCGGCCGGGCATTTTCTTTTGCCGCGATCCGGCCTAAGCCTGTATTCGAGTCAACGAAAGGCAAGGCGATGGCGCAAACCATGATCGGGGTGATCGGCGGATCGGGGCTATACGAGATCGACGGGCTGAGCGAGACCCGCTGGCAGGAGGTGGCGACGCCCTGGGGCGCGCCCTCGGACGCGATCCTGACGGGGCGGCTCGACGGGGTGCCGATGGCCTTTCTGCCCCGTCACGGACGCGGCCATGTCCACAGCCCCGCCAGCGTGCCCTACCGCGCCAATATCGACGCGCTCAAACGGCTGGGCGTGACCGATGTCATCAGCGTCTCGGCCTGCGGGTCGTTCCGCGAGGGCCTTGCCCCCGGCGATTTCGTCCTGGTCGATCAGTATATCGACCGCACCTTCGCGCGCGAGAAATCCTTCTTCGGGCCGGGCTGCGTGGCCCATGTGAGCGTGGCGCATCCGACCTGCGCATGTCTCTCGGACGCCTGCGAGCACGCGGCGCGCGAGGCGGGCATCACCGTGCATCGGGGCGGCACCTACCTGGTGATGGAAGGCCCGCAATTCTCGACCATGGCCGAATCGCGCCTCTACCGCGACCAATGGGGCTGCGACGTGATCGGCATGACCGGGATGCCCGAGGCCAAGCTCGCCCGCGAGGCAGAGCTTTGCTATGCCTCCGTCGCCATGATAACCGATTATGACAGCTGGCACCCCGATCATGGCGCGGTCGATATCACCACCATCATCGCCACGCTCGCGGGCAATGCCGACAAGGGCCGCGCCCTGGTGCGCCGCCTGCCCGCGCGGCTTGGGCCTGATCGCGCCCCCTGCCCGCATGGCTGCGACCGCGCGCTCGACTTCGCCCTTCTCACCGCGCCGGAAAAACGCGACCCCGAGGTTCTGGCGCGTCTCGACGCGGTGGCGGGCCGACTGTTGTAGCCGTGCCTCGCTGTTGTAGCCGTGCCTCGCACGGGGCCTGCGAACGCAAGCCCCGTCGGCAAGAACCCCGCGGGCGGCGCTTGGGGGGTTGCGCGGCAAGGCCCGCCATGGTCTTGAGAAAATGGTCTGGACGATGTCCTTATTACTGTGACGAATCAGGGGACTGAACCCTAATGTTTCGACGCCTCAGGTTGCTCTATCGCCGCTACCGGAACGCCCATACCGATATTGAGGCGCCCGGTGGGCCTATCAGGAACAGCGCGGATGAAATCGTCGGTTACGTCGAGCGGGTCAGGCTTTGCCAGGGGCGGCTCAAGGTCTCCGGCTGGGCCGTCGGTGCGCGGGTCCGGCTTGTCCTGGCGGGGTGCGAGGCCGAGACGGTTCCCGCAATCCGGCGAGAAGACGTGCGCAACGCCCTTGGCCTGCCCGAGACGGTCGGGTTTGAAATCGAACTGCCCGCAACGCCCGACATGCTCTCGAGTGCCGCGCCCCCCGGCCTGATCGTGACGCCCCTGCCCGAACAGGCACGGATCATCCCGATCCACCTTCCCGTTCGCGCGCCGCTCCGGGCGCGCGCGGTGCTCGGCCTGTCATTCCTGCGCGATGTCAGCCTCGCCGCACCCGCAGCGATCGGCTGGATGTTTACATCCAGCCCGATCTTGCGCGCGCGCATCAAGGCAAGGCTGCGGCTCGACCTGCCGAACGCGCGCGGCGCGCTTGACGCGCGGCTCGTGCCGGATGAGACGGCGCTGGCCACGACATCTGGGGCCGCGCCCGGATACAGGCCGCATATCGACATCATTCTGCCGGTCTATAACGCCTTCGACCTGCTGTGCGACTGCCTTGACCGGATCGAGCGAAATACCGACCTGCCCTGGCGTCTGATCGTGATCGAGGATGGCTCGACCGATGCGCGTGTGCGTCCCTTCCTGCGCGACTGGGCAGCGGGGCGCGCGCAGGTCGCTTTGCTGGAAAATCCGCAGAACATGGGCTTCATCGCCTCGGTCAATCGCGGCCTTGCGCGCGCGCTTGAGGGCGGGGCCGGGCCGGTCGTCCTGCTCAATTCCGACGCATTGGTGCCCGAGGGCTGGGCCAGCCGGCTGGTGCACCCGTTCCGGGACGCGCCGGATGTCGCCTCGGTCACGCCGATGTCGAACGATGCCGAGATATTCTCGGTGCCCGCGATCTGTTGCCGCACGGTCCTGTTACCGGGTCAGGGGGACGCGATCGACCATGTGGCACGGTGCATCGGGGCCGATGCCGCCGCGGTCGAGGCCCCGACCGGCGTGGGGTTCTGCATGGCGATGGCGCGCGACTGGCTGGCCCGCGTGCCCATGCTCGATACCGCTTTCGGGCGGGGCTATGGCGAAGAAGTGGACTGGTGCCGAAAGACCGCGGCGCTCGGCGGGCGGCACCTCGGAACGGCGCGGCTTTTCGTCGAGCATCGCGGCGGCGAGAGCTTCGGCTCGGCGGAAAAGCTGGCGCTGGTGGCAAAGAACAACCGCATCGTGTCGCGCCGCTACCCGGATTACGACCAGCGGGTGCAGGACTTCATCCTGAGCGACCCGCTGCTGACCGCGCGGCTGGCGCTCGGGCTGGCCTGGGCGGGCAGTCTCGCGCCTTCGCGCGCGGTGCCGGTCTATCTCGCCCATTCGATGGGCGGCGGGGCCGATCACTGGCTCGAACATCACATGGCCGAGGCGCTGGAGGCGGGCCGGCCCTCGGTCGTGCTGCGGGTTGGCGGTGCGCGGCGCTGGCAACTCGAACTGGTGGCGCCGTGGGGGCGGATCACCGGGCAGAGCGACGATGCCGCCTTGATCCGCACGCTGCTGGCGATCCTGCCACGCCGGGAGGTGGTCTATTCCTGCGGGGTCGGCGATCGTGACCCGATGGAAATCCCCGAGATGCTTGCCGCACTCGCGCAGGATGGCGAGTGCGCGACGATCCTGTTTCACGACTATTTCCCCCTCTCCCCATCCTATACGTTGCTCGACAGCGACGGGGCCTATCGCGGGCCGGTGCGCGCGCCGCGCGCGGATGGCGCGCATATCGCGCAGCGGCCCGGCGGGCGACGTGTCGCGCTGAACGACTGGCAGGACGCATGGCACGCCTTTGCCAGACGGGCCGATCTGGTCGCCTTCTCCCAGAGCAGCGCGGCCGAGGTGGCGGCGGTCTGGCCGGACCTTCGCGCGCAGATCGCGGTGCGCCCCCACCGCCTGCGCCATGCGGTGGCTCGCCTTGCCGCCCCCGCGCGCGATGCCGCGCCCGTGCTGGCGGTGCTCGGCAATATCGGCAAACAGAAAGGCGCGGGGCTTGTGCAATCGCTGGCGCGCGCCCGCGCCCAGGGCCGCGACGGCCCGAAACTGGTGCTTGTCGGCAACATCGACCCGAACTATTCCCTGGCCGATACGATCACGGTGCATGGCAGCTACCAGGTGCAGGACCTGCCGCATCTGGTGCGCCACTACGGCATCACGCACTGGCTCATCCCGTCGATATGGCCGGAAACCTTCTGCTACACGGTCCACGAGGCGCTGGCGACCGGGCTGCCGGTCTTCGCCTTCGGCCTCGGCGCGCAGGGCGATGCGGTGCGCGCCGCCGAAAACGGGATCGAGATGCCCTTCGACCCGGACGCCGATCTTGCAAGGGTTGTCCGAGAACAGTTTGACGCTTATCAAGCGATGGAAAAAGAGACGACATGCTGAAGACGATCCCCATATCCTGGCTGCGCGAGCGCGGCGTCGAAGTGCTCAATCGGCCGGGCGGGCAGGTCGTCTTGCCGAAAAGCACCGTCATCGAGGCCCCGTCGAGCCTGAAATGGACCAAATACGAGTTCAAGCTGGAACTCGGGGCGTTCTCGTATCAGGTGTCGGGCTATTGCTTTGCGGCGAAGATCGGGCGCTACTGCTCCTTTGGCGAGGAGGTCCAGATCGGCCGTCAGAACCATCCGACCACCTGGATCTCCACCAGTCCCGCCTTCTATATCGGCGACAGGCTGTTTGATCTTGACGCAGGATTTAACGGCGCAGACCAGTATCACGACTACAAGTTCAGCTTTCAGGGTCCGCCCACCAGGGTAAAGCTGACCACGATCGGCAACGATGTCTGGATCGGGCACGGGGCCTATATCGCTGCCGGCGTGACGATCGGCGACGGCGCGATCGTGGCAGCCCGTGCGGTTGTCGCCAAGGACGTCCCGCCCTACGCCGTGGTCGCGGGCAACCCGGCCACGATCCGCAAGTTTCGCGTGCCTCCGCAAGTCATCGGCCAGCTTCTGCGCCTGAAATGGTGGAGATTTGCACCGTGGCAGATGACGCATCTTGACCCGTCCGACCTGAAGGAATTCATCAACGGCCTGCAGAAGATGAACGAGGTGGAACCGTTCAAGCCGGACGTCATCGACCTGAGAAAGGATTGAGATGCCAACGAGAAATCCCGCGGCGACCACCGATACCGGCACGGGCACTGGCGTCACCATCGCCTTTCTGCACATTCCCAAGACGGCGGGACAAACCGTCCATAACGAGCTTGCCCGCGCCATCGGCGCAGAGGCCGTCTCGCCCGTCCGGGTCCACACCCAGGCCGAAACGGGCGCGGCCCAGTTTCCGCCCGGCTACCGGCTCTATTCCGGTCACCTCGACTGGCAGGCGATCGACACGCTGCCAGAGCGGCGCTTTACCTTCACCGTGCTGCGCGACCCGCTCGAACGCATTGCCTCGTTCTATTTCTTCGTGCGGCGCGAGGCCGAAAGCGTTTCCGCAGAGGAACTGGCAAAGCCCGGTCGCCGCGGCCTTCGCATGGCACTCGAGAACGGGCCGGACGACTATTTCTTTGGCGGCACGCCGGGCTGGCGTCACTTCATCCGGGACCATTACTACAGCACCTATTGCACCTATCTCGTCACGCGCCGGATGCGCGGCTATTCGCAAATCGCCGATCTCGACACGGCAACGCTGGTGACACGGGCACAAGAGGCCGCGCGCGGGCTTGACGGGGTCTATTCGGTGGACGGCCTCGACAGGCTCGAACACGATCTTGAACACCGTTTGGGGATCAAGACGAACCTGACGGGCCGTTTTGTGAACAGCGCGCCCGATGACCGCGAGATCTCTCGCTGGGCCAAGCTCGAGACCTTGATCGAGCGGGATGAAACGCGTGAGAAGCTGCTCGATTTCGCCTATGCCGATCAGATGCTCCTGCACCGGCTGGGCATGGGACCGGAGCCGCATATCCGCGCGGTGCCGTCGAAGCCCCTGAAGAACATCGCCGCCAAGATCACGAGGCCATCGGTTCGCAGCTATCCAAAGCCGGCATTTCCCGAAGATGCCACCATGTTCTTCGGCATCGGCGCCCAGAAGGCCGGCACGTCCTGGCTCTATGATTACCTGTCGCGCTCGGATGAGGTGCATTTCTCGCGCAACAAGGAGCTGCACTATTTCGACGTTCTGGCAGGAAAAGGGAAGCTCTCGCTTCAGCAACGTGTCGATACGATCAAGCTTTTCGCCGACAGGCTTGACGCGACGGATGTGCGACTAAAGAAGAACGCGGTGGACCGCTTGCGCAACGCGGCCGATCTCCTGTCGATTTATACCGGCAGCGCCGATGGTGCGCGCCGTCACGATCCCTACATCGACTACCTGCTTGCCGGTCGGCGCGCACAGCCCGTCGTCGGCGACATCACCCCGGCCTACAGCATCCTGAAACGCGCCGATTTTGCCGACATGGCAAGCATCGGGCGCGCAAGGTTCATCTTCATCCTGCGCGATCCGGTCAGCCGGATGTGGTCGCAAATCCGCATGGCCGTGACCGCCAAGACGCGCGGGCAGTCGAACCCCGACGAGATGCTGCGGCTTTGCGTCGAGCACGCGGACATGCTGCGAAAAAGCGGGCGTCTCTCCACGATCGAGCGCGCCAACTATCTCCGCACCATGACCGAGCTCGAGGCCGCCGTGCCGCCGGAGCGCATCCTCTACGTCTTCTACGAAGACCTGTTCACGGGCGGCGCGACGGCGCAGATCTGCGACTTTCTCGGCATAGCCAACCTTCCACCCGACGCCTCCAACCGCGTCAACGAGGGGACCAAGTTGCCCCTGCCCGACGAGATCCGCGCGCTGTTCCGCGAGGCGTTCGACAAGCAATACGCCGGTATCCGGGCGCGGTTCGGCGACCGCGTTCCGACGGCATGGCTGGACTGACGCGAACCGGCACATCGCGCGCCTGAAACACGATGAGATCCTCGGGCCCGGCCCGAGGATGACCCTACCCCCGACCGCGATAGGGCGGCACGCCCTGATCGGGCAGCCACACGCCCTCGGGCGCCGGTCCCGTCTGCCAGAACACGTCGATCGGGATGCCGCCGCGCGGATACCAGTAGCCGCCGATGCGCAGCCACCGGGGCGCGAGGAACTCCACCAGGCGCCGCGCGATGGAAATCGTGCAATCCTCGTGAAACGCACCGTGGTTGCGAAAGCTGGTGAGGTAGAGCTTGAGCGATTTGCTCTCCACCAGCCAGTCCCCCGGCACATAGTCGATCACCAGGTGGGCGAAATCCGGCTGCCCCGTGATCGGACAGAGCGAGGTGAACTCGGGCGCGGTGAAGCGCACGGCGTAGGCGACATCGGCTTGCGGATTGGCCACACGCTCAAGCTCGGCCTCGTCGGGGCCTTGCGGCACCCGCGCCGCCCCGCCGAGCTGTCTGAGACCCTCATAGATGTTCCCGGCCATTGCCATCTCCTGTCAGACCCCGCGCCGGTTGCCCCAGAGCGCAACATGAAGCTGCGGCAGCACCCGCGCGGCAAACCAGCCATCCGCCGTGACGCGCCCCACCAGCCAGCGCATCCGCGCCGCGATCCCCTCGTGATCGACCACCGCGCTGTCATCGCCGGGCGGGGGCGGCGTGTGATTGCCCGGTTGCAACACCAGCGGCAGCGCCGGATAGCGCCCCGCCACCTGCCGCGCCCAAAGATAGTCCGCCTCGTCGAAGACCACGATCTTGAGCACTGTCTCGGCCCCTTTGGCCGCCGCGAGGCAGGCGTCGAACATGTCCCAATCCACCCCCATCCCCGACGAGGGCGGCTTGGGGCTCAGCACCAGCATGTCAAGACCCGCGAACCAGTCGCGCGCCACCGAGCCTTGCGTCTCCATGGCAAAGCGGTAGCCCCGCGCGCGCCCCGCCTCGATCAGCGGCGCCAGCGGCTGAATCGCCGGATTGCCCCCCGAGAGCGTCACCAGCAAGGGCCGCCCGCCCGAGAGGCGCGCGACCTCGGCCATGATTTCCCCGGCCTGCATGGGCGTCCACTCATGGCGGAATTCCGCATCCACGGCGTGCAGGCTGTCGCACCATGCGCAACGATAATCGCAGCCGCCGGTGCGCACGAAAACCGTGGGCAGGCCGATCAGCGCGCCCTCGCCCTGGATCGTTGGGCCGAAGATTTCCGAGACGCGGATGGGATCGCTCATGGCCGGTATTCCGCCCATGTCCTGGGCGTCTCGCTCACCCGCACCGCCGTCACCTCGGGCCAGCGCGCGCGCGCCCAGTCGAAGAAATGCTTCGCCATCCGCTCTGCGGTCACGCCATCGTCGCCCAGCACGTCGTTGAGGTGGCGATGGTCCAGCTCTTCGTCGATATACCGTTTCAATGCCGCCAGATCGTGATAATCGCGGACAAAGCCGGTCTCGTCCAGCTCGACTGCGGCCAGTTCCACCACCACGACATAGTTATGCCCATGCAGCCGCGCGCAGGGATGCCCCTCGCGCAGCCCCGACAGCTGATGGCTGGCCGAGAAATGAAACTCCTTGGTGATGCGATACATCAGCGCCCCTCCACCGCCTTGCGCCAGAACACCGCGTCGTCATACGCGGTCGGGTCTGCGACGCCCGCCAGGTGAAACGCCTCGCGCCGCTCGACGCAGGTGCCGCAGCGCCCGCAATGGTGCAGCCCCCCCTTGTAGCACGACCATGTTTCGGCAAAGGGCACGCCAAGCCGCGCGCCGTCGCGCACGATATCGGCCTTGGAGGCGGTCACGTAGGGCGTCCAGAGCCGCACCCGGGCGATGCCCTCAAGCGCCGCGTCCTGCATCGCCTGAAACGCCGCGACGAAACCGGGGCGGCAATCGGGATAGATGAAATGATCGCCGCCATGGACCGCCGCCGCCACCGCCTCTGCCTTCTCCGCCGCCGCCATGCCAAAAGCCACGGTCAGCATGATCGCGTTGCGGTTGGGCACCACGGTGACGCGCATGGTCTCTTCGGCGTAATGCCCGTCGGGCACGTCCACGTCACCCGTCAGCGCCGAGCCCGAGAGCGCCGCGCCGACGCTGCGCAGATCGACCACCCGATGCGCCACATCCAGACGCCGCGCACAGGCCGCCGCGCATTCGAGTTCCTTCACATGGCGCTGGCCGTAGTCGAACGACAACAGCCCCACGAGATCGCCCTCGGCGGCGGTCTTGTGGGCCAGCGTGACGGAATCGAGCCCGCCCGAGCAAATGACCAGAGTGCGCATTGCATGTCCTTGTTTTTTAGAGCGGGTAGGCTGCGACCGCTGTGACCGTATCACTAGCCCGGGCGCGCCCGAAAAACAAGCGCGCCCATGCAAAAGAGCAAAGGGGCACCCGAAAGGCGCCCCTAGCCGTTATCACGTCCTCGGCGCGGTCAGGCGAGGATTTTCGACACCACGCCGGCGCCGACGGTGCGGCCGCCTTGGCGGATGGCGAAGCGCAGCCCCTCATCCATCGCGATCGGCGCAAGCAGCTCAACGTCCATCGAGACGTTGTCGCCC
>DIUD01000023.1 GCA_002428225.1 Roseovarius sp. UBA6167 | reverse complement strand
CATTTGCAGACCGTCTGCGGCGTCACCCCGAAGCGTTCGGCAAACACCGTCCCCGCGTCATCGCTGGCCTGGATCGCCGCGCGCACCCCGGGTGTCGTCGTCGCTTGGCTGTGAAGATGGATCAGCATGTCAACGCCCCCTCCCGCCGCACTCCCTCAGAACCGATCTCGCCATGAAAAATGCGGAGCGCCGAGGGGAAATGTGATCATCCGGGATGGAACACCTATCTGCGAGCGAACTGCCTCGCCATTTCCGTGTTCGATACCCACGACGACATCGTTGCGCGATGTTGTGACGCGTGGAACTTCTTCGCAAACGATCAGGAACGCGTCCTTTCTATCAGTGACCGAGAATATGCCAAAGCGGTCAATTCATAGGGCCGTTGGTATGAGGCGGGCCTTTGCCAGTTTCGGGATTAGCCGTGCGAGGGGACAAAAGCCGAATGTCGGCAACAGGCCAGAACCGCCCTCTTACCCCCGCGCGCCGAGCCCGATCTTCATCAGCGTCCTGCGCACCGGGGCCAGCGAATAGAGCGCGTCAAGCGCACGCGCGCGCGCATCGCGCAAGGGCTGCGTGTGCAGCATCGAGGCGCGGTTGAGCAGGTCGATGCCGCGCACCCGCGCCGCCACCTCGAGATGGCGCTTGCGGTGATAGCTTTCCAGCATGGCACGGTCGCCCAGCCGGTCGGGTGCCGCCTCGGCGAGGTCTGCCAGCACGCGCATGTCGGCAAGGCTCATGTTCAACCCCTGCGCCCCGATGGGCGGCACCACATGCGCCGCCTCGGCCACCAGCGCCACACGCTCGGCCCACATCCATTCGGCGACCTGGCTGACGATCGGCCAGACCGTGCGCCGCGAGGCCAGCGTGAGCGGCCCGAAAAGATGGCAGGAACGCAGGTTCATCGCTGCCTCGAACTCGGCCGCCGGCAGCGCGGCAAGGCGGACCACCTCAGGCCCCTGCTCCATCCAGACCACCGCCGAAGAAGGCCGCCCGTCGAGATCGGGCAGCGGCACAAGCGTGAACGGTCCGCCCGAGCGATGGATCTCGGTCGAGACATTGTCATGCGGGATCGGATGGGTGACGGCGAAGGCGAGCGCCTTCTGCCCGTAGCGGATCGTTTTCACCGGGATGCCCGCAGCGTCCCTGATCGGCGAGTTGCGCCCGTCGGCGGCGATTACCAGCCGTGTGCGCACACGGCTGCCGTCCGACAGCCCGACGCGCGCCTCGCCTTGCCGGGTGAAAAGCGTGGTGGTCGCCGTGCCGGGGCGGAAGGTGACATTCGCAAGCCCCTCAAGATGCGCCACCATCTCGCGCCGCAAGAGCCAGTTGGGCAGGTTCCAGCCAAACGGCCGGTCGGAAATCTCGGCGGCGTCGAAATCCTTGATGACGCGCGGCTCGGGCCGCTCGCCGCCGGCATCGACCACCCGCATGATCTGCAACGGCGCGGCATGGGGGGCAAGCCGCTCCCACAGCCCCGCGCGATCCAGCAGCGCCTGCGCGGGTTGCAGAAAGGCGGTGGTGCGCAGGTCCGCGCCCTCGGCGTCGCGCGCAGTGACCGGCGGCGCGGGATCGACGCAGAGAACGGAAAATCCCGCGCCGCCAAAGACGGCCGCCGCCGTCAGCCCCGCCACACCACCGCCCGAGATCACGATATCGACGCTCTCGCCCGTCATGTCCCTGCCTTTTCCCTGCCTTTCGTCGCGCTGCCCGCGCGCCATCACCCCAGCCCGCACTCGGATCACCGGCACCGGCGCCAGCGCCAGCGCAGGGATACAAGGCCCCACAATCGCCGGGATCGCAACGCCTGTCGGCCGGCCTGCGACAAAAACGGCCACATGCGGGCGGGATGCGCCGCCGGGGCGCCGCCTCAGACCAGGCGCGCAAGAAACCCGCCCAGGTCATCGGTATGGTGATGGATATGCGCGGCCCTGACCGGGGCGGGGGCGACATGGACGGTGCGCATCCCCATCGCGTGCGGTGCGGCAAGGTTGCGCGCGTCATCCTCGAACATCGCCGCGCGCCCCGCCTCCGATCCGTCGCGCCCGAGCACGGCGGCAAAGGCCCCGGCCTCTGGCTTGGGCCGGTAGCCCGCATCTTCCACGCCATAGATCGCGTCGAACACGCCGGCGAGGCCGCGCGCCGCCACCACCCGGCCTGCATAGTCGCCCGAGCCGTTGGTATGGACGATCCGCCGCCCCGGCAGCCGCTCGATGGTCGCACGCAAATCGGGATCGGGCGCGAGATGATCGAGCGAAATATCGTGCACCGCCTGCAAATAGGGGCCGGGGTCGAGATCGTGGCACCGCATCAGCCCGGCAAGCGTCGTGCCATGGGCGCGCCAGTAGTCGTGACGGATGCGGTCGGCCTCGGCGGCGCTGACCTTGAGGAAATCGCGCACGAATGCCGTCATCCGCGCCTCGATCTGATCGAAAAGGCGCGCCTCGGGCGGGTAGAGCGTATTGTCGAGATCGAATACCCATGTCGTCACATGGGCAAAATCCTGTTTCGCCATGGCCGGACCATAGGCCAGCGCCACGTTTCATGCAATCGGGTCGGGGTTGATCGCCGGGTCAAAGCGCGTAAGGTCGCGCCATGACACGAGAACGGACGGACCCGCCGATGAAGCCCCCGACAACGGACGCCTACACGCTGATCCTGGAGGCGATCGACATGGGCGTGTTCAAGCCCGGCGACCGCCTGGTGGAGAGCGATCTGGCCGAGCGATTCGGCGTCTCGCGCACACCCATCCGCGAGGCGCTTCAGCGGCTCGAGACCCAGTCCATGCTGACGCGCGACGGGCGCAGCCTGATCGTGGCCTCGCTCGATTACAACCAGCTGGCCGAGCTTTATGTGGTGCGTGCCGAACTCGAGGGGCTGGCGGCGCAACTGGCCGCGCGCCATGCCACGCCCGAGGAGGTGCGCGTGCTGCGCGACATGGTCGAGGACGACCGCGCACTGCTGGGGCATCCGAAGGAGCTGTCGCGCGCCAACCGGCGGTTTCACAAGCAGATCCACCTCGCCTCGCACAACCGCTTTCTGGTGCAGCAGCTTGACCTTGTGCATCGCTCCATGGCGCTTCTGGCGACCACCTCGCTTGCGGCGAGGGGGCGCGGCGAGGATGCGCTGGCCGAGCATGGTGCCATCGTCAGCGCGATCGAGGCGCGCGACGGGGCGGCGGCGGCGCAGGCGCTGCGCGATCACATCTCAAAGGCTTTCGTGACCCGGCTCAAGCTTGATTCCGGCGAGGTCAAATCCGCCGTCTGAGCGGTGCCGCCCGCGCGCGGCAACCGACAGGCCATGTATCGTCTTGTCCCAAAAGAATGGTTTGAAAACAAGCTCGTATATAGCCTTGTAGGCGGCGATGGCGGCCAGGGGCGCATAGAAATGCATCGTCGGCACCCAGGCCAGCAGGTGGCGATGTCGCGGCCCCGAGACCGTCACCGCATGGATGCACAGGGTGAGCACCTCGGCGGTCAGGAACATCGCGCATATCGACGTCAGCACCGCGCGCGGGATCACCGGCTCCAGCGGATGCGGCAGCCCCAGAAGCACCAGCCAGAACGACCACAGCACCGGCGCGAGCACCACCTGGGAGACGGCGGAGACGAAATGCGCCTGGAACCCCCAGAATTTTCGTGGCCCCAGCTGCGCATGGAGCCTGCGGGGCGCGCGCATATGCACCAGCCAGGTGGTCATGTAGCCCTTGAGCCAGCGCGAGCGTTGCCTGACCCATGCCCAGGGACGGCAATTGGCCTCTTCCTCGGTCACGGTGTCGATCATCCCGGTGCGATAGCCATGCCGCGCGAGCCGGAACCCCAGATCGGCGTCCTCGGTCACGTTATGCGCGTCCCAGCCGCCCAGGTCCTCGAGCACGTCGCGGCGGATATAGAGCGTCGTGCCGCCAAGCGGCAGCGCTAGGCCCAGCCGCGCCATGCCGGGCATGAGCGTGCGGAACCAGGTGGCATATTCGATGGTGAAACACCGCGCCAGCCAGTTCTGGCGCGGATTGTAGTAATCGAGCACCCCCTGAAGGCAGGCCAGATCGCGTGGCGCGCCCTGAAAGCGGCGGGCAACACGGGTGATCTGGTCGGGGTCGGGCGCGTCCTCGGCGTCAAAGATGCCGATGATCTCGCCCTGACAGAAATCTAGCGCGTAGTTCATCGCGCGCGGCTTGGTGCGGGGCTGACCGTCGGGCACCACCACGGGGCGCACCCAGGGCGGCAGGTCGATGCTGGCCAGCGTCTCGCGGGTCAGGTGATCCTCCTCCTCCAGCACGAGGATCACGTCGAGCAGGCATTTCGGATAGGTCAGCCGCGACAGCCGCGCGACAAGGGCATGGGCGATTTCCGTCTCGCGGAAAAGCGGCACGAGGATCGAGACGCGCGGCAAGGGGCCAGCGACGGGCACGGGCCGCTTTTCATCGCGCGCGGCCATGGCCGCCGCGAAGGCCGCGACCTTCAGCCCTGCCGCGACGATCAGCGTAAGGATCGCCCAGCCCGCCACCAGGCCGAGCACCGCGAGCGGAAAGGCCAGGCAAAGCGCCCCGATGACCAGAAGCGCGGCACAGGCAAGGCGCAGCCGGATGCCCCTTTGCCCCTCCCAGGTGCGGCAGCTTTCGGATTCGGGGGTGCGCGCGGCGGCCATGTCGCGCAAGGTGTCGCGATACGCCTCGGCCACCCGGTCCTGAACCGCCATGCGGGGGGCGATGATGGGCCGTGCGCGGGTCAGGTCGTCGGGCAACAGCCGACGCAGCGCGCGCAGGCTCCCGGCCCCGTCATGGGCAAGGCACGGCGCACCGTTTTCGTCGCGCATGAGCAGCGCACCATGTTTGAGCAGGATCCGCGGATCGAGTCCGGTTTCGACCACCCTGGCCCGCGCCAGCGCCCCGGCATCGAGGCACCGGGTGTTGCCAAGGCGGGCATGGGCGGCAAGCAGGTCCTCTTCGCGCGCCAGCCCCTCGGCCAGAAGGATGCGGTCGAGCGAGGTGTCGCATTGCCGCCGCACCAATCCCGCGCGCGCGGCATCGGCGCGACCGAGCAGGCCCCGGCGGACCAGATCGCGCCCGAGCGGGTCCGTCATCCTGCCGCCATCGACATGGCCGACCTGACGCAATTCGGAAATGCCCATCGTGCCTCTCCCGTGTGTTCCGCGGGATCGAGGCTTGCGAGCGGATGGTTAACAAACGCTTAACGAGTGGTTAACGATGCCAGATAAACCCAGGGTTTATCCGTCCATGGCCGCCGCGAACCGCTCGAAAAGGTAAAAGCTGTCCTGCGGGCCGGGGCTGGCCTCAGGGTGATGCTGCACCGAGAACACCGGCCGGTCCTTCAGCTGGATACCGCAGTTGGAGCCGTCAAAGAGCGAGACATGCGTCTCGATCACCCCCGCGGGCAGGCTCTGGGCATCGACGGCAAAGCCGTGGTTCATCGAGGTGATCTCGACCTTGCCGGTCTCGAGATCCTTCACCGGGTGGTTCGCGCCGTGATGACCGTGGTTCATCTTGACCGTGCGGCCCCCCAGCGCCAGCGCCAGCATCTGATGGCCAAGACAGATCCCGAACAGCGGCAGGCCACGGTCGAGCACGGCGCGGATCATCGGCACGGCATATGCGCCCGTCGCCGCCGGGTCGCCGGGACCGTTGGACAGGAACACGCCGTCGGGCCGGTGCGCCAGCACCTCCTCGGCGGTGGCGGTGGCAGGCAGCACCGTGACCTCGCAACCCGCGCTCGCCAGGCACCGCAGGATGTTGCGCTTGGCGCCGTAATCGAGCGCCACGACCTTGTGGCGCGCCTGGGTCTGCCGCGCATAGCCCTCGGGCCAGGCCCAGCGCATCTCGTCCCAGCGATAGGATTGCGCGCAGGTCACGTGCCGGGCAAGGTCCACCCCCTCCAGCCCGGGAAAGCCGCGCGCCCTTGCCACCAGCCGGGCCACGTCGAAATCGCCCGACGGGTCATGCGCCAGCGCCACATGCGGCGCGCCCTGCTGCCGGATCGCCCGCGTCAGCCGCCGCGTATCCACCCCGCCGATGGCGATACGTCCGCGCCGCGCCAGCCACTGAGCCAGATGCTCCTCGGCACGCCAGTTCGACGGCTCGGTCGGATCCCACTTGACCACCATTCCCTCGGCCACCGGCTCGGCGGTCTCGTCATCGTCGTCGTTCACCCCGACATTGCCCACATGCGGAAAGGTAAAGGTCACGATCTGCCCGGCATAGGAGGGGTCGGTCATGATCTCCTGATAGCCGGTCATCGCGGTGTTGAAGCACAGCTCCGCCACCGTCTCGCCGATCGCGCCGAACCCCTGCCCGTAGAAGATCGAGCCATCGGCAAGCGCAAGGCAGGCGGTCGGGCGGGGCTTGGCGGCATGGGCCATCGGGCGGGTCTCCGGGCTTGGGCAAATCGTCGCATAACTAGGGCCAGCCCCGGTGAGGGTCAAGCGGCGATACACGCCGCTTGCGGACAGGTTGCCTTGGCCCTTCGCTTTGGCTAGGCTCCGGGACTTGCAAGCCGCCACGGGGATGAAGAGATGGATTTGCGCGACAGGATCAACACCGCCCTCAAACAGGCCATGAAGGACAAGGATCAACGCCGCCTCGCCACGCTCAGGCTGATCAACGCCGCGATCAAGGATCAGGAAATCGCCCGCCGGGGCACCGAGGACACCGCCCCCCTGAGCGATGCCGAGATCATGGCGATTCTCGCCAGGATGACCAAGCAGCGCAACGAAAGCGTGCGCGCCTATGAAGAGGGCGGGCGGCTCGATCTTGCCGAGCGCGAGCGCGCCGAGATCGGCGTGATCGAGGAATTCCTGCCGCGCCAGCTGGACGAGGCCGAAATCGCCGCCGCCATCGATCGCGCCATCGCCGATACCGGCGCAAGCTCGATCCGCGACATGGGCAAGATCATGGGCAAGCTCAAGGAACGCCACGCCGGGCAGATGGATTTCGGCGCGGTCGGCGGGCAGGTCAAGGCGCGGCTCGGGTAACGGGCGCGGGTCCGCGCGTCAGCCCGCTTGCGCCGCCGGCAGGGCGCGACACAGGTCGCCATAGAGCGCCTTGCGCTCGTCCTCCGACAGGAACGCGCCGATCTCGACCTCGCGGCCATTGCCCGCAAGCGTCACGTAATGCGCCACCGGCCCGCCGGTGACGTGCATCCTCACCCGCGCCCAGTAACGGTTGCACTGCCACTCGCGCGTGGCGCCCCTGGCCTCGACGCGCCGCAGGCGCACCTCGTCGGGGCCAAGCGTCAGCACCTCGCTCAGTTGTGCGCTGCGATAGGTAGACTCGAGCGCCCACCAGATGCCCCCCACGGCCAGAAGCAGAAACGGCAGCATCCCCCAGAGCAGCACCGTGCCCAGAAGCGCCAGGAGCGGGATGCAGATCAGCGCGAAGGTCGCCAGGACAAAAGCGGCAAAGCCCCGCCGCGGCAGCGAGCGGTGCGGCCAGAGTGTCAGCGTGATCTCGTTTTCTGCCCCTTGCGGCGGGGCGCTCCAGCGATACGGCATGAGGTCGATTCCACCCTCCGGGGCCAAAACGAAAAGAACGCGCGGAGGGCCTGTAAGCCGGATTCTGTCCAGGGGGCAGGCCCCCTGGGATGGCCATTCGTCTCGACGCGCGGTTGCCCGCGCGCCTGAAGCTGCCTACCCGGATCGCCGGGCCAAGACATGACCTGCGGGCGGTTTCGGTTTCCCGACCAATGCCCCGCGCGCGATCCCTATTCGGCATTGCTCCCGGTGGNNGCGGTGGGCTCTTACCCCACCGTTTCACCCTTGCCCAGCCGCGTCGGCAGGGCCGAGCCGGCTGGGCGGTCTGTTCTCTGTGGCGCTTTCCCTCGGGTTTCCCCGGCCGGGCGTTACCCGGCACCGTTGTCTTGTGGAGTCCGGACTTTCCTCGCCACACCCTCGCGGGTAGTGTCGCGGCCATCCGGCCCTCCGCGCGATATCCGACTTAGGCGCTCGGTCCGTCCCGGTCAACGGGAAAGCGCTCGGCCAGATCGGCGATACGCGCGCAATCGGTGCCGTCGAGAGGCCCCCGCGCATAGGGACGAAAGCGCAGGCGAAAGGCATTGAGCACGGTCTCGGGCGCATTGTCGCCAACGGCATAGCCGAACCGCCCGGCATCGCGCAGGAACGCGCCCCAAAGGGCCCCCTGCCCCGTCGCGTCGGACCAGACCGACAGCCCCTCGCACGCCAGCCCCCGCCAGTCGAAACGCGGCCCCGGATCGGACTTGCGCGCGGGCGCCATGTCGGAATGGGCGATGACGCGGGCGGGCGGGATCGACCAGCGCGCCATAATGCCGCGCATCAGCGCGCGCAGCGCCGCCATCTGCGGCGCGGAAAAGGGATGCGCGCCGGTATTGGCCAGCTCGATCCCGATGGAGCGCGAATTGACATCGCGCACCCCGCCCCACCGCCCGGTCCCGCCGTGCCAGGCGCGCAACGCCTCGGGCACCAGTCGCCAGACGCGGCCGCGCTCGCAGATCAGGTAATGCGCCGACACCTCCGCCGCCGGGTCACAAAGCCGCGCCAGCGCGGCCTCTGCGGTGGTCATTCCAGTGTAATGCAGGACAACGAGATCGGGGCGCGCGCCGTCACGGCGCGGGCCGTGGTTGGGCGAGGGGCAGGACAGGACCGCCCCGGTCACGCCCCCTGTCACGCTCAGTTCTGCACCGCGCGGCGGAAGGGCGCGGGATCCCAGTCGCAGGCATAGCCGTCGCCATCGGGGTCAAGCCCGAGACGGTCGCGCTCGGGCCCGCCCCGGCGCAGGAAATCGAGCTGCGCCTGGTCGGGCGAGGGGTAGTTGCGGCAGGCGCGCTCAGCCTTGGATTGCAGGTTCACGCCGACGCGGCGATAGATCTGCGTGCCACGCGGGTGTTTCGTTGCCAGCGCATAGGCCACGATATTGGGGCCGACATCGCCGGGGCGCGGGCCGATCGCCTCTGGCTGAAACATTTGATATTGCGCGCGATTTTGGGCGATTCTGGCGGCGTCCTGTTCGATGGAGCGTTCCGCGCCCACCGCGTCGAAACTGTTTTCCTGCGATATGCCCGCCGAGTTGAGGACCGCCGGCGGCGGGTTCGAGGGACTGGCCGGCACCATCTCGCGGCCGGTGACGGGATCGACCGCGAGGGCGGCGCGGGTATCGGCGGCAAGGCGCTCGGCCTCGGTGTCGGGGGAGGTGCCGACGCCCGGCGGCATTGCGGAAACCGAGTTGGCTGGCGGCAGGACCGCGCCGGCAAGCGCCGCCTCACGCTCGGCCTTCTGGCGCAGGTAGTCCTGGGAATTGCCAAAACCGACGCCGGTGCCAGGATCGACGCCCGCCCGGCTATCGGGGATCGCGGGCGCACAGGCCGAAAGCGCCGCAAGAACAACAACTGCAAGGGTCACGCGCATTGGTTACTTCCTGAAAATCGACCCGTTCGGGACGAGGTTTACCACCATTTCGCGGGCTTGGCCACAAACCCCGCCGCGCCTTCGAGCGCATAGGCGGTGTTCAGCAGATCGCCCTCTTCCCACGGCCGCCCGATCAGTTGCAACCCCAGCGGCAGCCCCTGCCGGTCAAGCCCCGCAGGCAGCGCGATACCCGGCAGCCCGGCGAGGTTCACCGTCACGGTGAACACGTCGTTGAGATACATCTGCACCGGGTCGGCATCCGTCATCGCGCCAAGACCAAAGGCCGCCGAGGGCGTGGCAGGCGTCAGGATCGCATCGACACCGGCGGCGAAGACCTCCTCGAAGTCACGCTTGATGAGGGTGCGGACCTTGCGCGCGCGGTTGTAATAGGCATCGTAGAAGCCCGCCGAGAGCACATATGTGCCCACCATCACCCGGCGCTGCACCTCGTGGCCAAAACCCTCGGCGCGGGTCTTTTCATACATCTCGGTAATGCCGTCGCCCTGGGCCAGTTTCGCCCGGTGGCCATAGCGCACCCCGTCATAGCGCGCGAGATTGGACGATGCCTCTGCCGGCGCGATGACGTAATAGGCGGGCAGCGCGTATTTGGTGTGCGGCAGCGAGATGTCGCGGATCTCGGCTCCCGCGTCGCGCAGCATCTGCGCGCCGTCAGCCCATAGTGTCTCGATCTCGGCGGGCATCCCGTCCATTCGGTATTCGCGTGGAATCCCGATCACCTTGCCGCGAATGTCGCCCGACAGCATCGCCTCGAAATCCGGCACGGGCAGATCGGCCGAGGTGCTGTCCCTTGGGTCATGGCCGCTCATCGCGCCCAGCATGATCGCCGCATCGCGCACCGTCCTGGTCATCGGCCCCGCCTGGTCGAGCGACGAGGCAAAGGCGACGATCCCCCAGCGCGAACAGCGCCCGTAGGTCGGCTTGATGCCGGTGATGCCGGTGAATGCCGCCGGCTGACGGATCGAGCCGCCGGTATCGGTGCCGGTCGCGGCAAGGCAAAGATCCGCCGCCACCGCCGCCGCCGAGCCCCCCGAAGAACCGCCCGGCGTGAGCGGCGCCGCGTCATCGCCGCGCCGCCACGGGTTCACCGCATTGCCGTAGCAGGAGGTCTCGTTGCTCGATCCCATGGCGAACTCGTCCATGTTGAGCTTGCCCAGCATGACCGCGCCGGCATCAAACAGGTTCTGCGTCACGGTCGATTCGTATTCGGGCTTGAACCCTTGCAGGATACGGCTCGCGGCCTGGCTCGGCACGCCCTTCGTGCAGAACAGATCCTTGATCCCCAGCGGGATGCCGCACATCGCAGGCGCATCGCCTGCCTTGAGCCGCGCATCCGCCGCGCGCGCCTGCGCGCGCGCCAGGTCGGGCGTGTGATGAACGAAGGCATTGAGCGCGCCCGCGCCTTCGATGGCGGCAAGGCAGGCCTCGGTCAGATCGCGGCTTGTCACCTCGCCCTTGCGCAGCGCGTCGCGGGCCTCGGCGATGGTCAGCGTGTTCAGGTCGGTCATGCTCACTCCACCACTTTCGGCACGACAAAGAAGCCCTCGCGCGCGTCGGGCGCGTTCGACAGGATTTCGGCCTGCCGGTTGCCGTCGGTCACCACGTCGGGGCGCCGCCTGAGGCGCATCGGCGTGACGCTCGTCATCGGCGCGACGCCCTCCACATCGACCTCGTTCAACTGCTCGATGAAACCGAGAATCGTGTTGAATTCCTGCGCAAGCGCAGGCAGCGCGTCCTTGTCCACGCGGATGCGCGCGAGGCTTGCCACCCTGGCGGCGGTCTCGAGGTCGATGGACATGCAGCCCTCCATGAACGATCTGGTTGCGTTTACCCGCGCGGGCCGACAGAGGCAAATGGACATGCAGCCCTCCATGAACGATCTGGTTGCGTTTACCCGCGCGGGCCGACAGAGGCAAGCGGACGCACCGCGCGAGCGCGCCCTGCCCGGGGCAGGGCGGCGCAGGGATCGGGGCGCGCCACCGCCGGGGCCGAGAGCACCTCGTCGAAGCCGCCCGGAAGGGGCGCGCCGTCCTCGGTCTGGCCCAGGACGAACACCTCCAGGTCGGGGGCTGCGCGGGCGAGATAGGCGGGCACGCCCCGGTCGCGGCGTGCATGGCCGTTGCCAGTGATGACGACGACCGGGCCGCCGGTCTCGGCCCAAGCCGTGATCGTCGCGCGCGCCAGCACCGCGTCGCGCAACCGCTGCACCGCCACCATGCCGGGCAGCACGTCCTTTGGCAGCGCGTCGCAATGCGCGGCGCGTTGCAGCGCCTCGCGCGCCGCCTGCTCCTCGGGGGGCAGCGGCTCGGTCAGGCCGTAGGCGGCGGCGCCTTCGCCGAAATAGGCGGCGGGGCCATGCTCGAGCACCGCCCGCGCCGCCTCTCGCGGGACATGCGCGCCGTAGATCGCGGCCCCCGGCGCGGCGGCAAAGATCGGATGATACATCGAAAAATCCGGCCAGCCGGCAGCAGCCCAGCCAAGCGCCCCGGCCATGGCATCGGGATCGGCGATCAGCTCGGGCGTGACTCGCGCCGCCTGTTCCGGCGTCAGCATCTCGAAGACCAGCGCACGGGGCTGGATCGCGGCGACCCGCGCCGCCTGTTCGGCGTGATGGGCCGGATTGTCATGCACCTCGCCCAGAATCCAGACATCCTGCGCCAGCGCCGGGACGGCACGCAGGCACAGGGCGAGGACAAGGGCAAGGGCGAGGCGCAGGCTCATGCCAGCAGGTTGTGCACCCCGCCCGCGTGTTTTTCAAGATAGTGGCGCATCTTGCCAAAGGCCGCCGCCTCGATCTGGCGGACACGCTCCTTGGAAAGGTTCAATTCCTCGCCGAGGCTTTCGAGCGTGCGCGGGGTCTCGACCAGCTTACGCTCGCGCACGATGAATCGTTCGCGCTCGGTCAGCTGCGCCAGCGCCGCGCCGAGCCAGTCGCGCAAGGCGCGGCGGTCGTGGTCGCGCTCCACGATCTCGTCGGCGCGCGCGCCCTCGTCCTCGATCGTGTCGATCCACTCGCGCCCGTCCTCGTCGGTCGATTGCGTGGCGTTGAGCGAGAAATCCCCGCCCGAGAGCCGCCCCTCCATCATCTCCACATCGCGCAGCGGCACACCCACCTCATGCGCGATCATCTCGCGCAGCTGATAGCCGTCGAGCGTCGCGCCATTGGCCATCGCCTCGCGCTCGAGCCGTGCCTGAACGCGGCGCATGTTGAAAAACAGCGATTTCTGCGACGAGGTCGAGCCGGTGCGCACCATCGACCAGTTGCGCATGACGTAATCCTGGATCGACGCCTTGATCCACCACACCGCATAGGTGGAAAACCGCACGCCACGATCGGGGTCGAACTTGTCGGCGGCCTTCATCAGGCCAAGACCCGCCTCCTGGATGAGGTCGTTCATCGGCGCGCCGTAGCGGCGGAATTTCGACGCCATCGAAATGGCAAGCCGCATGTAGGCGGTGATAAGCCGGTGCAGCGCCGCCTCGTCGCGGTGGTCGCGCCAGGCATAGGCCAGCGTCAGTTCGGTTTCCGCGTCCAGCATTTCCGCCTTCATCGCGGTGCGGGACATGGAGCTTGTCTGCGGTGCATCGAGCGGCATGGTTTCCCCCTGTCTGCGGAAGTGCCCTTTCTGACCTTGTCACAGAGTGCTACGCAGGGGAAATCATACCGGATCACAATTGAGGAATCTCCGGCTCATGTTACCGCACCTCACGCTGGTCCTCGGCGGGGCCGCCTCGGGGAAATCGGTGTTCGCCGAAGGGCTTGTGCTATGCTGCGGGGGCGCGCCGGTCTATCTGGCCACGGCCGAGGCCCATGACGACGAGATGCGCGAGAAATTGCAGCGTCACCGCGCGCGGCGCGGGGCCGCGTGGCGCACCATCGAGGCCCCGCGCGATCTGGCGCCGGCGCTGGCAGGGGTGACGGCGCGAGAGGCGGTGCTGGTGGATTGCGCGACCATGTGGCTGTCCAATCACCTGCTGGCGGGACGCGACCTGGCACAGGCCGAGGCGGCGCTCCTTGCCGCGCTCGATGCCTGCGCCGCGCCGGTGGTGGTGGTCTCGAACGAGCTGGGCCAGTCGGTTGTGCCGGAAAACGCGCTGGCGCGGCGGTTCCGCGACGCGCAAGGCGGGCTCAATCAGCGGCTGGCGGCGAGGGCAGGGCTGGTGGTGATGGTCATCGCCGGGCTGCCCATGGTGCTCAAGGGGGCGCTGCCATGAGCCGTATCTTCTGGGTGCGTCACGGCCCGACCCATGCCCGCGCCATGGTCGGCTGGAGCGACATTCCCGCCGATCTGAGCGACGCCGCGCGGTTGGCGCGGCTCTCGGCGCATCTGCCCGAGGGGGCGCTTGTGGTCTCGTCCGACCTGATCCGCGCGCGCGCCACCGCCGAGGCCATCGCGGGCACGCGCGCGCGCCTGCCCGATGATCCCGACCTGCGCGAAATCCATTTCGGCGCGTGGGAGATGCAGGGCTTTGACAGCGTGGCCGACCCCGCGCAGCTTCGCGCCTTCTGGGACCGGCCGGGTGCGTTGCGCGCGCCGGGGGGCGAGAGCTGGGACGACCTGGCGGCGCGCGTGGGGCGCGCGGTGGTGCGGATCCGGGACACGCATCCGGGGCGCGATATCGTGGCGGTGGCGCATATGGGCACGATCCTCACGCAGGTGCAGGCGGCGCGCGGCGCAAGCGCCCATGCGACGCTCGGACAGGTCATCGACAACCTGTCGGTGACGGAATTGCACTGGCAGGATGGGCGCTGGCGCGCGGCGGTTGTCAACCTCTGTCCCTGAAAAGACGGTGCCCGCTCAGACCGCCGCCACGCCCCGCCGCCGCGGCCCGAAGAGCGCCGCAAGCGCGAGGATCAGGCCCGAGACGGTGGCGATCATCCCCGCCGCGCTGACCGCGCTTTGATGTCCCAGCCAGAGCGGCCCGTAGCCTGCCAGCACATAGCCCAGCACCGCCGAGAGCGTGGCAAATCCGAGGCTCCACGCCACCTGCCCGCCCATCCGGTCCGTCATCAGCCGCGCGGCGGCGGGGGGACAGATGAACATGGCGATGACGATGATCGAGCCGACCGCGTCGAACGCGGCCACCGCCGCCATCGCCGCCACGGCGACAAGCGCGAGCGAGAGCGCGCGCACCGGCAGGCCCAGCGTGCGGGCGAACCCCTCGTCGAAGGTCGAAATCACCAGCGCCCGCCAGAGCAGGCCGGTAAAGAGCGCCACGGCGAGCGTGACCAGGGCCATGCGCGCCAGTTCCGGCGGCAACCCGCGCAGCGCCTCGCGGTCCACGAGCGCGCCCCAGCCATGGCCGTCAAGCCAGATCAGGCTTTCGAGATTGCCGTAAAGCGCGTGCTGCACGTCGAGATGCACGCCCGAGGCCGCGCTTTGTTCCAGAAGCAGCACGCCGCCTGCGAACATCGCGGTAAAGACCACGCCCATGGCCGCGCCCGGCTCGATCCGCCCCAGCCGCCGGATCGCCTCGATCAGCGCCACCGAGACGAGCGCCGCGCCGCCCGCGCCCAGCATCATCGGCACCGCCGCCACCCGCCCCGACAAAAGGAAGGCCACCACGATGCCCGGCAGCACCACATGGCTGATCGCGTCGCCGATGAGCGCCTGACGGCGAAGCAGCAGGAAATTGCCGGGCAGCGCGCAGGCGATGGCCGCGAGCACGCCGATCACCAGCGGCACGAGCGAGATCATGACGAACTCGGCCCCCGTCACAGCGCGCCCTCCGGCCCGAGGCGACGGTCGAGCGCGGCAAGCTGATCGGGGGTCAGCACCTCGGACAATGGGCTCAGCCCGTCATGGCGCGCGGCGGCGGCCTCGAATTCGGGCAGGCTGCGCAGCATGTGCCAGCGCCGCTCGTCGAGGCGCGCGCGCGCGGCCATGGCGCGGCCTGCCTGCGTCACCACCCCGTCGGCGCGCACAAGGCCCCGGCGCCGCATCAGGCGCAGCGTCAGCGGATCATGGACCGGGTAGCCGCTTGCCAGTGCCAGCAACCCCTGGCGCAGATGCACCCGGCGCTGAAACCGCCAATACCGCAGCCCCGCCGCCAGCACGCCGCGCGCCGGCGCGAAGAGCAGCGAAAAGGTGAAAAGCGCAAAACTTGCCAGCACGATCAGCGGCCCCGTAGGCAGGCCCGGCGCGGTGGCGGATATGGCCGCCCCGAGATAGCCCGAAAGCCCGCCGATCGCGCCCGCCAGCGCCACGATCACGCCGACCCTCTCGGACCAGAGCCGCGCTGCGACCGGCGGGATGATCAGCAGCGCCACGATCAGCACCACGCCCACCACCTTGAGCCCGACCACGGTGATCGCCAGCGCCAGCCCCATCATCGCCAGATCGACCGCGCGCAGGTTGACCCCCTGCCCCGCCGCAAATTCGGGATCGAACGCCACGGCCACCATCGGGCGGCGCAACAGCACCACCAGCGCCAGAACCGCCGCGCCGCCGGCCGCGATGCCCAGCGCCTCGGCGCGCAACATTCCCGCGGTGGCGCCGAGAAGAAAGGTCTCCAGCCCGGCCTGCCGCCCGGTCTCGAGCACCTGCACCACGGTCAGGAGCACCACGCCCGCGCCGAAGAAGACCGAGAGCACCGCGCCGATGGCCACATCCTCATGCAGCCGCGTGCGCGCCGCAAGCCAGGACACGCAAGCCAGCCCCAGCCCCGCCGAGACCGCCGCGCCCAGCATCAGCCCCGGCAGAAAGCGCCCCTCGCCGCCCAGCGCCACCATCACCAGATACCCCGCCACAACGCCCGGCAGGGTGGCGTGGCCGATGGCGTCGCTGACCAGCGCGCGCCGCGCGAGGTAGAGAAACACCCCCGTCGCCCCCGCCGCGACCCCGAGCATCGCCGCGCCCAATGTCACCAGCGTCGCGTTATAGCCCAGCCCGAGGCCCAGCGCCTGCCAGAGCATCGCCTAGACCGCCTGCCGGGCCGGGCCGAGCCGCCCGCCATAGGCCGCGCGCAGGTTGGCCTCGGTCATCACCTCGGCCACCGGCCCCTCGGCGATGGCGGTGATGTTGAGGAGAAAGGCGCGGTCGAAATAGGCGGGCACGGTGGCCAGGTCGTGATGGACGGCGACCACGGTTTTGCCGTCGTCGCGCAGGCCCTTGAGCACGCCGATGATGGCGCGCTCGGTGGCGGCATCGACGCCGGCAAAGGGCTCGTCCAGCAGGTAGAGATCGGCGCCTTGCGCCAGCGCGCGGGCAAGAAAGACGCGCTGTTGCTGCCCGCCCGAAAGCTGCCCGATCTGGCGGGTGGCAAAGCTCTCCATCCCGACGCGGGCAAGGCTTTGCATCGCGCGGGCGCGGTGATGGGGTCGGACGCGGCCCAGAAGGCCGAGATCGCGGTAAAGCCCCATCATCACCACGTCGATCACGCGGGCCGGGAATTCCCAGTCCACGCTCGCGCGTTGCGGCACATAGGCGATGCGCGCGCGCGCCCGGTCAAGCGGCGCGCCAAAGGCCGTGACGCGCCCGGAGATCGGGCGCACGATGCCCAGCGCGGCCTTGAGAAGGGTCGATTTCCCCGCGCCGTTGGGTCCGACGATTGCGGTCATCTGGCCCGCGCGATAGCTCACATCGACGGAAAACACCGCCGGTTTCTCGGCATAGGAAACGGTGAGGCCGCGAATGGCCAAAGGGTTCTGGTCAATCAGTTTTTCGCGCACCAGTTCGAGCGCCATGGTCATCCCCCCGCCGCCAGCAGGCCGTTGAGGCCGCGCGCGGGCGCCTGCCCGCCAAGGGCGCGGGCAATGGTGGTCATATTATGGTCGATCATGCCGATATAGGTGCCCTCGTAGGTTCCCGGCTGGCCCATGGCGTCGGAGAAAAGCTCGCCGCCGATGCGCACCTCGTGGCCGCGCGCCGCCGCGCCCTCGATCAGGGCGCGGATATTGCGGTCGGACACGGTGCTCTCGACAAAGACGGCGCGGATGCCGCGCGCGACCAGCATGTTGACCAGTTCGCCGATGCGCGCCAGCCCCGCCTCGGATTCGGTGGAAATGCCCTGAATCCCCTCGACCTCGAACCCGTAGGCGCGCCCGAAATACCCAAAGGCGTCATGGGCGGTGACCAGCACGCGCGCCTCGGGCGGGACGGTGGCGAGGGTCTCGGCAGCATAGCCTCCGAGACGGTCGAGATCGGCGCGAAAGGCGCGGGCATTTCTGGAGACATCGCGCGCCGCGTCGGGCCGCGCCCCGGACAGGGCGCCGGCGATCGCGTCGGCGACATGGCGCCACAGGTCGGGCACCATCCAGACATGCGGATCAAAACGCCCCGCGTAATCGGGATGGGCGATGCGCAGGCTTTCGGGCACGGCCTCGCCCACGGCGACAACCGGCTGGCGCGCGCCGAGGCGGATAAGGAAATCCTCCATCTGCGCCTCAAGGTAGAGGCCGTGCCAGAGCACCAGATCGGCGCGAGTGAGGGCTGCGATATCGCTGCGGGTCTGGCGAAAGGAATGCGGGTCGATCCCCGGCCCCATCAGCGCGCGCACCGAAACCGAATCACCGCCGATCACGCGGGCGGTGTCGGCGATCATGCCGGTGGTGGCCGCCACCTGGAGCGGCATCGCGCCCGCGCCCGCGCGCCCGGCACTGGCAAAGGCGGCGGCAGTGGCAAGCCCGAGCAGGCCGCGGCGGCTGAGGCCCGTGAAAGGGCCACCCGTTCCGCGCCGGTATCGTGCCGGTATTCTGTCGGTGCTGCACGCCATCACACGAATATGCGAGCCGCTCGCAACTTCGTCAAGTAAAATGCGACTTAGTCGCATGTGCAAATCAGCGCACACCCCGCCGCGGCCATGTCGAAATGAACCTTTGTCGCGGCCGATATGAAACGCGGTCTCGACGAAAGCGCCATGACTGGTCTAGGCTCGTGTCAAAACAAGCCCCCGAAGGGGCGGCAGGGAGGAAAGGATGTTCGTGATGATCGCAAGGCGGCTGGCGCTCGGCCTGGTGACCGTATGGCTTGTCTCGGTGATCATCTTTCTGGGCGTCGAGGCCCTGCCCGGCGATGCCTGCACCGCGATTCTCGAACGCGACGCTTATGGCGAGGCGCTCGACGCCTGCCGCAAGGCGCTTGGGCTGGAGACGCCCGCACTTCACCGTTACCTGAACTGGGCGGCGGGCGTCGTGCAGGGCGATTTCGGCATGTCCGCGAACGGACACGAGAGCATCGCGCAGATGGTGGGCTACCGGGTGCGCAACTCGCTGCTGCTGGCGGCGGGGGCGCTGGCCGTGGGCATCCCGCTGGCGATCACGCTTGGCGTCATCGCCGGGCTGAGGCGCGACCGCTGGCCCGACCTGCTGTTTTCCACCGGCGCGATCCTGGCCATGACCATCCCCGAATTCGTCGCCGCCACGGTGCTGATCCTCATCTTTGCGATCTGGCTGGGTTGGGTGCCCGCGATCGTGCTCACCCCTGCCGATGCGCCGCCGCTGGACTTCTTTCCCGAGGTCATCCTCGCCTCGGCGGTGCTGACCATGCTGATGATCGCCCATGTCATGCGGATGATCCGCGCCTCGGTGATCGAGGCGATGGCGAGCGACTATGTGCAGATGGCCACGCTCAAGGGCGTGCCCTATTGGCGGGTGGTGTTTCGTCATGCGCTGCCCAATGCCCTTCTGCCCGCGATCAACGTGATCGCGCTGACCGTGGCGTGGCTCCTGGGCGGGGTCGTGGTGGTGGAGGTGGTGTTCAACTATCCCGGTCTCGGGCGGTTGCTGATCGACGCAATCTCGGGCCGCGACCTGCGGGTGGTGCAGGCGATCACGATGATCGTGGCGGCGACCTATGTCGCGGTGAACCTCGTGGCGGACCTGTTGAGCCTGATGCTCAACCCGCGTCTGCGCAGCCATCAGGCGCAGCGGCGATGAGCGCGCTGGCCGCCACCCGCAGGATGCGCGCCGGCGCGCTGTTGCGCGAGGTCGTGGCGCGGCCCTCGGGCGCGATCGGCGTGACGCTGGTGACATTTCACGCGCTGATGGCGCTGCTCAGCCCCTGGCTCGTGCCCTATGACTACACGGCGATGGAGGCGACGCTCACGCTGGCCGAGCCGTCGGCCGCGCATTGGCTAGGCACCGATCACCTCGGCCGCGACGTGCTGACGCGCGTGATGCTGGGCGGGCGCGAGGCGCTGGTGATCACCGGCATCGCCACGCCCGTGGCGATGCTCTGGGGCGGGCTGACGGGCGTGTGGCTGGGGCTGTGCGGCGGCTGGCCCGACGAGGTGGCGATGCGGCTGGTGGATGCGTTCCTTGCCCTGCCGGGTATCCTGCCGCTGCTGGTGCTGATAACCGTCTTCGGCACCGGCGGCGAGGTGCTGCTGCCGACGCTCGCCTTCTTCTTCGGCATCCCGGTGATCCGGGTGGCGCGCGCGGCGGCGCACGAGGTGGTGGCGCGCGATTTCGTCTCGGCGGCGCGGGCACGCGGGCATCGCCCGCTCGACATCGTGCGCCACGAGATCCTGCCCAACGTGACCGACACGCTGCTGGTCGAGGGCGCGATGCGCTGGTCCTGGATGCTCCTGGGCTTCTCGTCGCTGTCGTTCCTTGGTTTCGGGGTGGCGCCGCCGCGCCCGGACTGGGGGCTGATGATCTCGGATGCGCGGGTCTATATGTCGCTGGCGCCCTGGGGGGTGATCGCGCCGGTGCTGGCGCTCTCGACGCTGATCGTCGGCATCAACCTCACCGCTGACGCGCTGGCCAAGACGCTTGGCCTCGACCGCAGCCGCACGGCGGTGATCTGACATGGCCACGGTCCGGCTGCTCGATATCCGCAAGCTGTGCGTCGGTTTCCGCAGCCGGGCGGGAATGATCCTGCCGGTGCTGCACGAGGTGGACCTCGGCGTGTGCCGGGGCGAGAGCCTTGGCATCGTCGGCGAGAGCGGATCGGGCAAGAGCACGCTGGCGCTCGCGGCCATGGGCTATCTGCGCCACGGGCTGCAACGGCTCTCAGGCGAGGTGATCTATGACGGGCGCGACATGTTCGGCCTGCCGCCTGCCCAACTTGCGCGCGTCCGGGGGGGCAAGCTGGGCCTCATCCCGCAGAACCCGGGACAGGCGCTGACGCCGACGCAGCGGATCGGCACGCAGATCAGGGAGGCGCTACAACTCCATAGCGAGCACGACCCGGCCAGCCATCACGCGCGCGCCTGCGCACTGCTGGAGCAGGTCCGCCTGCCCGATCCCGAGGTGATCCTGCGGCGCTATCCGCATGAATTGTCGGGCGGGCAGCAGCAGCGGGTGGCAATCGCCATGGCGCTGGCGGGAGAGCCGGATGCCCTTCTGCTCGACGAGCCGACGACGGGGCTCGATGTGACGACGCAGGCGCATATCCTCGACCTCCTGCGCGACCTGGCGCGCGCGCGTGACATGGCGATGGTCTATGTCAGTCACGATCTGGGGGTGATCGCGCGGGTCTGCGACCGGGTGCAGGTGCTCTATGCCGGCGAGACGGTGCTGACGGGGCCCGTGCGCGCGGTGCTGCGCGCGCCCGCCCATCCCTATGCGGCCGCACTGCTGGCGGCGATTCCGCGGCTGGGCGCGACGAGGTTGCCGCCTGCGCTCGACGGTCGCCCGCCCGGCCCGGACGTGGCGCGCACCGGCTGCGCCTTTGCGCCGCGCTGCACGCTGGCGACGCGGGATTGCCGCGCGAAACGGCCCGCCATGGCCGCAACCGATGACGGGCAGGCCGCGCGCTGTCTCTATCCCGGCGAGGTGGTCGGGCGTGGCGCGGACCGCAAGGCACCTGCCTGTGCGGCCGACAGCCCCCGCATCCTGGCCATAACGGATCTCTCGGTGCGCTACGACCGGCCCGACCTGCTGGCGCGGCTGCGCGGCGCGGCGGCGCCGCCCGCCACGGTCGAGGGCATCACGCTCGACCTGAAACGCGGCGAGATGCTTGGCCTCGTGGGCGAATCGGGCAGCGGCAAATCCACCATCCTGCGCGCCATCGCCGGGCTCTTGCCACTCGCCTCGGGCGAGATCGCGCTTGGCGACGGCACGCGGCTGGCGGGCGCGGTCGAGCGGCGGCGCCCGGACGCGTTGCGCCGCATCCAGATGATTTTCCAGAACCCCGACGAGAGCCTCAACCCCCGCCAATCGGTCGGCGAGATCCTCGCGCAGCCGCTGCGGCTCTATTTCGGGCTCAAGGGGCGGGCGCTGGCCGATCGCGCCACCGAACTGCTCGAAACCGTCCGGCTCGGCGCGCATTATCTCGAACGTCTGCCCGGCCAGCTTTCGGGTGGCGAGAAGCAGCGCGTGGCGGTCGCCCGCGCCTTTGCCGCGGGGCCCGAGGTGGTGCTCTGCGACGAGATCACCTCGGCGCTCGACCCNNCGGCGCTCGATGTCTCGGTCCAGGCCGCCGTGCGCGACCTGATCAACGATCTCAAGGTGCGCTACGGCACGGCCTTCATGTTCGTCAGCCATGACCTCACCGTGGTGCACGCGCTCGCGGACCGGGTGGCGGTGCTCTACCAGGGGCGGATCTGCGAGACGGGACCGGCGGCGGCGGTCTATGGCGCGCCCAATCACCCCTATACCGCGGTGCTGCTGGGGGCGGTGCTGGCGCCCGATCCCGACCACGCGCCGCGCCTGCTGGCCGAGGATACGACGGACCGCGCGCCGCCCGCGCGCGGCTGTCCGTTCCAGCGGCGCTGTCCGGTCAAGCGCGGGGCGATCTGCGAGACCGACAGGCCGCCCGCGCAGGACGCCGGCGGCGGCCATGTCATCCACTGCCATATCCCGCTGGACACGCTGGGCAAGACGGCAATGCGTTAGCGGCCTCGGGTCGAGGTCGGGTTCTGGCCTGAAGGGGAGGTTGGCGCAGGCCGCAAATGCGCGCAACAAGGGCGCGAAAGGCGCCATGCAGGCCAGGCGACCAGCCCCCCGGTCCGCCTTGCGACCCTTCCCGCGAAAAAGCCCGGCCAGATGGCCGGGCTTTTCTTCTTCATGCCGGGGGCATCAATCCTCGCTGTTCTCCGGCGTATCGACGAAGTTGTCGAACACATCGTCGGCGCTCATGTCTTCGTCGATGATCGGCGCGGCGAGAGCGGCCGCGGCGGCGGCCTCCTCGCGGCGCGCCTCGATCACGATATTGTCGCGCGCCGTGGCGATGCGGCGCATTTCCTGCGTCGCGCGCCCCGTGCCCGCCGGGATCAGCCGGCCCACGATCACGTTCTCCTTGAGGCCCACCAGCTTGTCGCGCTTGCCCTGGACGGATGCCTCGGTGAGCACGCGCGTCGTCTCCTGGAACGACGCCGCCGAGATGAAGGAGCGCGTTTGCAGCGACGCCTTGGTGATGCCCAGAAGGATCGGCTCGCCCGTTGCCGGACGTCCGCCCTTGGCCTCGGCCCTGGCGTTGGCCTCGTCGAACTCGGCCTTGTCCACATGCTCGCCCTTGAGAAGGGTGGTGTCGCCCGATTCGTCGATTTCCCATTTCTGGAGCATCTGGCGGACGATCACCTCGATGTGCTTGTCGTTGATCTTCACGCCTTGCAGGCGATAGACCTCCTGCACCTCGTCGATCATGTAGTTGGCCAGCGCCTCGACCCCCATGATGGCGAGGATGTCATGCGGCGCGGGGTTGCCGTCCATGATGTAATCGCCCTTCTGGACATAGTCGCCTTCCTGAACCGGAATGTGCTTGCCCTTGGGGACCATGTATTCGGCGGGCGCGCGGCTTTCGTCCACCGGCTCGATGGTGATTCGGCGCTTGTTCTTGTAGTCCTTGCCAAAGCGCACGTAGCCATCGACCTCGGCGATGATCGCGTGATCCTTGGGGCGGCGCGCCTCGAACAGTTCGGCCACCCGCGGCAGGCCGCCGGTGATGTCCTTGGTCTTGCCGCCCTCGCGCGGGATTCGCGCGACCACGTCGCCGGCCTCGACCTCCGTGCCGTCCTCGATCGACAGGATCGCGTCCACCGACATTGGATAGGTCACCGGATTGCCCGCGTCGTTGCGCATCGGCTCGCCATCCTCGCCCACGACGAAAATCTCGGGCTTGAGCTCGTTGCCGCGCGGCGCGGCGCGCCAGTCGGTCACGATCTTCTGGGTCATGCCGGTGGCGTCGTCGGTCACGTCGCGGACCGACAGGCCAGTGATCAGATCGACGAATTTGGCCGTGCCCGATTTCTCGGCCAGGATCGGCAGGGTGTAGGGATCCCATTCAAAGAGCTTCTGGCCGCGCACCACCTTGTCGCCCTCGGCGACAAAGAGCCGGGTGCCGTAACCGACCTTGTGGCTGGCAAGATCAAGCCCGGCATCCGAGCGGATCAACACCTTCATGTTGCGGCCCATCACCAGCCTTTCCCCGCGCGAGTTCACGAGAACCTGCGGGTTCTCGAAGGCGATTGTGCCTTCCTGGCTCGATTCGAGGAAGGACTGCTGCCCGCCCTGCGCGACGCCGCCGATATGGAAGGTCCGCATGGTAAGCTGCGTGCCCGGCTCGCCGATCGACTGNNGCCCGTAGCAGGTGGCGCAGACGCCGTCCTCGGCCTCGCAGGTCAGCGGCGAGCGCAGGCGCACGGACAGCACCGGGGACTCCTCGAGTGCATCGGCCATGCGTTCGTCGATGAGTTGCCCCCTGGCCACCAGAACCTCGCCGGTTTCGGGATCGACGATATCGTCGGCCGCGACCCGGCCGAGGCTGCGCTCGGCGAGCGAGGCCACGATCTCGCCGTCGTTCACCGCGGCCTCGACGGTCACGCCGCGCTCGGTGCCGCAATCATGCTCGCGCACGATGCAGTCCTGCGCCACGNNNCCTTCCTTGAAGTTCGAGATGATCGGCGTCTCGATGATGTCGCCGTTGGGTTTGGCCATCAGGCCGCGCATCCCGCCAAGCTGCTTCATCTGGGTGACCGAGCCGCGCGCGCCGGAATGCGCCATCATGTAGACGCTGTTGGGCTCCATCACGCCGCCGTTCGCGTCGCGCTTCTCGGCCGAGATCGCGGCCATCATCGCCTCGGTCACCTTGTCGTTGCACTTGGACCAGGCATCGACGACCTTGTTGTATTTCTCGCCCTGGGTGATGAGGCCGTCCATGTATTGCTGCTCGAAACCCTTGACGAGGGCGCGGGTCTCCTCGACGATCGGCCATTTCTGCTCGGGGACGACCATATCGTCCTTGCCAAAGGAAATGCCCGCGCGGAACGCCTCGCGGAAGCCCATGGTCATGATCTGGTCGCAGAAGATGACCGATTCCTTCTGCCCGCAATAGCGATAGACGGTGTCGATGACCTGCTGCACCTCCTTCTTGCGCAGCAGGCGGTTCACCAGGCTGAACGGGGCCTTGGCATTGGGCGGCAAAAGCGCGCCGAGCTTGGCGCGGCCCGGTGTCGTCTCGACGCGCGAGAAGACCTCGTTGCCCTCGTCGTCGATCTGCGGCACGCGCACGGTCACACGCGCGTGCAGATGCACCTCGCCCGCGTCGAGCGCGTGCTGCACCTCTTCGAGCGAGGAGAACACCATGCCCTCGCCCTTCATGCCCTCGCGCTCCAGCGTGACATAATAGAGGCCGAGGATCATGTCCTGCGACGGCACGATGATCGGCGCACCGTTGGCGGGCGACAGCACGTTGTTGGTGGACATCATCAGCACCCGCGCCTCGAGCTGCGCCTCGAGCGAGAGCGGCACATGCACGGCCATCTGGTCACCGTCGAAATCGGCGTTGAAGGCGGCGCAGACCA
>DIUD01000003.1 GCA_002428225.1 Roseovarius sp. UBA6167 | reverse complement strand
CGGCGCAAGCTCCATCGCATCGACCGCAAGCTCGATATCCATATTGCCCTTGACCTTGCGCCGCCCCTGGCTGTCGGTGTATTCCTTGGCGGTCTTGGTCACCATGCTGTAGCCGTTGTAGTGCAGCCAGTCCACGAGTGGGCGAATGGGGGAATACTCGTCATTTTCGAGAAGCGCGGTGTAGTAGAAGGCGCGCAAGAGCTTGCCGCGGCGCATGAACTCGTTGCGCAGAAGCTTGTAGTCGATATCAAATCCGAGCGCCTTGCCGGCGGCATAAAGGTTAGAGCCGTCGATGAACAATGCCAGGCGGTCATCCTTGTAAAACATGCTGAATGTCCTTTCAAATAGGTCTGCATTGCCTTGGGGCGTGAGTGGTGTAAGTGGTTTGCACCGAAAGGCTGGGTCGCACAGTTAGGATGGTGGTAAACAACGCGCAAGGCCATCCTGTGTCGCAAAAGGATAGGTTCGGAATGACGTCGGATCAACTCTGCCTGATCGCTTTGGGTGGAAACTTGCCGTCGAGGGCGGGCGGTCCGGTGGCGACGATTGCTGCTGCGCTGCGGCATCTGGAGGCCGCGGGCGCGGTGCTAGAGGCGGTGAGCGGACTTTACCGCACACCGGCCTTTCCGCCCGGATCGGGGCCGGACTATGTCAATGCCGCTGCCGCGACACGGATGGAGGGGCCACCGGCGGCGGTGCTGGCGCACCTGCACGCGATCGAGGCGGCCTTTGGGCGCACCCGCGAGACACGGTGGGGGCCGCGCACGCTCGATCTCGATCTTCTGGCGATGGGCGATCATGTGCTGCCTGATGCGGCGACCCATGCGCGCTGGCGCGCGCTTGATGCTGCCCGGCAGCAGGCGCGCGCGCCCGGGCAACTGATCTTGCCGCATCCGCGGATCGAGGACCGCGCCTTTGTGCTGGTGCCGTTGGCGGATATCGCGCCGGACTGGCGGCACCCCCTGTCCGGGCACACGGTGCGCGAGATGCTGGCGGCGCTGCCCCGGAGCGCGCGCAACGAGGTGGTGCGCTGCGCGATTCCGCGCTTGTAAATCCCCTGCCAAGGCCCTAAGTCAGGGACTTCTTATCCACAGCCCGTAAACTGCCCGGAGGTCGCATGGCCCGCGTAACTACAGAAGACTGCGTTGACAAGGTGCCCAACCGCTTTGAATTGGTGCTGCTTGCCGCGCACCGCGCCCGCGAGATTGCCGCAGGCGCGCCGATCACGGTGGAGCGCGACAATGACAAGAACCCGGTCGTGGCCCTGCGCGAGATTGCCGAAGAGACGCAATCGGCCGACGATCTGCGCGAGCGGCTGATCGAATCGAACCAGACGCAGATCGAGGTGGACGAGCCGGAAGAGGATTCCATGGCGTTGCTCATGGGCGCGGCGCCGGACCGCCCCGAGGCCGATGACATGTCCGAGGAAAAGCTCCTTCGCGCCCTCATGGAAGCCCAGGGGCAGGGCTGAGGCCCGGGCTCCTTCAGCGCGAGACGGGGCGCCCCTGACCGATGATCGCCGTTGAAGACCTGATCACGCTGGTGCGCCATTACAATCCGAAAACGGACGAAGCCCTCATTCGCGCGGCCTATGCGTTTGGCCGCGAGATGCACGAGGGCCAGACGCGCCACTCGGGAGAGCCCTATTTCACCCATCCCGTTGCCGTGGCCGCGATCCTGACCGAGCAGCGGCTCGACGATGCGACCATCGTCACTGCGCTTCTGCACGACACGGTCGAGGATACCAAGGCCTCCTATGCCATGGTCGAAGAGCGGTTCGGTCATGAGATCGCCGAGCTGGTGGAGGGCGTGACCAAGCTCACCAATCTGCAACTGAGCAGTTCCGAGACCAAGCAGGCCGAGAATTTCCGCAAGCTCTTCATGGCGATGTCGCGCGATCTGCGGGTGATCCTCGTCAAGCTCGCGGACCGGCTGCACAACATGCGCACGATCAAGGCGATGCGCCCCGAAAAGCAGGCGCAGAAGGCGCGCGAGACGATGGATATCTATGCGCCGCTCGCCGGGCGCATGGGGATGCAGTGGATGCGCGAGGAGCTGGAGGATCTGGCGTTCCGGGTGCTCAACCCCGAGGCGCGCGCGTCGATCATCCGCCGCTTCATCACCCTGCAACGCGAGACCGGCGATGTGGTGGAGCGGATCACCGGCGACATGCGCGCCGAGCTTGAAAAGGCGGGGATCGAGGCCGAAGTGTTCGGCCGCGCCAAGAAGCCCTATTCGATCTGGCGCAAGATGCAGGAAAAGGAGATGGGATTTTCCCGCCTCTCCGACATCTACGGCTTTCGCATCATCACCCGCTCCGAGGCGGATTGCTATGCGGTTCTGGGCGTCATCCATCAGCGCTGGCGCGCGGTGCCGGGGCGGTTCAAGGATTATATCAGCCAGCCCAAATCCAACGGCTATCGCTCGATTCACACCACCGTCTCGGGGCGCGACGGCAAGCGGGTCGAGGTGCAGATCCGCACCCGCGCCATGCACGACGTGGCCGAAACGGGGGTGGCGGCGCATTGGTCATATCGTGACGGGGTGCGCAGCGAGAACCCTTTTGCCGTCGATCCGGCGCGCTGGATCTCCTCGATGAACGAGCAGTTCGACGCCGAGGAGGATCACGAGGATTTTCTCGAGGCGGTCAAGCTGGAAATGTATGCCGACAAGGTGTTCTGCTTTACCCCCAAGGGCGACGTGATAAAGCTGCCGCGCGGCGCCACGCCGATTGATTTCGCCTATGCCATCCACACGCGGATCGGCCATGCCTGCGTGGGGGCCAAGGTGGACGGGATGCGCGTGCCGCTGTGGACGCGGATCAAGAACGGGCAGTCGGTCGAGGTGATCACCGCAGACGGGCAGACGCCTCAGGCGACCTGGCTCGACATCGCCACCACCGGCAAGGCGCGCTCGGCCATCCGTCGCGCGCTGCGCGAACTGGACCGCGAACGCTATATCAAGCTGGGGCGCGAACTGGCGCGCTCGGCGTTCGAGCATGTCGGCAAGAAGGCGACCGACAAGGCGCTCGAGACGGCGGCGCGCACGTTGCGGCTGCGGGGCGCCGATGAGGTGCGCGCGCGTCTCGGCAGCGCCGAATTGACCGCGCAGCAGGTCTTGGGCGCGGTCTATCCCGATCTCGTCCCGGCCGAGGGGGCAGAGGTCACGCGCGAGCGGGCGGTGATCGGGCTTGGCGCGGATCAGGGGGTCAACCGTGCGCGCTGTTGCCAGCCGCTGCCGGGCGAGCGTATCGTCGGCATCACCTTTCGCGGGCAAGGCGTCGTGATCCACGCCATCGACTGCGAAACATTGTCGCGCTACGATCAACAGCCGGAACGCTGGCTCGACCTGCACTGGCATACCGGCAAGCACCCGGCGGCCTATGATGTCACGCTCGATCTGACCATCGGCAACGATGCGGGCGTGCTGGGGCGCATTTGCACCTTGATCGGCGAGCGCAAGGCCAATATCTCGGATCTGACCTTCGTGGATCGCAAGCCCGATTTCTACCGTCTCCTGATTGATGTCGAATTGCGCGATGCCGAGCATCTGCACAGCGTTCTGTCGGCGCTCGACGCTGAATCGGATGTTGCCGCAGTAGAGCGCTATCGCGATCCGTCCCGGTCCGGAGACAAGCGCGAGGAAGCCTGAGCCGTGATTTTCCGGCGTCGAGACAAGCGGTCATGGTGGCGGGTCGTCGCCGAGTTCGTCTGGCCGCGTGGCGGCTGGAGGCGGACCTTTACCTATGTCAAGCACCGCCTGCACCGCCTGCCCGACCCGCCCGAGCGCATCGCGCGCGGCATTTTTGCGGGTGTATTCACGACCTTCACGCCGTTCTACGGGATACATTTCGTGGTGGCGGGCACGATAGCCTGGGTTTTGCGCGGCAATATTCCCGCGGCCCTTCTGGGGACGTTCTTCGGCAATCCGCTGACCTATCTGCCGATCGGGGTCATATCGCTCCAGACCGGTCACGCCATCCTGGGGCGGCCCACGCTGCATGAGGACGAGATCAGCCGCTCGCTGGGGGGCAAGTTCCTCGATGCCGGGGAGGATCTGAAAAACAATTTTCTGGCGATTTTTACCGACCGCTCGCCGGACTGGCACGGGCTGGGCATTTTCTATCATGAGGTCTTTCTGCCCTATCTGGTAGGCGGGATCGTTCCGGGGATCATCGTCGGCCTGGCCGCATATTACATCAGCCTGCCGGTGATCACCGCTTATCAGAAGCGGCGTCGCGGCGCGCTGGCGGCGAAATTGGCGGCGCTCCGGGAGATGCGATCGAGCCGGGAAAAGCAGGCGCGTGATGCTGACGAGGATCAAAAACCGGACTAGGCTGAGATCGGGAATCGCGAGGGAAAGGACAAATCCGTGGCGGCAGAGGGAAAATTGCGCCTTGGCGTGAATATCGACCATGTGGCGACGGTGCGCAATGCGCGCGGCGGGGCCTGCCCCGACCCGCTGCGCGCCGCCAAACTGGCCGAGGAGGCGGGCGCCGACGGGATTACCGCGCATCTGCGCGAGGACCGGCGGCACATCTCGGATGCCGATATCGACGGGCTGATCGGGGTTCTGACGGTGCCGCTCAACTTCGAGATGGCGGCCACCGGGGAAATGCAGCGCATCGCGCTGCGCCACAGGCCGCACGCCGTCTGCCTCGTGCCGGAAAAGCGCGAGGAACGCACCACCGAGGGCGGGCTCGACGTGGCGCGCGAGGAAAACCGGCTGGCGCATTACATCGTGCCGCTGCGCGCGGCGGGGTGCCGGGTGTCGATCTTCCTTGCCGCCGACCGCCACCAGATCGAGGCCGCGCACCGCATCGGTGCCGAGGTGATCGAGTTGCACACCGGCGCCTATTGCGACGCCCATGCCGTGGGCGATGGTGCCACCCGCGATCGCGAACTGTCGGCCCTGCGCGAGATGGCGGCCTATGGACATTCGCTGGGGCTGGAGGTTCATGCCGGGCATGGGCTGAGCTATGACACGGTTCAGCCGGTGGCGGCCTTGCCCGAGCTGCGCGAACTCAATATCGGCCATTTCCTGATCGGCGAGGCGATCTTTCGCGGGCTGGGGCCGGCCATTGCCGAGATGCGCCGCCTGATGGACGAGGCGCGCGGGTGATCCTCGGCATCGGCACCGATCTGGCCAATATCGAGCGTATCGCGGGCGTGCTCGAGCGTCACGGCGACCGCTTTCGCAACCGTGTGTTCACCGCGGTGGAACAGGCCAGGGCCGAGCGTCGCGCCGATGTGGCGGGCACCTATGCCAAGCGATGGGCGGCCAAGGAGGCCTGCTCCAAGGCGCTTGGCACGGGGCTGCGCATGGGCATTGCCTGGAAGGACATGGCCGTGTCGAACCTGCGCACCGGCCAGCCGGTGATGCAACTCACCGGATGGGCCGCCGGGCGGCTGGCCGCGATGACGCCCGAGGGGCACGAGGCGATCATCCATGTCACGCTCACCGACGATCACCCCTGGGCGCAGGCCTTTGTGGTGATCGAGGCGCGACCGTTGAAAGACGGCTGACAAACGGGACTTGGCATTTCCCCATACCCGCGTTTCGGTCTATCTGTAAGCGATGGACATCGTCATTCTCACCACGATCATCGCTTCTCTTTTCCTGGTGCTCGGCCTGGCCGAGCCGATGGCCACGCGCCTGCGCCTGCCTTATAGCGTGATCCTCGCGGGGCTCGGCATCCTCATCGGCGTGGCGGCGAGTTTTTTCCTGCGCACCGAGCTTACCGGCGCGCTCAGGCCGGTGGCCGAGGCGATTCTCGGGTTGCCGATCCGGTCGAACGTGTTCCTTTATGTGTTCCTGCCGACGCTGCTTTTTCAGGTGACGCTGGGGATGAACCTGCGGCGGATGCTGGATGACTGGGTGCCGATCCTCGTGCTGGCGGTCGTTGCCGTGGTGGTGGCGACGCTGTCGGTGGGTTATGCGCTGGCATGGGCGAGCGCATGGCCGCTGGCGGCCTGCCTGCTGATCGGGGCGATTGTCTCGACGACCGACCCTTCGGCGGTGGTGTCGATCTTTCGTTCGCTGTCGGCGCCGCGGCGGCTGACGCGGATCATCGAGGGCGAGAGCCTTTTGAACGACGCCGCAGCGATCGCGCTCTTTGGCCTCTTCATGGGCTTTGTCATGCTGGGCGTCCCCGACCCGAGCCCCGCCGACGCGCTGGCGCGCTTTCCGCTGCTGATGGCGGGCGGTGCGCTGACTGGCTGGCTTGCGGCGCGCGCGGCGCTGAGGCTGATGGCGCTCTTTGCCGCGTGGGAGCGGGCGCAGATCTCGATCTCGGTGGCGCTGCCCTATCTCGCCTATATCCTGGCCGAGCAGAGCATCGGCGCCTCGGGCGTGATCGCCGTGGTCAGCGCCGGGCTGACCCTCAACCTTACGGCACCGGGGCGGCTGCGCCCCGAGGCGTGGACCAACATGCGCGAGGTCTGGGATCTGCTGGCGCATTGGGCGGGGGCGTTCATCTTCATCCTTGCCGCGCTGTTGATCCCGCGCCTTCTCGAGGAAGTCCGGCTGGAGGATTTCATCCTCGTCGGCGTGGTCATCCTCGCCGCGACGGGCGCGCGGGCGGTGATCCTGTTCGGGCTGTTGCCGCTTCTGACGGCGCTGAAGCTGTCGCCGGCGGTCGAGCGGCCCTATCGGGTGGCGATCCTGTGGGGCGGGCTGCGCGGGGCGGTGACGCTCGCGCTTGCGCTGGCGGTGACCGAAAGTTTCCGGGTGCCCGACGGCATTCAGCGCGTCGTTGGCATCCTTGCCACCGGTTACACCCTGTTTACGCTGATCGTGCAGGGCACGACGCTGCGCGCGGTGATCTGCCGTCTCGGGCTGGACCGGCTCTCGCCCATCGACGAGGCGCTGTCGCGGCAGGTGGTCGCCGTGGCATTGCAGACCGTGCGCGAGGACTTGGCGCGCACCACGGAGAATTACGAGCTGAACCACGACATCGTGCGCTCCGAGGCAAAGCGATCCGGTGAGCGGCTGGACGAGGCGGTGAAACGCGCCGAGGCGCGCGCCGATATCCTCGACCGCGACCGCATCACCCTGGGCCTGATCGCGCTGGCCGGGCACGAGCGCGACACGATCCTGGCCCGTGTGCGCGAACGCACGATCTCGGCGCGCATGGCCGAGCAGGTCATCACCGATGCCGAGCGGCTCATCGAGGCGTCGCGCACCGGCGGGCGCAGCGGCTATCAGCGCGCGGCGCGCCAAAGCGTATCTTACGGGCGCGCCTTTCGCGCCGCGGTGGTGGTCAACAACCGCCTGGGCCTGTCCGCCCCGCTCGCGCGGCTGACGGCGGACCGGTTCGAGCACCTGCTGTCGCAGCGCCTGATCCTGCGCGACATGGGGGGGTTCATCGACCGGCGTATCCGGCGGATTCACGGCCGGCGGGTGGCGGATCTGATGCACGAGCTTCTGGCGCGCCGCATCGAGGGGGTGGAGACCGCCCTCGACGGGCTGCGCCTGCAATATCCCGGTTATGCCGAAGAACTGGAGCGCCGGTTCATCCGCCGCACCGCGCTGCGGCTTGAGGAGCGCGAATATGCCGCGATGCGCGAGGATGGGCTGATCGGGGCCGAGGTTCACACCTCTCTCATGGACGATATCGCGCGCCGCCGCGCGGCGACGGAACGCCGGCCGCCGCTGGATATCGCGCTGCAGCGCACCGAACTGATCCGGCAACTGCCGCTGTTTTCCGATCTGGACGAGGCCGGGCTGCGGCGCCTGAGCCGCGCGCTCAAGACCCGCTATGCCGATCCCGGCGAAATCCTGATGCGCAAGGACGTGGCAGCGCGCAGCGTCTTTTTCATCGCTTCGGGGGCTGTCGAGATCGAAAGCGCGGGCCAGGTCTGGCGGCTGGGTCGCGGCGATATGTTCGGGCAGCTTTCGCTGCTGATGCGCAATCCGCGGCGCGCCGAGGCGCGGGCCATCGCGCCTTCGACCATCCTGGTCCTCGACGAGACGCGTTTCCGTCGCCTGTTGCGCCGCAGCGCCGCCCTGCGCGAGGCCGTGCAAAGCAGCGCCGAAAGGCGCGGGATCGACCCGGAGGCGCTTTTGTCCCTGCCGCCGCAGGCGGCTTGAGCCGGTGTGATACAAAGACCGTGATGACGGCCCGCCTTGACACCCCGGCCCCCGCGCCCCATGAAGCGGCGGACCACGAGACACCCCCGGCGGAGACAGGCATGGCATCCGAGACCAAGAAAGGCAGTTCCATCTGGGAAACTGTCAAGACCGTGTTCTGGGCGCTGGTGATCGCCGGTATTTTCCGCACCCTGTTCTTTCAGCCGTTCTGGATTCCGTCCGGCTCGATGAAGGACACGCTGCTCATCGGCGATTTCCTGTTCGTCAACAAGATGGCCTATGGCTATTCCTATGCCTCCTGCCCGTCGATCCGGCTGGGCGGGCTGAATATCGACGCGGCCGACATCTGCGGCTGGCTCGACGGTGACAACACGCGGATTCTCGGCTCCGAGCCGGAGCGCGGCGACATCGTCGTGTTTCGCCATCCGGTCGATGGCACCGATTTCATCAAGCGCGTCATCGGCCTGCCAGGTGACCGGGTGCAGATGCGCAACGGCGTGCTGCATATCAACGATCAGCCGGTCGAGCGTGTGCCCGCGGGCCAGTTCGTCGAGGAATTCGCGCCCCAGGGCCCGATGCGCACGCGCCCGCGCTGCGCCAATGGCGTCGTGGGCCTGGGCGCGGATTGCATAAAGTTCCGCTGGCGCGAGACGCTGCCCGAGGGGCGCTCTTACAGCACGCTTGATATCGGCAACCAGCGCGCGGACAATACCGGCATCTTTACCGTGCCGGCGGGGCATTATTTCTTCATGGGTGACAACCGCGACAATTCCACCGATTCGCGCTTTCCGCAGGCGGTGGGGGGGGTGGGCTTCGTGCCGTACGAGAACCTCATCGGGCGCGCGAACCGGGTGATCTTTTCCTCGGCCGGCAGCTCGATGCTCGCCTTCTGGACGTGGCGGGGGGACCGGTTCTTCAAGAGGCTGGAGTGAGGCTCTCGGCCGAGATGCGCGCCTTCGCGGCCCGGCTCGGGCATGACTTCGCGCGGCCCGCGCTTCTGGTCGAGGCGCTCACCCATTCCTCGATGTCCTCGCCTTCGCGCGGCGACAATCAGCGGCTGGAGTTTCTGGGCGACCGGGTGCTGGGCCTCGTCATGGCCGAGGCGCTGCTCGATCAGGACTGCGCCGCCGCCGAGGGCCAGCTTGCGCCGCGCTTCAACGCGCTTGTGCGCAAGGAAACCTGCGCCGAGGTGGCGCGCGAGCTTGATCTGGGCGAAGTGCTCAAGCTGGGGCGCTCGGAGATGCTCTCGGGCGGGCGGCGCAAGCTGGCGCTTCTGGGCGATGCGATGGAGGCGGTGATCGCCGCCGTCTATCTTGACGGCGGGTTTGCGGCCGCGCGCGCGGTGGTGCTGCGGCTCTGGGGCGCGCGCATCGCCGCCGTCGAGGCCGATGCCCGCGACGCCAAGACCGCGCTTCAGGAATGGGCGCAGGCGCGCGGCCTTGCCCCGCCCGATTACATCGAGGTGGCGCGTTCCGGCCCCGATCACGCGCCGGTCTTTACCATCGTGGCGCGGCTCGCCACCGGCGAGAGCGCCGAGGCCACCGCCGGCTCGAAGCGGCAGGCAGAGCAGGCGGCGGCGCGGGCGCTTCTCGACAGGCTGGAGGGCCGGACATGACCACACGCGCGGGTTTCATCGCCCTGATCGGAGAGCCCAATGCGGGCAAGTCCACGCTCCTGAACCGGATGGTGGGGGCCAAGGTGTCGATCGTCACCCACAAGGTGCAGACCACCCGCGCGCGCATCCGCGGCGTGGCGATGGAAGGGCAGAGCCAGTTGATCTTTGTCGATACGCCGGGCCTGTTCCAGCCGCGCCGAAGGCTTGACCGCGCGATGGTGGCGGCGGCCTGGGGGGGGGCGGCGGATGCCGATATCGTGGTGCTGCTGATCGAGGCGCATCGCGGGCTGACCGAGGGGGTGGGGCGCATCCTTGACGGGCTGGCCGAATTTCCGCAGGGGCGGCGCATCGTGCTGGCCATCAACAAGATCGACCGGGTGGAGGCGCCGGCGTTGCTGGCGCTGACCAGGGCGATGAACGAGCGGCTGGCCTTCGAGCGCACCTTCCTGATTTCCGCCGAGCGCGGGCACGGGGTGGAAGACCTTCGCCGCTGGCTGGCCGACGCGCTGCCCGAGGGGCCGTGGCTTTACCCCGAGGACCAGATCGCCGATCTGCCGATGCGCATGATCGCCGCCGAGATGACGCGCGAAAAGCTCACGCTGCGGCTGCACCAGGAACTGCCCTACCAGCTTACCGTCGAGACCGAAAGCTGGCAGGACCGCAAGGACGGCTCGGCGCGGATCGACCAGATCATTTATGTGCTGCGCGACGGTCACAAGGGCATCGTGCTGGGCCACAAGGGCGAGACGATCAAGGCCGTGAGCCAGGCCGCGCGCGCCGAGATCGCGGAATTTCTTGGCCGGCCGGTGCATCTTTTCCTCCAGGTGAAGGTCCGGGAGAACTGGATGGACGAGGCCGCGCGCTATGACGAGATGGGGCTCGATTTCCGCGACGGATCGGCGTGATGGCGCGGACGGGTGCCTCCGGCGGGGATATTTCGGGCAAGATGAAGGGACGGGGATGGCACCACGGCTGACCGCGCGGTTCTGGGTCGATGCCTATCTCGCGCGGCTGCGGCTGGCGGGGATACCCAGCTTTGTCGTGGCCCATGGCGACGACGATGCGGGCGCGGTGCTGGTCAAGCTCAACACGCTCGACGGGAAAGCGACGGTCTATCATCGCTCGATCGATCTGATGAGCGCGGAGCGGCGCTGGCTCGTGCTCGTCGAGGGAGATGAGCCGGAGGCGGATGCGGCGATTGCCCGGCAGCGGCGTTACGATCCCGACCTCTGGGTGATCGAGGTGGAGGACCGCGCCGGGCGGCATATGCTGGACGCCGACGGCATGGCGGGCTGAGATGGAGTGGCGCGATCAGGGTATTCTTCTGGGTGTGCGGCGTCACGGCGAAGGTGCCGCCATCCTCGAGGTCTTTACCGAGGGCCGCGGGCGGCACGCGGGGCTTGTGAGGGGGGGCGCGTCGCGCCGCATGGCGCCGGTGCTGCAACCCGGCGCGCAGCTCGACCTGGAATGGCGCGCGCGGCTTGAGGATCATCTGGGCATCTTCCGGGTCGAGCCGGTCAGATCGCGGGCCTGGACCATGGGCGAGCGGCTGGCGCTCGCGGGGCTGAATGCGGTCTGCGCGCTGTTGCTGTTTGCGCTGCCCGAGCGCGAGGCGCATCCGGTTCTTTACCGCAAGAGCATGATATTGCTTGACCTTCTAGATCAGCGCGCGATCTGGCCGCTGGCCTATCTTCGCTGGGAGCTTGGTCTTCTGGAGGAGACCGGCTTTGGTCTCGACCTGCGCGGTTGTGCGGTGATGGGGGAAAGGGCCAATGATCTCAGCTACATATCGCCCAGGACCGGGCGCGCCGTCTCGCGGGCGGGGGCGGGCGAGTGGGCTGACAGGCTGCTGCCGCTGCCGCGCTGTCTGCTCGATCAGGAACCCGCGTCAGGGGCGGAAATCTCGCAAGGGCTGGAGGTGACGGGGCATTTCCTGCGCCATCACCTGGCGGCGCAACTCGGGAGCCGGCCCTTGCCCGATGCGCGCGCGCGGTTTGTCGAGCGGTTCAATCGCCACGCGGGCAAACGCGATCACGGTTTGCCCTGAAGAGCGCCCAAGCGCGCGGTGCCGCCGCGGCTCATGCCCCCGCGAAGGCGCAAAGCGTATGCACGTCCATGCCCATCCCGGTCAGCCTTTCGTGCCCGCCCAGGTCGGGCAGATCGACGATGAAGGCGCAGCCCCGGATCTCGCCGCCCAGCCGCTCGATCAGGCGGATGCCTGCCGCCGCCGTGCCGCCCGTGGCCAGGAGGTCATCGACCAGCAGCACACGTTCGCCGGCGGCGATGGCGTCGTCGTGGATCTCGACCACCGCCGCGCCGTATTCGAGCTGATAGTCCTCCGAGATCACCGCGCCGGGCAGCTTGCCCTTTTTGCGGATGGGGACAAACCCCACCGACAACTGATGCGCGATCGCGCCGCCGAGGATGAAGCCGCGCGCCTCCAGCCCTGCCACCTTGTCGATGGGCTGGCCCGCCCAGGGGTGCAGCATCTGGTCGATGGCCATGCGAAAGCCGCGCGGATCGGCGAAAAGCGTGGTGACATCGCGGAACAGGATCCCCTCATGGGGGAAATCGACGATGGTGCGGATATAGTCCTGAACGGTCTTGTGCGCGGGCATGGGTGACCTCCGGATCGGTTGCGTGCCGCTTCTGCCGCATGGGCGCGGCGCGCGCAAGGGCCTCGGAGGCCGACGGGAACGGGATCACGTGGGCATCCATGTCATCATTCGATACGGGACGTCAGGTAAACTACGTAAAATCAATGTGTTGTATGGGTATCCTGACAAGGGGCGGCGACACGCCGCATTGTGAGCGGCCTTTTGGTTCCGGCAGGCACACGCGCCACAAGAGACCCGGCGCGAGGCCGGGTCTCCTGCCGGGTCGGTAGGTTCAGCGTTTCTCGATATCGACGTAATCGCGCGGCGTCGCACCGCGGTAGAGCTGGCGCGGGCGGCCGATCTTCATCTGCGGATCGGCGATCATCTCTTTCCATTGCGAGATCCACCCCACCGTGCGGCTGACCGCGAAGATCGGCGTGAACATCGAGGTCGGGAAGCCCATGGCCTCGAGGATGATGCCCGAGTAGAAATCCACGTTCGGAAAGAGCTTCTTGTCGGTGAAATAGGGATCGGCCAGCGCCTGGGCCTCAAGCTCCTTGGCGACCTGAAGCGTCGGGTTGTTCTCGATCCCCAGCAGTTCCAGAACCTCGTCGGCGGACTGCTTCATCACCTTGGCGCGCGGATCGAAATTCTTGTAAACGCGGTGGCCGAACCCCATCAGGCGGAACGGGTCGTCCTTGTCCTTGGCGCGGGCGATGAATTCGGGAATGCGCTCGGGCGTGCCGATCTCGCGCAGCATTTCGAGGCAGGCCTGATTGGCCCCGCCATGCGCGGGACCCCACAGACAGGCAATGCCGGCAGCGATGCAGGCAAACGGGTTCGCGCCCGAAGAGGAGGCCAGCCGCACTGTCGAGGTCGAAGCGTTCTGCTCATGATCGGCGTGGAGGGTAAAGATCCGGTCCATGGCGCGGCTCAGGATCGGGTTGACCTGGTAATCCTCGGCCGGCACGGCAAAGCACATGCGCAGGAAGTTCGACGCATAATCGATGTCGTTGCGCGGATAGACAAAGGGCTGGCCGACGGAATACTTGTAGGCCCAGGCGGCGATGGTCGGCATCTTGGCGATCATGCGGATCGAGGCGACCTCGCGCTGCCACTCGTCGCGCACATCGGTGCTGTCATGGTAGAAGGCCGACATCGCGCCAACCACGCCGACCATGATCGCCATCGGATGCGCATCGCGGCGGAAGCCGCGGAAGAAATACTGCATCTGCTCGTGCAGCATGGTGTGGTTGGTCACGCGGGCTTCGAAATCCTCAAGCTCGGCAGGCGCGGGCAATTCGCCATAGAGCAGCAGGTAGCAGACTTCGAGGAAATGCGATTTCTCGGCCAGTTGGTCGATCGGATAGCCGCGATGCAGCAATATGCCCTCTTCGCCGTCGATGAAGGTGATGGTGCTGTCGCAACTGGCCGTAGAGGTAAAGCCCGGATCGTAGGTGAAGACGTGCCCCGTGCCGTAGAGCTTGCGGATGTCGATCACGTCCGGCCCGATGGTTGGCGAGAGGATCGGCAACTCATAGATCTTGCCGTCGATTTCCAGCTTGGCGGCTCTTTTCGCGTCAGACATCAGGGGTCCTCCCTAGCGGCGACCGCAGGCGCCCGGGCGCGCCTTCGGACTGGTAAGTGTCAAGCCCCGCCAGAAATCACGCCCTGACGCGGGTGGCATCGGTCAGCCGGGCGATGGTTTCGTCCCGCCCGAGGACCAGCATCATGTCGAACACGCTCGGTGTCGCGGTACGGCCCGCGAGCGCGGCCCGCAGAGGGCCGGCAAACTTGCCGAACTTTGTTCCACGGTCTTCGGCGAAATGCGTTAACATTTCCTCAAGCCCGGACCGCGTCCACGTAGCACCATGCAACTGCGGCGTCAATTCTCCCAGTATGCGGCGAGAGTCATCATCGAGAAGCGCCGCCGCCGCCCCGTCCGCCACCACGGGCCGATCGGTGAGGATAAATGCCGCCTTGTCAAGCAGTTCCGGATAGGTCTTGGCACGATCCTTGAGACAATACATCGCCTGCTCCAGCAAACGCAGCTTGTCGTCGGGCAGGAGCGCCCGGCCGGTGACGCGCAGGAAATCCTGCATCTCGCACAGCAGCGCGGCATCTTCCATCGCCGCGATATGCCGCCCGCAGAGATTCTCCAGCTTCTTGAAATCAAGACGCGCCGGGGCCTTGCCGATGCCGGTGATGTCGAACCACTCCCGCGCCTGTTCGTCGGTGAAGAACTCGTCATCGCCATGGCTCCAGCCAAGTCGCGCAAGATAGTTGCGCATCCCCGCCGCAGGGTAGCCCATCTTGCGATATTCTCCGACGCCAAGCGCACCGTGGCGCTTGGACAGTTTCTTGCCGTCCGGCCCGTGGATGAGCGGAATATGGGCATAGACCGGCAAGGGCCAACCCATTGCCTGATAGATCATCATCTGGCGCGCGGCATTGTTGAGGTGGTCATCGCCCCGGATCACATGGGTCACGCCCATGTCGTGATCGTCCACCGCCACCGCCAGCATATAGACCGGCGTGCCGTCGCTGCGCAAAAGCACCATGTCGTCGAGCTGGTCGTTGCGGATGGTCACATCGCCCTGCACCACGTCGCGGATCACCGTGGTCCCCTCGCGCGGGGCCCTGATGCGGATGACGAAGGGCGCGTCGGGATGGCTGGCGGGGTCGGCATCGCGCCAGGGGCTGCGGTAGAGGGTCGATCGGGCCTCGGCGCGGGCCGCCTCGCGGAATGTCTCGATCTCGTCTTGTGTCGCGAAGCATTTATAGGCATGGCCCGCGGCCAGAAGCTGATGCGCGACCTCGGCGTGACGGGGGGCGCGGGCGAACTGGCTCATCGCCTCGCCGTCATGGTCAAGCCCCAGCCAGGCAAGCCCGTCGAGAATCGCCTGTGTCGCCGCGGGCGTAGAGCGGGCGCGGTCGGTATCCTCGATTCGCAGCAGGAACTTGCCGCCCCGCCCGCGCGCATAAAGCCAGTTGAACAGCGCCGTGCGCGCGCCCCCGATATGAAGATATCCGGTGGGCGAGGGGGCAAAGCGGGTCACGACCTGTTGCGACATGGGCGGGCTTAACCTTTTGGTAAGGATCATCGGGTGAGAATGACGCCTGTCTATCGGTCCGCCGGGAGGGTGACAAGTGCGGCGCACCGCAGAGGGGATTGTGGCTGTCTGGCTCGCGCAGAGGGGCGCGCTGTTTCCATGGGTGCCGGTGCTCCTTGCCTGCGGAATCGGCAGCTATTTCGCCCTGCCGCAGGAGCCGCCACTGGCCGCGCTGGTGGTCTCCGGGGGGCTTGGCGCGGCGCTTCTGGCGCTGGCGGTCTGGCGCGGGCGGGAATGGTCCGGACCCCTGGGCGTGGCCGTCGCCGTGCTGCTCATCGGCGTCGCCATCGCCGGGGCGCGGGCGCATCGGGTGGCGGGGCCGGTGCTCGGCTGGCGCTATTACGGGCCGGTGGAGGGGCGGATCGTAGGCATCGACCGCTCGGCCTCGGACGCGCTGCGCCTTACCCTTGACAGGGTGGTGCTGGCCCGGGTGGACCCGGACCGCGTGCCGCGTCGCGTGCGCGTCTCGCTCCATGACACGGGCGGGACGGTGCCGGTGCCGGGCCTGCGGGTGATGACCACGGCGCATCTTGCGCCGCCTTCGGGACCGGTCGAGCCGGGCGGCTTCGACTTTCGCCGCCATGTCTGGTTTCAGGGGGTGGGGGCGGTCGGCTATGCCCGCGTGCCGTTGCTCGCGGTGACAGGGCCGGACGGCGGGCAGCGCGTTTTCGCGGCGCGCATGGCGCTTGCCGATCATGTGCGCGCGCGGCTGCCGGGGCAGGCGGGGGCCTTTGCCGCGGCGATCATGACGGGCGACCGGTCGGGCCTGTCGCAAGACACGCTGGCGGCGATGCGCGTCTCGAACCTCGCGCATCTGCTGGCGATCTCGGGGCTGCATATGGGCCTTCTGGCGGGGTTCGTCTTTGCCGCCACGCGGCTTGCGCTTGCGGCGATCCCGCGCCTTGCGCTGCGTTGGCCGGTCAAGAAGATCGCCGCCGGCGTGGCGATCCTTGCAGGCGCGGGCTATCTTGCGCTTTCAGGGGGAAACGTGGCGACCGAGCGCGCCTTTGTCATGGTCTCGGTGATGCTGGTGGCGGTGATGCTCGACCGGCGCGCGCTCAGCCTGCGGGCGGTGGCGGTGGCCGCAGTGATCGTGCTCTGCCTGCGCCCCGAGGCGCTGCTCGGTCCCGGTTTCCAGATGTCCTTTGCCGCGACCGTGGCGCTGGTCGCGGTGTTCGGCGGGTTGCGGGATGGCGCCGTGCCGCTCGGCCCGCGCTGGCTGCGGCCGGTGCTGGCGGTGGTGATCTCCTCGGCGGTGGCGGGGGCGGCGACGGCGCCGGTGGCGGCGGCGCATTTCAACCAGGTGGCGCAATACGGACTCATGGCCAATCTCCTGAGCGTGCCGCTCATGGGGGTGCTGGTCATGCCCGCGGCCGTGGTCGCGGGGCTGCTGATGCCGCTTGGCCTCGACTGGCTGCCGCTTTGGGTCATGGGGCAGGGCCTGGCGTGGATTCTCGGGGTCTCGGGCTGGGTGGCGGGGCTGGAGGGCGCGCGCATCGCGGTGGTGGCGCCGGGGCCTCTGGTCCTGCCGCTGATGGCGCTTGGTGCGCTGGTGGTCATTCTCTGGCAGGGGCGCGGGCGCTTTGTCGGCCTTGTCCCGGTGCTGGCCTCTGTCTGGCTCTGGTCCGAGTCCGGGCCCGAGCGCCCGCGCGTGCTTGTGTCCGACACGGGCGCGCTGGTGGGGGTGATGACCGAAAACGGGCGCGCGCTCAACAAGCCGCGCGGCGGCGGATTCGTGGCCGGGAACTGGCTTGAGAACGATGGCGATGCCGAGAACCAGGCACAGGCCCATGCCCGCTGGCACGACGCCCTGCTCGATCCCCTGGGGGTGGTGCTGGTTGCGGGCAAGGCGGCGGCGCGCGAACCGCGTGACTGCGGCGGGGCCGATTTCATGATCTACACCGCCGATCCGGAGCGTCCGCCCGCAGGCGCCTGTCAGGTGATCACACCAGAGACGCTGCGCCGCTCGGGCGCGCTCGCCCTCGTTGAAAAGGCAGGCGCCCTGCATCTGCAAAGCGCCGCCGACATCACCGGCCGACGCCTCTGGTCGTCTCAATAGCTGCGGATGAGGCCCACAAGGCGGCCCTGCACGCGCACCATATCCTCGGGCAGGACGCGGGTTTCATAGGCCGGATTCGCCGCTTCGAGCGCGATGGCATTGCCGCGCCGGAAGAAGCGCTTGAGCGTTGCCTCCTGATCCTCGATCAGCGCCACGACGATATCGCCGTTATCGGCCACGGCGGTTTCGCGGATGATGACCACATCGCCGTCGTTGATTCCGGCCCCGATCATCGAATCGCCCTTGACCTCGAGCGCGTAATGCGACCCGCGACCCGCGATCATGTCACCGGGCACGGTGACGGTGTGGCTGGCGTGGGCAATCGCCTCGATCGGGACCCCGGCGGCGATGCGCCCCATGACCGGCAGCGTCACCGCCGCCGCCGCCTCGACCGGGCGGGCATTGGCCGGCTGCTGCGCGGTCGGGCGGTCGCCCTCGATCACGCGCGGGGCAAACCCGGTGGCCGCGCCGCCAAGCGCCTCGGGCAGCCTGACGATTTCGAGCGCGCGCGCGCGATGCGCCAGGCGGCGGATAAAGCCCCGCTCCTCGAGCGCCGTGATGAGCCGGTGGATGCCGGATTTCGAACGCAGGTCAAGCGCCTCGCGCATCTCGTCGAAACTGGGCGGCACACCGTCGCGCTGAACGCGCTTGTGGATGAATTCCAGAAGGTCGAGTTGCTTCTTGGTCAGCATGGTCACACCCTTTGCCAGCACCCTTTGGTTCTACATATGTTCTCACCGTCGTGTCAAACGGTTTTGCGCCATGTTGCGGGTTTGCATCGGCGCGCGCCGCGCGCGCGCCGGCGTCAGGGCAGGATCGGCGCTGGCTCAGAGCGGGATATAGGCGACCGTCTCGCCGGTCGTCCGCGCCCGATCGTGCGGCGGGCGCACCAGAAGCGCGTCGGCATTGGCGAGGATGCCCAGAAGCGAGCTGTCCTGCTGGTTCTCAGCCGTGATTCCCTCGGGGTCGAGGCGCGCGCGCATGTAATGCTCGCGCGGACCGTTGGCGGGCAGGGGGGCCGCAAGGCGCGCCGCATGGCGCGGCGCGCGCTCGGCGCTCAGGCCCTGCATCTTGCGCAGCATCGGCGCGAGGAACACCTGCCCGCAGACCATCGCCGAGACCGGGTTTCCCGGCAGCCCCACCATCGCCGCCGCCCCCATCCGGCCGGCCATCAGCGGCTTGCCGGGGCGCATCGCAACCTTGTAGAAGGCGCGCTCCAGCCCCAGTTCCGGCCCCAGCCGCGCGACCAGATCGTGATCGCCCACCGAGGCGCCGCCGATGGTCACGATCAGGTCATTGCCCTCGGCCAGTTTCAGCACCGCCGCGAGCGAGGCGCGCGTGTCGCGGGCAATCGGCAGCAGGCGCGCCACCGCACCGTGGCTTTCCAGCAGCGCCTTGAGGCCAAAGCCGTTGGAGGCCAGGATCTGATCGGGGCCGGGGGTCTCTCCGGGGATCACCAGCTCGTCGCCGGTGGCGATGAGCGCGACCTCGGGGCGGCGATGCACCGGCACGCGGGCGATGTTCATCGACGCCAACAGCGCCAGATCGGCGGGCCGCAGGCGGCGCGGGGCGGCGATCGTCTCGCCTTTGCGAAAATCGCCGCCCATGGGGCGGATATTGTCGCCAGAGCCGATATTTTCGCCAAGCGTGATGCGGTCGCCCGCGCGCGTCACATCCTCTTGCATGACCACGCGGGCCGCGCCCTCGGGCACCGGCGCGCCGGTAAAGATGCGCACCGCCTCGCCCGGCTGGACACGGCCCCCGAACCCGCGCCCCGCCGCCGCCTCGCCAATGACCGAGAGCACCGTGCCGGGCACGGGCGCATCGGCAATCGCATAGCCATCCATGGCAGAGGCATCGAATGGCGGCTGATCGCGCCCGGCCGCCACATCGCGCGCAAGCACCCGGCCCGCCGCCGCCGCGAGCGGCACCTCCTCCACCCCGGTCGGCGCGACGAGCGCGAAAAGCGCAGTGAGCGCCTCGTCAACCGAAATCATGTCGCTTCATACCGCCCGGACCTGCCGCCATCCTTCACGATGAGGCGGATGCCGCCGATCTCCATCGCCTTGTCCACCGCCTTGGCCATGTCATAGACGGTGAGGGCGGCCACCGAGACCGCCGTCAGCGCCTCCATCTCCACGCCTGTCTGCCCCGAGGTCTTGACCGTGGCCGCGATGCGCACACCGGGCAGGTCGGGATCGAGCGCCAGGTCCACCGCCACCCTGGTCACCGGCAGGGGATGGCACAGCGGGATCAGATCGGCGGTCTTCTTGGCCGCCATGATCCCCGCCAGCCGCGCGACCGAGAGCACGTCGCCCTTTTTCGCGCGGCCCCCGGCGATGGTGTCATGGGTGGCGCGCGCCATGCGCACATGGCCCTCGGCCACGGCCATGCGGTCGGTCACGGGCTTGCCGGAGACATCGACCATATGGGCATGGCCGCCTGCGTCGAAATGGCTTAGCCCGGCCATTCAGAACCCCCCGGCCGTCAGCGGATTGGCCAGCAGCGCGCGGGTGGCGGCGGCCACATCATCGGCCCGCATCAGCGTCTCGCCGACCAGGAAGGCGCGCGCGCCGTAGCGCGCCATCTCGGCCAGATCGTCGGGGGTGGAAAGCCCGCTCTCGCTTACGATCATGCGCTCGGGGGGAACGAATTTCGACAGGCTGCGGGTCACGTCGAGCGAGGTCTCGAAGGTATTGAGGTCGCGGTTGTTGATGCCGATCATCATCGACTTGAGCGCGCTGGCGCGGTCGAGCTCGGCGCGGTTGTGCACCTCGATGAGCACATCCATCCCCCACCCGGTCGCCGCCGCCTCGAGCTCGGCGGCCTGCGCGTCCGAGACGCTTGCCATGATGATGAGGATACAGTCGGCGCCCCAGGCGCGCGCCTCGGCGACCTGGTAGGGGTCATACATGAAATCCTTGCGCAGCACCGGCAACTCGCAGGCCGCGCGCGCCGCCTTGAGGTGATCGGGCGCACCCTGAAAGCTCGGCCCGTCGGTCAGCACCGAAAGGCACGCGGCCCCGCCCTCGGCATAGGCCTGTGCCAGCGCCGCCGGGTCGAAATCGGCCCGGATCAGGCCCTTCGACGGGCTCGCCTTCTTGATTTCGGCGATGAGGCCATAGCCGGCTTTCGACGCCTGCAGCAGCGCCTCGGCAAAGGGGCGCACGGCCGGGGCCTCGCGCGCCTGCGCCTCGATCTCGTCGAGCGGGTGCTCGGCCCTGGCGGCCGCGATTTCCTCGAGCTTGTAGGTCTTGATCTGGTCCAGAATGGTCATGTGATCTCCGATGTGGCTTTGGCGAGGGCGGCGAGACGCGCGCGTGCGGCCCCGTTGTCGATGCTTTCGGCGGCCATGGCCACGCCGTCGCGCAGATCGTCCACGCGCCCCGCCACGGTGAGTGCGGCAGCGGCATTCATGAGCACCGCGTCGCGGTAGGCCCCCGGCGCGCCGTCGAGCAGCGCCGAGAGGGCGGCGGCATTCTCGTTGGGCGTGCCGCCGAGAATGGCCTCGAACGGATGCACCGGCAGGCCGAAATCCTCGGGGTGCAGCTCTGCCTCGCGGATCGAGCCATCTTCTTCCAGCGCGGCAAGCCATGTGAGGCCCGTGATCGTCATCTCGTCGGTGCCGTCAGAGCCATGCACAAGCCAGGCGCGTTCCGATCCCAACTGCCCCAGCGTCTCGGCCATGGGGCGGATCAGGCTGCGCGAGAACGCGCCGGTGAGCTGCCGCCTGACGCCGGCCGGGTTGGTCAGCGGCCCGAGAATGTTGAAGATCGTGCGCGTGCCAAGTTCTGCCCGCACCGGGCCGACATGGGCCATGGCCGGGTGATGCATCGGCGCCATCATGAAGGCGATGCCAACCTCGGCCAGCACCTTTTCCACCGCCTCGGCCCCCAGCATCACCTTGACCCCAAGCGCCGAGAGCGCATCCGCCGCGCCGGATTTGGATGACAGGTTGCGGTTGCCATGCTTGGCCACCACCACGCCCGCGCCCGCCACCACCAGCGCCGTCGCGGTCGAGATGTTGAGCGTGCCCTTGCCGTCGCCGCCGGTGCCGACGATGTCGATGGCGCCCTCGGGCGCGCGCACCTTGTGGCATCTGGCGCGCATCACGGTGGCGGCGGCGGCGTATTCGTCCACCGTCTCGCCGCGCGTTCTGAGCGCCATCAGAAAGCCGCCCGTTTGCGCGGGTGTCGCCTCTCCGGCAAAGAGGATCTCGAACGCCGATTCGGCCTCGGGCCGGGTCAGCGCGCGGTCGGCGGCGGCACCGATAAGGGCGCGGATGTCGCTCATGCCGGCACCTTCATGCGGGTCAGGAAATTCCGCAAAAGCGCATGACCATGCTGCGAGGCGATCGATTCGGGGTGAAACTGCACGCCGTGGATTTCATGCGCGCGGTGGCGCAATCCCATGATGGTGCCATCGGCCAGCGCGGCGGTGATCTCGAGGCAGTCGGGCAGGCTCTCGCGCTCGACCACGAGGGAATGATAGCGCGTTGCCTCGAACGGTGAGGGCAGCCCCTCGAACACGCTTTTTCCGCCGTGGTGGATCACGCCCAACTTGCCATGCACGATCTCGCAATGGCGCACCACGCGCCCGCCAAACGCCTGCCCGATGGCCTGATGCCCCAAACACACACCCAGAAGCGGGATTTCCGCCTCGGCGGCGGCCAGCGTCAGAGGCAGGCAGATGCCCGCCCGATCGGGGTCGCAGGGCCCGGGCGAAAGCACGATCCCGGCAGGCCGCAGCGCCAGTGCCGCCTGCACATCGAGCGCATCGTTGCGCACGACGCGCGTCTCGGCCCCCAACTCGCCGAGATAATGCACGAGATTGTAGGTAAAACTGTCGTAATTGTCGATCAAGAGCAGCATCTGCGCCTGTCCTTCGGTCAAGGGGGCCGGGGCCTCGGGGCCAGTCGGTGACTACTTGTTCAGGCTTGCGCGCCACCGTCAAGGGGCAGGCGCAACCATGCGCCGCGCGCGCTGCTGTTTCCCGGCGCCCACAAAGGGCATGGCGGCGGTCGGACTCCGGTCAAGCGGCGTGCATCGCGGATATGTCATGGGATCGGAGATTTCGGGTGGCGGAGCCGTGCGGCAAGGGGCCGCCGCCACTTTTCTAAGACCTCTGCATGACACCGATGAGACTTCGAGACGAGGGCAGCGCCTGCCGGGGGGCAGGCCGGCGCTGCCCGGCGCTGCCGCCGGGCGGGGAATATCGGCGATGGCGCACGTTATGCAGAGGTCTTTTTCTCTGGCCGGCGGGGCGGCGGCGGTGTTTTATCGCACCAAAGGAGGACCCGCCCATGCCCCGCGTCACCACCGAAACCCGCGACCACATCGCCCATGTCACCCTCACCCGGCCCGACAAGCGCAACGCCGTCGATCCCGAGATGGCCGAGGCGATCGTCGCGGCGGGCCACGCGCTGATGGGGGCAGACGTCCGCGCCGTCGTCCTCTCCGGTGAAGGCCATTCCTTCTGCGCGGGTCTAGACGTGATGAGTTTCGCGGCCCTCGCGCGGGGCGACCCCGAGGCGCTGATCGTGGCGCGCACCCACGGCACGACCAATCTCTTTCAGGAGGTGGCGATGGTCTGGCACCGCCTGCCCGTGCCGGTGATCGCGGCGCTGCATGGCGCGGTCTATGGTGCGGGGTTCCAGCTTGCGCTCGGGGCCGATATCCGCATCGCGGCGCCCGATGCGCAGCTGGCCATCATGGAGATGAAATGGGGCCTCATCCCCGATATGGGCGGCATGGCGCTCCTGCCGCGCCTCACCCGTTCGGACGTGATCCGTCGCCTGACCTATACCGCCGGCCCCATCCCCGCCGCGCAGGCCGCCGCCTGGGGCCTTGTCACCGAGCTGGCCGAGGACCCGCGCGCCGCCGCGCGCGCCCTGGCCGCAGAGATCGCCGCCCGCAGCCCCTCGGCGATCCGCGCCGCCAAGCGCCTGATGGCTGTCGCTGAAAGCGGGGCAGGGGAGGCCGAGATATTGATGGCCGAAAGCCGCGAACAGGCGGCCCTTGTCGGCAAGCCCGACCTGATGGAACAGATCTCCGCCAACATGGCCGGACGCGCGCCGGTCTTTGGCAAGAAGGGATAGAGGTGTCCACCGGGCATGAGAGACCTTTTGATGGCAGTGGTGTCGGGCACCGGTCCGGCCTCCTTGTGCGAAAGGGTCGAATGACGGCTCGATGTTGAGGGCGTTCCGCCACAAGTCCGTGATCCAGGTTTATGGCAGAACGCTTCAGCCTGCTTCTTTCGGAGCGGTTTTGGTATCGGCGCGGTCGTTGGAACCAGCCTCGCCGATAAAGCGGGCAATCTCTTCCCTTATGGATGCCGCCGTGTCGTCGTAGAGGAAGGGCAGGACGACAAAGCGCCGGCCTTTCGTCACCTTGCTGACAGAGGTGGTCCTGCTTTTTCGACCAGAATGCAGCCCGGTTAAGGTGGATCAGTGTTTCCTGTCAGGCTGCCATTCTCATGGGTTCGGTTTTGCTGGCATGGACCTCGTCAGGGGTCAAGATGCCATGGGTCGAGTGGGGCCGCTCGGCGTTGTAACAGGCCAGCCATTTCCCAATACCTTCCCGGGCCTGTGACCCGGCCTCGAAGGCGCGCAGGTAGACGCATTCGTATTTCAGCGACCGCCACAACCGCTCGATCATGCGATTGTCGATCCAGCGGCCCTTGCCATCCATCGATATCGTCGCCTTGGCCTCCGTGAGTTCATCGATCCAGTCGCTGCTGGTAAACGTCAGGCTCAATTTTCAAGTGCAACACCCGGAGCGAGCAGGGCATAGGATGTTGCGACGGACAGACGAAACAAGCACCTCGGCAGCGCGGCAACGGCGCCGAGGCGGTGCTCGACA
>DIUD01000082.1 GCA_002428225.1 Roseovarius sp. UBA6167 | reverse complement strand
TACGCTGAACGTCAACAGGCCCTAATCCTTTGCCTCGGTCTTTCCTGCGCCTCCCGGCCTTCCGGAATCCGCATTTACCCCGCGCCCGAACCCTGCTTGATTGGCGCGCATGGGACGTGTCGTGGAAATGCCTCTCTGGGCCTTGATCGTGCTGGTGGGGTTTGCCGCCGTCACCTTTGCCTCGCATTTCCTGTTTCCCTCGGTGCGCTGGTTCTTTCGCCGCAGGCTGGAGCGGGCGGTGGCGCGGATCAACGAGCGGCTCGAGCGCCCGATCCAGCCGTTCAAGCTGGCGCGGCGCCATGACATGATCCAGCGGCTGATCTACGACCCGGAGGTGTTGCGCGCGGTGACCGAACACGCCCGCGCCGAGGGCATCCCCGAAAGCGTCGCCTTCGAGCGCGCCCGCCGCCACGCGCGAGAGATTGTCCCCAGCTTCAGCGCGAGCCTCTATTTCGGTTTCGCAATTCGTCTGGCGAAGGCGTTGAGCCGGTCGCTCTATCATGTCCGGCTGGGGCATTTCGACGAGGCGGCGTTTCGCGGGATCGACCCCGAAGCGACGGTGGTGTTCGTGATGAACCACCGCTCGAACATGGATTATGTGCTGGTAACCTGGCTGGCCGCCGAGCGTTCGGCTTTGTCTTACGCCGTGGGGGAATGGGCGCAGATCTGGCCGCTATCGCGGATGATCCGGGCGATGGGGGCCTATTTCATCCGCCGCCGCGCGGACGGGGCGCTCTATAGCCGGGTGCTGGCGCGGTATGTCGGCATGGCCACCGATGCCGGCGTCACGCAGGCGATATTTCCCGAGGGGGGCCTCAGCCTTGACGGGGGCTTGCAGCCGCTCAAACTGGGGCTGATCAAGTATATCGTCGAGGAGCGCAGCCCCGACGGGCGCGATGTGGTCTTTGTGCCGGTCGCGCTGAATTATGACCGGGTGTTCGAGGACCGGCTTCTGGTGGCGGCGGGGCAATCGGGCGGACGGCGCTTTCCGGCGCGCATCTCGGTGATCGCGGGCTTTGTTCTGGGGCAGGCCTGGCTGTGGCTGCGGGGGCGCTATCACCGCCACGGCTATGCGGCGGTGAGTTTCGGCGCGCCGCTCTCGCTGCGGGAGTTTCGGCGCCGCGAACCCGTGAGCGAGGTGCGCGGTCTGGCGCGTGTGCTCATGGCGCGGATCGGCGAGGTGGTGCCGGTGCTGCCGGTGCCGCTGGTGGCGCGGGCGCTCACCGAGGCCGGCGGCGCGCTCGACCGCGCGGCGCTGGAGGCGCGCGTCGCGGCAACGATCGCGGCGTTGCCCGAGGCGCATATCCACCTGCCGCGCGACGATCCGGGCAATGCGGCGCGGCGCGGGCTGCAGCTCATGTGCGGGCGCGGCCTGGTGGAGGAGCGCGGGGGGCAGATTCGCATTGTCGCGGGGCGAGAGGCCATGGTGACCTATTACGCAAGGTCCATCGCCCATCTTTTTGCGGATGCGGCGGGGGACGGCTGATTTTTCTGCAACTGCGGGGTCATAAAATTACAAAACAAGGCATCAAACATATTGCAATATTACCGAAGTGCCGGTATCCCCGGGCCAGACTGCCGCGATTCTGCATCGCGGCATTGCGAACAGGAGATGGAGCATGGCCTTGGACACAAATACCGGCATCGCGCCCTACGACGCGCCTGAAAAGGATCTCTATGAAATCGGTGAAATGCCGCCCCTCGGCCATGTGCCGAAACGGATGTATGCCTGGGCGATCCGGCGGGAACGCCATGGCGAGCCGGAGGTCTCTTTCCAGCAGGAGGTGGTCGATACCTGGGAGATCGACAGTCACGAGGTGCTGGTGCTGGTGATGGCGGCGGGCGTCAACTACAACGGCGTCTGGGCCGGTCTGGGAGAGCCGGTCAGCCCGTTTGACGGCCACGGGGCACCCTATCACATCGCGGGTTCCGATGCCTCGGGGATCGTCTGGAAGGTCGGCGAGAAGGTCCGGCGCTGGAAGGTCGGCGACGAGGTGGTGATCCACTGCAACCAGGATGACGGCGACGACGAGGAGTGCAACGGCGGCGATCCGATGTTCTCGCCCTCGCAGCGCATCTGGGGTTACGAGACGCCAGACGGCTCTTTTGCGCAGTTCACCCGTGTGCAGGCACAGCAGCTCATGCCGCGCCCCAAACATCTGACCTGGGAGGAGAGCGCCTGCTACACGCTGACGCTGGCGACCGCCTACCGGATGCTGTTCGGCCACGCGCCGCATGATCTCAAGCCGGGGCAGAACGTGCTGGTCTGGGGCGCCTCGGGCGGGCTTGGCTCGTTCGCGGTCCAGCTTGTCAATGCCGCCGGCGCCAATGCGGTCGGCGTGATCTCGGACGAGAGCAAGCGGCAATTCGTGCTCGACCAGGGCGCCAGGGGCGTCATCAACCGCAAGGATTTCAACTGCTGGGGGCAGTTGCCGAAGGTGAACACGCCGGAATATAACGATTGGCTGAAAGAGGCGCGTAAATTCGGCAAGGCGATCTGGGACATCACCGGCAAGGGCGTGAGCGTGGACATGGTGTTCGAGCATCCCGGCGAGGCGACATTCCCCGTCTCGGCGCTGGTCTGCAAGAAGGGCGGCATGGTGGTGATCTGCGCGGGCACCTCCGGGTTCAACTGCACCTTCGATGTGCGCTACATGTGGATGCACCAGAAGCGCCTTCAGGGCAGCCATTTCGCCCATCTCAAACAGGCATCGGCCGCCAACAAGCTGATGGTGGAGCGCCGCCTCGATCCCTGCATGTCCGAGGTCTTTGCCTGGGCGGATATCCCCAAGGCGCATACCAAGATGCTGCGCAACGAGCACAAGCCGGGCAACATGGCCGTGCTGGTGCAGGCGCCGCGCACGGGGCTGCGCACGGTCGAGGATGTCATCGAAGCCGGGCGCGGCTGAGCATCCCCGCCGGAATTGCCAAAGGCCCGCGGAAGGTATCTCCCCCCGCGGGCCTTGTCATGTGCGCCCGCTCTGCCCGGCTCAGAGCGCGAGCGCGGGTATGATCTGTTTCTTGCGGCTCATGATGCCGGGCAGCACCACGGTATCGCCCGTGATGGTCGCGCCAAAGCTCTTTTCGGCGATGGTCCTGACCAGGTCGTTCGGAACCAGAAGCGTCGCCTCCTCGTTGAGGATGTCGATGACGAACAACAGCACCTGATCGACCCCGTCCTCGGCGGCGACCTCTGCCATGCTTTCCATCAGGCTGGCCTTGCGGTCGAGAAGGGTGGCGGGGGCGGTGGTTTCCAGAACGCTCACCCGGAACTTCTTGCCGCCGACCTCGTATTCCTTGGAATCCATGCGCAGCAACTCGGCATCGGAAAAGGCCGAGACGTCGGACTTGGCGGCGAACATCTCGGCGGCGTAATCGGGGATGGAAATGCCCAGATCGGCGGCCAGACGCTCGGCCACGGCGCGGTCATGCGCGGTGGTGGTGGGCGAGCGGAATTCGAGCGTGTCCGAGAGGATGCAGGTCAGCGCCGTGGCCTTGGCCCAGTCGGGCATCTTCGCGGCATCCGCGCCCATCAGGTCGAGCATGAGGGTGGCGGTGCAGGCCAGCGGGCGAATGGTGATGTCGATGGGGCCTTTGGTTTCCAGCCCGCCGACCAGCTTGTGATGGTCGATGATTGCCTGCACGTCCGCGCCGTTGATATTGGCGGGCAACTCGGCGGGGTTGTTGGTATCGACCACGATGCAAGCCTGGCCGTCCCCGATATCCGAAATGATGCGCGGCTTGGGCAGGTTCCATTTGCGCAGCAGAAATGCGGCCTCTGTGTTGGGCTCGCCCAGAAGCACCGCCTCGGCGCTCTGGCCCTTGACCTCGTTGAGATACCAGGCCCAGAGGATTGGCGATCCGGTGGAATCGGTGTCGGGGGATTTGTGGCCGAAAACGAGTGTAGTCATGGGTCTGTCCTGTCTGATGGAGGCGATTTTGGCGCCTTATAGGATGCGCGCGGGGCATTGTCACCCACCAATGCTGCGCTGCGGCAATCTGGGCGCGCGCGTCACCCTTGGACGTGATCCGAGGGTTCCCGGTTTCGCAAGATCCGCTGATCGGGCCAGAGGATGACGGGGCGCGGGAGAGGTGGTCCGATTTTTACGGAAATGGGGTGTTGACAGAGGTCCTGGTTCTCCTTATCTGCCCACCATTAGCACTCGACTATGGGGAGTGCTAATGGTCCCCAAGGGACCATGAAAACAGAAACTTTGAGCCAAGGAGCCTCGAAGATGGCATTCAAACCGCTGCATGACCGCGTGCTCGTCCGTCGCGTTGAGAGCGAAGAAAAAACCAAGGGTGGCCTGATCATCCCCGATACCGCCAAGGAAAAGCCCAGCCAGGGCCTGGTGGTTGCCGTGGGCGAAGGCGCGCGCAAGGACAACGGCGAGCTCATTCCCATGGCCGTCGCGGCCGGTGACACGATCCTGTTCGGCAAATGGTCGGGCACCGAGGTCACGGTCGATGGCGAAGAGCTGCTGATCATGAAGGAAAGCGACATCCTCGGGATCATCGAGGACAAGGCGGCGGCCAAGGCGGCCTGAGCCGTCCGGTCGTTTCCCCATTCGCAAGACTAGACAAGATATCAGGAGAGTCCGAACATGGCTGCTAAAGACGTCCGTTTCGACAACGATGCCCGCTCGCGTATGCTGCGCGGCGTAAACGTGCTGGCCGATGCCGTCAAGGTGACGCTCGGCCNNAAGGGCCGCAACGTGGTGCTCGACAGGAGCTTTGGCTCGCCGCGCATCACCAAGGACGGTGTGACTGTCGCCAAGGAAATCGAACTGGAAGACAAGTTCGAGAACATGGGCGCGCAGATGGTGAAAGAAGTCGCCTCGCGCACCAATGACGAGGCTGGCGACGGCACCACCACCGCGACCGTTCTGGCGCAGGCGATCGTAAAAGAGGGCCTCAAGGCCGTCACCGCCGGCATGAACCCGATGGATCTCAAGCGGGGCATCGACCTGGCCACCGCTAGGGTCGTCGAGCACATCAAGTCCGCCGCCCGCACCGTCGAGAATTCCGATGAAGTGGCGCAGGTTGGCACCATCTCTGCCAATGGCGAGGCCGAAATCGGCCGTTTCATCGCCGATGCGATGCAGAAGGTCGGCAACG
>DIUD01000030.1:36079-36208 GCA_002428225.1 Roseovarius sp. UBA6167 | reverse complement strand
TCGATCGAGGCGCGCGAGGGGGTGAGCACCGGCATTTCCGCCCATGACCGGGCGCGCACCATCGCCACGGCGATCAACGAACAGAACACCATGGCGTCGCTTGCCACGCCGGGCCATGTCTTTCCGCTG
>DIUD01000030.1:31935-36074 GCA_002428225.1 Roseovarius sp. UBA6167 | reverse complement strand
CCCGCCGGCGTGATCTGCGAGATCATGAACGAGGATGGCTCCATGGCCCGCCTGCCAGACCTGATCGGCTTTGCCGGGCGGCACGGGCTGAAGATCGGCACGATCTCGGATCTCATCGCCTATCGCCACAAGCACGACAACCTGGTGATCGAGACGGGTCGCGCGCAGGTCACATCGTGCCATGGCGGCGAGTGGGAGATGCGGATTTTCGCCGACCAGATTACCGGGACCGAACATGTCGTGCTGATCAAGGGCGACATCACCGACGGCGCGCCGGTGCTGACGCGGGCTCACGCGCTCGACGCGCTGGAGGATGTGCTGGGAATCGGCGCGCAGCCCGCCCACGGCCCGGCGGGCAAGCTGCCGCGCGCCATGGAGATCATCGCGCGCGAGGGGCGCGGCGCGGTGTTCCTGTTCCGTCAGCCCCGGCCCAAGATTGCCGGCGAGATGGACGACGAAGGCGGCCCGCGCATCGTCAAGCATACCGGGCTTGGCGCGCAGATCATGGCGGTTCTCGGCATCCACGAGCTGATCCTGCTCACCGACAGCCCCGGCACGCGCTATCTGGGGCTGGATGCCTATGGGCTGAGCATCGTGGGCAGCCGGCCGCTCAGGGAGGTGTGAGATGGCGGAACATGAATACACCCTGCCGCGCGCAGAGTTCGACGCGCCGGTCAAGCTGCTGATCGTGGTAGCACCGTTCTACCGCGACATCGCCGACAACCTGATCGCAGGCGCGGTGGCCGAGATCGAGGCCGCGGGCGCCACCCATGAGATCGCCGAGGTGCCGGGCGCGCTGGAAATCCCCACCGCCATCGGCATCGCCGAGCGGATGGCCAACTTTGACGGCTATGTGGCGCTTGGCTGCGTGATCCGGGGCGAGACCACCCATTACGAGACGGTGTGCAACGACAGTTCGCGCGGGCTCACGCTTCTGGGGCTTCAGGGGGTGTGCATCGGCAATGGCATCCTGACCGTCGAGACCCGTGCCCAGGCCGAGGTGCGCGCCGATCCCGCGCGCATGAACAAGGGCGCGGGGGCGGCGGCGGCGGCCTTGCATCTGCTGGCGCTCGCCCGTAAATGGGGCGGCCCGCGCAAGGGGGTGGGGTTCGTCCCCGCCTCCGGGGAGTATCGCATCGCGGGCAAGGCCAAGGATACCCCTACCGCATGAGCGACGCGCCCGCCCCCCGGAACCGGCATTCCCTCAGATCCGCGGCGCGGCTCTATGCCGTGCAGGCGCTCTATCAGATGGAGCAATCGGGCCAGACCGTCGAGTCGGTGCGACGCGAGTTCCTCGATTTCCGCTTTGGCGAGGAGGTCGAGGAGGGGGTGGAGATGGCCGAGGGCGATGCGCGGCTCTTCGGGGATCTGCTCGACGCGGCGGTGAACTGGCAGGCGAGGATCGACCAGATGACCGACCGGGCGCTGGTGGCGAAATGGCCCATTGCGCGGATCGACCCGGTGTTGCGTGCGCTCTTTCGCGCCGCCGGCGCCGAGATGACGCAGACGCAAACGCCGCCCAAGGTGGTGATTATGGAATTCGTCGATGTGGCCAAGGCGTTCTATCCCGAGGGGCGCGAGCCGAAATTCGTCAATGCCGTGCTCGACCACATGGCGCGCGAGGCGCGCCCCGAGGCGTTCTGAGCGGCGGCTTTCCGAACCACCTTGCCGCCTTGCCCGTTTCGCTCACGGCGGGCCGAGACGGGCGCCTACCGGCTTGGCCTTGGGTTGCGGGACCAGCGCGCCAAGCGGCCGTCTGACCGTTTCGCGCAAGCCCGGCCCGCTCGATGTCTGCACACGCTTGGTGGCCTCCACCATCAGCACACCACCCGCCGCGATCATGGAAAACCGCGCGCCCATGCGCTCCCACATGCCGGCTGTGCGCCGCCAGAACGGGCGCTCCGAGGGCGGCTGATACAGCGCAGTGGCGTGCCTCTCGGGCAGGAAGTTGTGCGATCTCAACTGGCTTTCCAGTTGTGTCTGGCTGTAGGGCCGCCCGAAGCCGAACGGCGTGCGGTCCGTGCGCGACCAGAGCCCGGCGCGATTGGGCACCACGAAAAGCGCCGATCCACCGGGGCCCAGCACGCGCCAGCATTCCTCCAGCAGGTCGCCGGGGCGGTCGGATGTCTCCAGCCCGTGCACCACCAGAAGCTTGTCCACATGGCCCGTTTCCAGCGGCCAGAGCGTCTCTTCGCACAGCACGGCGACATTGGGCATCCCCTGCGGCCAGCCGATCACGCCCTGCGGCGCGGGCATCAGCCCCACCACCCGGCGCGCATCCGCGAGGTAAGGCCGCAGAAAGGGCACCGCAAAGCCGAACCCCGCCACCGTCTGCCCCTGCGCTTCGGGCCAGAACGCGGCGAGCTGCGCGCGCAGCGCCTTCTGGACCGCACGGCCCAGCGGGGTGCGGTAGTAGAAATTTCGCAAGTCCTGCACGTCGAGATGCATTGAAGTGCCGCCCCTGATGCGTCACTCTGAGGCTAGCACCAGAAACGATACGGGGGAACAGAGCATGGCATTGCAGATCGTTACCATTCCCTGCCTTGCAGACAATTACGCCTTTCTCGCGCATGATCCGGCGACCGGCGCGACGGCGGCGGTGGATGTGCCCGAGGCCGAACCCATCCTTGCCGCGCTGCACGCGCGGGGCTGGACGCTGTCGGATGTGCTGTTGACCCACCACCATGCCGACCATGTGCAGGGGCTCGGCGAGCTTCTCGCCAAGGCGCCGGCCCGCGTGATCGGCGCGGCCGCGGATGCGCACCGCCTGCCGCCGCTCGATCAGGCCGTGGCCGGGGGCGACACCGTGCAGGTGGGCCGCGAGACCGGCCATGTCATCGAGGTGCCCGGCCATACGCTGGGTCATATCGCGTTTCATTTCCCGCAAAGCGGTGTGGCCTTCACCGGCGACAGCCTGATGGCGCTAGGCTGTGGGCGGGTGTTCGAGGGTAGCATGGCACAGATGCACGCAAGCCTTGCCAGGCTCGCCGCGCTGCCGCCCGAGACGCAGGTTTGCTCGGGCCACGAATACACCGCCGCCAATGCCCGCTTTGCCGTCACCATCGACCCCGACAATCCGCGCCTTGCCACGCGCCTGCGCGAGATAGAGGTGGCGCGCGCCGAAAATCGCCCTACCGTTCCCTCACGGCTGGAGGAGGAGTTGGCCACCAACCCTTTTCTGCGCGCCCATGATCCTTCGATCCGCGCGCGGCTTGGTATGGAGGGGGCGACGGACGCGGATGTTTTCGCCGAAATCCGTGGCAGAAAGGACCGGTTCTGATGCAATGTTACGACACAGGCCGGAAAGCCTGCTGAAATGTGAGGCGGATTTGCAAAATAAACCTTGAAGCCGGGCCGCCATCGACCAAGATTTAATACTATGAGGCAATGGTGGCCGGGCAAGCGCCCGACGGCCAAGACAAGAAGGAGCACGACCGTGCCTTCATTCTCGACGACACTCGAACAGGCAATCCATGCGGCGCTCGCGCTGGCCAATGTGCGGCGGCACGAATTTGCAACGCTCGAGCACCTCCTGCTGGCGCTGGTGGACGAGCCCGACGCCGCGCGCGTGATGAAGGCGTGCAGCGTGGACACCGAAGAATTGCGCACCAGTCTGGTGGAATTCATCGACGAGGATCTCGCCAATCTCGTCACCGATATCGACGGCTCCGAGGCGGTGCCGACGGCGGCCTTCCAGCGGGTGATCCAGCGCGCCGCGATCCATGTCCAGAGCTCGGGGCGCACCGAGGTGACGGGTGCGAACGTGCTGGTGGCGATCTTTGCCGAACGCGAATCGAACGCCGCCTATTTCCTCCAGGAACAGGACATGACGCGCTATGACGCGGTGAACTTCATCGCCCATGGCGTCGCCAAGAACCCGGCCTACGGCGAATCCCGGCCCGTTACCGGCGCGGCCGAGATGGAGGGTGAGGGCACCGGCGCCAAGATCGAGAGCGACGCCGTGGAGGCAGGCGATTCGGCGCTGGCCAAATACTGCGTTGACCTCAACGAGAAGGCCCGGCGCGGCGATATCGACCCGCTCATCGGCCGCGACTCGGAGGTCGAGCGCTGCATCCAGGTGCTCTGCCGGCGGCGCAAGAACAACCCGATTCTCGTGGGCGATCCGGGCGTGGGCAAGA
>DIUD01000030.1:0-31923 GCA_002428225.1 Roseovarius sp. UBA6167 | reverse complement strand
ATCGCGGCGATTTCGAGGAACGGCTCAAGGCCGTCGTCACCGAGCTCGAGAAACATCCCGACGCGGTGCTCTTCATCGACGAGATCCACACCGTGATCGGTGCGGGCGCGACCTCGGGCGGGGCGATGGATGCCTCCAACCTGCTCAAGCCCGCGCTCCAGGGCGGCAAGCTGCGCTGCATGGGCTCCACCACCTACAAGGAGTTCCGCCAGCATTTCGAGAAGGACCGCGCGCTTGCCCGCCGCTTCCAGAAGATAGACGTGAGCGAACCCACGGTCGAGGACGCGATCAAGATCCTGTTCGGCCTCAGGCCCTATTTCGAAGAGCATCATTCGGTCAAATATACCAATGACGCGATCCGCACGGCGGTGGACCTCTCGGCGCGCTACATCAACGATCGCAAGCTGCCGGACAAGGCCATCGACGTGATCGACGAGGCGGGCGCGGCGCAGCATCTCGTCGCCGCCTCCAAGCGGCGCAAGTCCATCGGCGTCAAGGAGATCGAGGATGTGGTCGCCAAGATCGCGCGCATCCCGCCCAAGAACGTCTCCAGGAACGATGCCGAGGTGCTGCGCGATCTGGAAAACGCGCTCAAGCGGGTGGTGTTCGGGCAGGATGCCGCCATCGAGGCGCTGTCCTCGGCGATCAAGCTCGCGCGCGCGGGCCTGCGAGAGCCGGAAAAACCGATCGGCAACTACCTCTTCGCCGGCCCCACCGGCGTGGGCAAGACCGAGGTGGCCCGGCAGCTTGCCGATACCCTCGGCGTGGAGCTGCTGCGCTTCGACATGTCGGAATACATGGAGAAACACGCGGTCTCGCGTCTGATTGGCGCGCCGCCGGGCTATGTCGGCTTCGATCAGGGGGGGCTGTTGACCGACGGGGTCGATCAGCACCCGCACTGCGTGCTCCTGCTCGACGAGATCGAAAAGGCGCACCCGGACGTGTTCAACATCCTGCTTCAGGTGATGGATCACGGCACGCTCACCGACCATAACGGCCGCAAGGTGGATTTCCGCAATGTCGTGCTCATCATGACCTCGAACGCGGGTGCCGCGGAGCAGGCGAAGGCGGCCATCGGCTTTGGCCGCGACCGGCGCGAGGGCGAGGATACCGCCGCCATCGAGCGCACCTTCACGCCCGAATTCCGCAACCGGCTCGATGCGGTGATTTCCTTCGGGGCGCTTCCGCGCGAGGTCATCATCAAGGTGGTCGAGAAATTCGTGCTCCAGCTTGAGGCACAGTTGCTTGATCGCGATGTGACCATCGAGTTGAGCGAGGAGGCCGCGCAGTGGCTGGCCGAGAAGGGCTATGATGACCGCATGGGCGCGCGCCCGCTGGCCCGCGTCATCCAGGAGAACATCAAGAAACCGCTGGCCGAGGAACTGCTCTTCGGCAAGCTCGCCAAGGGCGGGGTGGTCAAGGTGGGCCTGCGCGACGGTCGCATCGCGCTCGACATCGAGGGTTTGGCCAAGCGCCGTCTGGCGAGCCGCAAGAAGCCGCCGCTGCTCACCGCAGAGTGAGGGCGGCGCGTTATGCTTCCTTGCTGGCGGTGGCCCATGCAGCCACCGCCAAGTTTCGGATGCTTGTGAAACCGGGTGAAGCGGCGAACACTTACCGTGTCGTGAGCTTCAACTCGATCCGCCGGTTCTGGGCGCGCGCCTCGGGGGTGCCGTCGGGATTGACGGGCTGGAACTCGCCATAGCCATTGGCGGAGAGGCGGTCAGGCGGAAATCCGAGAAAATCGACCAGATAGCGCACCACCGACAGCGCGCGCGCCTGGCTCAGCTCCCAGTTATCGGCAAACCGGGCGCCGGGCATCAGTGGCACATCGTCGGTATGGCCGTCCACCTGCAACACCCAATCCATGCCCTCTGGTATCTCGTCGATGACGTCGCGCAGGATACCCGCGACATGCGCAATCTCGCCGGCACCCGCCTCCGATAGATCCGCCGAGCCGGGGGCAAAAAGCACCTCGGAGGAAAACACGAATCGGTCGCCGACGATGCGGACGCCTTCTTGCTGACCCAGGATCTCGCGCATCCGCCCGAAGAAATCCGAGCGGTATTTCTCCAGATCCGCCTTTTCCGCCGCCAGCCGTTCGGCCTCGGCCTGCAAGAGTGCCGCGCGCTCTTCCTCGGCCTGCCGGCGGCGGCGTTCTTCGGCGGCCACGCGCGCCAGCGCGGTGTTGAGCTCGTTGCCGAGCGATTGCAACTGTACTTCCGCCTCGGCCTCGCGCGCGCGCGCATCACCGAGCAACGCTCGCAATTCCGAAAGCTGGGTGCGCAGCGCAGCGAGCTGGGAATTGAGCAACGCCTGCTCGCGCTGCGCGGCCTCTGTCGCTGCTGCTTGCGTCTCCAGCCGCCGCCGCGCTTCGGACAGAAGCGCCGCGCGCTCCTCGGCGCGTGACTGTGCCTGCGTCAACTGGCTGTCGAGATCCTCCTGCGCGGTCTCGGCGGCGGCCAGAAGCGTCAGCGTCTCCTCGGCGCGGCGGCGCTCTTCCTCGAGCGCCAATGTCATCGCGGTCAGTTCCGTCTGCGCCCCTTCAAGCCGCGCGCGCAGCGCCTCCGCCGCTGCCGCCTCGGCGATCCGCGCGGCCTCTTCCTCGCTCAGCCGCTCTTCCAGTGCCGCCTGTGCCGCGCCCGCCTCGGCCTCGCGCGCGCGCAGATCGGCCACCAGCGCCTCGAGCGCCTCGCGGCGCGCTGCCGCCAGACGCGCGGCCTCGGCCTGTGCGTCCACCTCCTCGCGCAGCCCGGCCAGCGCGAGGTTGAGCGCGGCCCGTTCGTCGAGCAACTCCGCGCGCGCGCCCTCGAGATCGGCCACTTGCCCAAGCGCGCGGTCGCGCTCGGCCAGAAGGCTTGCCACCTGCTCCTCAAAGCTGGCGATACGGCCCTGCGCGGCATCGAGCGCGGAGGCCTGTTCTGCCTCTTGCGCGCGTAGCTGCGCGATCAGCGCCGCCTGTTGATCGGCGCGCGCGCGCGCATCCCCCAACGTGGCGGTCAGCGCGCCGACCCGGTCCTGAAGGCTTGCGTTGCGATCCTCGGCCAGCCCAAGAGCGCGCGACAGCGCCGCCACCTCCGCCGAGAGCGTGTCGAGGCGCGAGGCCTGCCCGGTGATTTCTTCGCGCAGTACGAATTGCACGACCATGAAGATGGTGAGCACGAACATAAGCACCAGCAAAAGCCCGGTCATCGCATCGACGAAACCCGGCCAGATCGCACTCTGAAGCCGTGCCCCCGTGCGCCGCGAGAGCGCCATCTCAGCCCTCCCCGCCGCGTGGCGCGAGCGGGCGCACCGGGCGCGGCGTGCCCGTGCGCATCTGCCCCAGAAGGCGGGTGAGCGCGGCGAGATCGGTGCGCAATTCGGTCATCGTCTCCTGCCGTCCGGCGCTGATTTCCTCGAGAATGCGCAGCATCTGCACGTCGATCGAGCGCAGGCGCATCCGGCTCTCGGCATCGAGCCCCTCGGAGGTCTCGCGTGCCTCGATCGCCTCGGTGAGCCGCTCCTGCCCCTCGGCCACCCGCATCAGTGCCACCTGAACCGGGTTCTGCTCGCTCATCCGGTGGGTCAGCCGCTCGATGGAATCGGCGAGGATGCCGAGTTTTTCATCGACCACGGCGCGGCCCATCTCGGCCTGCGAGAACATCGCCTGAAGCGCGTCCAGTTGCGCGCCCATCTGTTCGCCCATCTGATCGAGGACATGGGCCACGCCGCTGCCCTCTCCCTCGCCCTCGGCAAAGCCGAGCCGGGTGATGGTGGAAATCCATTCCTCGAGTTCGCGGTAAAACCGGTTCTGTCCATGGCCCGCGAACAGCTCCAGCAGCCCCACGACCAGCGAGCCGGACAAGCCCAGAAGCGACGAGGCAAAGGCCACGCCCATGCCGCCAAGCTGCGCCTCGAGCCCGGTCATCAGCCGGTTGAAGATATCCACCCCCTCCTCTCCCGGCTGCGGCGCAAGGCTGCGGATCGTGTCCACCACCGCCGGGATCGTCGTGGCAAGACCGTAGAACGTGCCGAGAAGCCCGAGGAAAATCAGCAGGCTGACGATATAGCGGGTGATCTCGCGCGCCTCGTCGATGCGCTGCGCCACCGAATCGAGGATCGAGCGGGCCGAGGTCGAGGCAATCTGCATCCGCCGTCCGCGTCCGCGCAGCATGGTGGCAAGCGGCGCGAGCATGGCGGGCGGACGGGTCAGTTCATGGCCGGGCACCTCCCGGGCGAATCCCTCGATCCATCGCGCCGCGCCGATCAGTTGAATGACCTGCCAGAAGGTTGCGAGCACGCCCAGAACAAAAACAAAGAAGATGAAGCCGTTGAGCCACGGGTTCGCCTCGAACACCGGCAGAACGCGCGGAAGCGCAACAAACGCGCCCAGCCCGGTCAGGCCCAGAACGACAAGCATGAGCAAGATCTGGCGGTAGGGATATGAGAATTGCGGCTCGACCCTGCGGCCCGGCTGGTCCATCTGGACGCTCCCGACACGGTGTTTTATCGTGCCAACCCTACGCGGCCCACGCACACAAGCCAAGACCTATCCACACAGATGGCGCACCCGGCGCATCAGCCAGTCAAGCTCTGCGTCTTGCAGGCCAAGCTCTTGCAGATGGGCGGTGGTGTTGAACAGATATTCGGTATTGGGACCCCGCCGGCCACGGGCGCGGGAGATGATCCGCGCCTGATCCTCGAGATCGAGCCCGCCGCAATATTGCACATGCCCGGCATCGACCACATAGGTCACTGCCTCGACGCGGCGGCCATCGGCAAGCGCTACCTCCAGCCGCTGCTCCAGATAGGCCGAGGAGATCAGTTCGCGCTCGCGCAGGTATGCCAGCACCTCATCCGCGCGGTCAGGCGCGGCGCGCAGCGCAACCCCCTCGCAGGCGCCCCCCGGCACCCGGTCGAGCGCCAGCACCAGCCCCGGGTCATCGGGCGTGCCGCGATGGTGGATCGAGCGCATACAGAAGCTGCGCCGATAGTCCGGCAGCCGCGCGATCACCCGTTCCACCGCGTCAAAGCCTGGATTCCACACCAGCGACCCATAGCCGAACACCCACATGCCGTTTCCCCTGTTCCTCGTGCCCCCGCCCTTATAAACACAACCCGAACCGGGCATGAAAGGGGCTTTTGCCATGCGCATATTGCTTGCCATCATCGTTCTGGGCGCTTCGCTCTGGGGCGGTTACTGGTTTGTCGGCAGTCGCGGGATCGAGGCGGAATTTTCCCGGTGGTTCGATGCGCGGCGGGCGGATGGCTGGGTGGCGGAAACCGGCACGCTTGGCGTGCACGGCTTTCCCAACCGGTTCGATACCGTGTTTACCGATCTGGCGCTGGCCGATCCGCGCACCGGGCTGGCCTGGGAGGCGCCGCGCTTTCAGATCAACGCGCTCAGCTACCGGCCCAATCATGTCATCGCCGTCTGGCCCGAGCGTCAGTTGATCGCCACACCGCAGGAGAAATTCCTGATCGAAAGCAGCGACATGCGCGCTTCGCTGGTCTTCGCGCCCGATAGCGCGCTCGCGCCCCGGCGGGTGACGCTGACGGCCGAGTTTCTGCGCGTGACGCCGCTGGCGCGAACGGGTGAGACGACTGCGCTCTCGGCGCTGACCCTCGCCGCCGAGCGGCTGGAGGGGACCGAGTATCGCCTTGGCCTGCGGGCCGAGGGGCTGACCCTTGCCGCGCCCTGGCGCGCGCGGCTCGATCCCGAAAACCGCCTGCCGCGACAGATCAGCGGCGCGCGCGCCGATCTGACCGTGACATTCGACAAACCCTGGGACCGCAGCGCGGTCGAGCGCGCCCGCCCGCAGCCCACGCGCATCAAGGTCGCGCTGGCCGATGGCCGCTGGGGCGATCTGCATCTCCAGGCGGCGGGCACGGTGGAGGTGGACGCGCAGGGCTATCCCGTGGGCGAGATCACCCTCAAGGCGCGCAACTGGCGCGAGATCGTGACGCTGATGCGGGTGGCGGGCGTGCTGCCCGAGAGCCTTGTGGGAAGCGTGGAATCGGGCCTTGGCATGATGGCGCGCCTGGCCGGCAACCCCGAGACGCTCGATATTCCGCTCGGGTTCGGCAGCGGGCGCGTCTGGCTCGGGCCGGTGCCGCTCGGCCCTGCTCCGGTGCTGCGGCTGCGCTGAGCGGGGGCAGGCGGGCAGGGGGCCTAGCCGGCCACCTGCGTGAGATCGGCGGCTTGCAGGCAGATGGTGCGGATGCGGTTCAACAGGTTGAGCCGGTTGCGGCGGATCACGGCATTGTCCGCGTTGACCTGCACCGCGTCGAAGAAGGCGTCGATGGGCGCGCGCAGGGCGGCCATGGCGGCCATGGCGGCGGCGAAATCCTCTGCCTCGAGCGCCTGCGTGATCTGCGGTTCCGCCCGGTCGAGCGCGGCGAAGAGCGCGCGCTCCTCGTCCGTCTCGGCGAATTTCACATCCGCGCCGTAGGAATATTCCACCCCGTCCTTTTCCTCGGCCTGGCGCAGGATGTTGTTGGCCCGCTTGAAGCCTTGGAGAAGGTTCTCGCCATCGTCGGTTTTCAGGAAATCGCCAAGCGCGCGGGCGCGGTGAACCAGCAGGGTGAGGTCGTCATTGCCCGGCGTCGCGCCCGCAGGCGCGCTACCATCCAGGCTGAGGCAGGCGTCGATCACGTCGTGACGGATGCCCTCGTCGCGCAGATGGACCTTGAGGCGGTCGTGGAGGAAGGCGAGGAGGTCAATGATCTTGGCCAGATAAGCGTCGTCGAAAAATGGTGCCAGGGTTCCGGCGTCTCGGGTTGCGAAATGGCTCTCGAACAAATCGGTCAAATTCACACGCAACCCATTCCCCAACACCAACCGAATGACCCCCAGGGCCGCGCGGCGCAGCGCGTAGGGGTCTTTCGAGCCGGTGGGTTTCTCGTCAATTGCCCAGAAGCCCGCCAGCGTGTCGATCTTGTCGGCGAGCGCGACGGCGACCGAGACGGGCGCGGAGGGCACGGTGTCGCCCGGCCCCAAGGGTTTGTAATGCTCTTCGCAGGCCGCCGCGATCTCTGGCGCAAGCCCCGCTGCCTGGGCATAATAGCGTCCCATCACCCCCTGCAATTCGGGGAATTCGCCGACCATCTCGGATTGCAGATCGGCCTTGCACACGCGCGCGGCCTCGGCGGCCAGGTCGGGCTTGGCGCCCACCAGCGGCGCGATCTCGCGCGCGAGTGCGGCGATGCGCTCCACCCGGTCGGCCTGTGATCCCAGCTTGTTGTGGAAGGTCACGTCGCGCAGCCCCTCGGCCATGCCTTCGAGGCCCTTTTCGCGCACCGTGCGCAGGTCGTTCTCCCAGAAGAATTTCGCGTCCGACAGCCGCGCGGCCAGCACTTTCTGATTGCCCGCCAGGATGGTCGCGCCATGGTCCGCCGCCTCGATATTGGCCACGGTGACAAAGCGTTCGATCTGCCCGGTGGCGGGGTTCCTCACCGAAAAGAACTTTTGATGCTCGCGCATACTGGTCTGCAACACCTCCGCAGGCAGGTCGAGGAAATCGTCACCGATCTCACCCATCAGCACCACCGGCCATTCCACCAGCCCCGCGACCTCGGCCAGAAGCCCGCGATCCTCGACCACCTCAAACCCTGCGGCAAAGGCCCGATTGGTGGCGTCGTGCCAGATCGCCCCGGCCCGTTCATCGGCATCGAGCACGACATGCGCGCGCTTGAGCTTCGCGGTGTAATCATCGAAGGAGACAACAGAAAACGCATCGGGCGCCGTGAACCGGTGCCCGCGCGTCAGGTTGCCCGCGCGGATACCGTCCACCTCCATCTCCACAACCTGCGCGCCGCCACCCTCATCGGTGAGGATACACAGGATCGAATGCAGCGGGCGCACCCAGCGAAGCGAGCCGCTCCCCCACCGCATCGACTTGGGCCAGGGGAAACTGCGGATCAGCTTTTCCAGCTCCTCGGCCACGATTTCGGCGGCAGGCCGTCCGGGCCGGGTGACGGTGGCGACATAGACCCGGCCCTTTTTCTCGTTGCGGATTTCGAGATCCTCGCGGCTCACGCCCGCGCCGCGCAAGAAACCCTCGATCGCCTTTTCCGGCGCATCGACGCGGGGGCCCTTGCGTTCCTCGCGCAGGGTGGGCGAGGCCGCCGAAAGCCCCTGCACCGTCAGCGCCAGCCGCCGGGGCGTGGCAAACGCCACGGCCCCCGCATAGGTCAGTCCCGCCTCGACCAGCGCGTCGGTCATGCGCGCGCGCAGATCCTCGGCGGCGCGTGCCTGCATCCGGGCGGGGATTTCCTCGGAGAAGAGTTCGATCAGCAGATCGGGCATGGATCAGTTTCCTTGCGGGGGCTTGGGGCAATCCTCGGGCGCGGGCTGGCCGTCGAAGACGATCTCGCCGCAGCGGTTGATCTGGTGCCAGGCATAGCCGCGCCCGTCCTGCATGATGGCGATGATACGGTCGATGCCGTAGTGGATGTTCTCCTCGCCCAGATAGGCATGAGCGCGCCCCTCGCCGAGCGCGGCCCCGAGCGCCCTGGCGTCGAAACAGTCGAACCATGACGGCGCGTTGAGCGGCTCCGCCCCCGGATAGGGAACAAGGCCCACGTCTTGCGGCAGATCGGCGGTAAAGCAGGCGCGGAAACGGATCGGAGAACTGTCGGCGTCGATGGCGCGGAAATCGGTCACTGGCAGGTCGATCACATCGCCAGAGGCCAGGGTGATTTTCATCTCCACCGCGCCGCCATCCGAGGCCAGCCGCACCTCGTCATAGAAGTGATAGACCTGAAGATAATATATCGCCCCCCCGGCAATCACCGCCGCGACGAGAATGGCAATGCTGAGAACCTTTCCCATCAGTCCGCAAGACCCCCGGCCTCGGTCTGCACAAAGGCGTCGGCGCACATCCTTGCCAGCGCGCGCACCCGGCCGATATAGGTCTGCCGTTCCGTCACCGAGATGACGCCGCGCGCGTCGAGCAGGTTGAAGATGTGGCTGGCCTTGATGCACTGGTCATAGGCCGGGTGGGCCATGACGATGCGTTTGCCGGTCCTGGGATCCTCGGCGGGCGCGGCGAGGATGGCGGCGCATTCGGCCTCGGCCTCCTCGAAGTGATCCAGCAGCACCTCGGTATTGGCCACGTCGAAGTTGAAGCGCGAATATTCCTCCTCGGCCTGGCGGAACACGTCGCCATAGCGCAGCGGAATGGGGGCATCGGGATCGTTGAACGGCATTTCCATGACGTGATCCGCGCCCAGCACATACATCGCCAGCCGCTCCAGCCCGTAGGTCAGCTCGCCCGAGACCGGGTGGCAGTCATGCCCGCCGACCTGCTGGAAATAGGTGAACTGGCTTACTTCCATGCCGTCGCACCAGACCTCCCAGCCCAGCCCCCAGGCACCCAGCGTCGGGCTTTCCCAGTCATCCTCGACAAAGCGCACGTCATGCAGCGCCAGATCGATGCCGATGGCTGCGAGGCTGCCGAGATAGAGCGCCTGCAAATCGGGCGGCGAGGGCTTGATGAGCACCTGGTACTGGTAATAATGCTGCAAGCGGTTGGGGTTCTCGCCATAGCGCCCGTCGGTCGGCCGCCGCGAGGGCTGCACGTAGGCCGCGGCCCAGGGCCGGGTGCCGAGCGCGCGCAAGGTCGTCGCCGGGTGGAACGTGCCTGCGCCGACCTCCATGTCGTAGGGCTGCAACATGGCGCAGCCCTGAGCGGCCCAATAGGTCTGAAGCCGCAGGATGATCTCCTGAAAGCTGCGCGGTCTGGCCGGTGCGTGATCCATCGTGCCCATCCCTTTGGTGTCGCGGTTTCCTATGCGCTGCGCGCTGCGGGGTCAATCGGACGATTTGCCGGGACGGCCCGCCAACCGGGAGGGCGGGGCACGGCAAAGGGCGCATCCCAAAGGCGTATCCACCCTTGCACGCGCGCGCAAAGCCCCTATATTGGCGGTGCTTCTGGCAACAGGGGCTATGGACATAAACGCGCTCGTAATAAGCGGATCGGACCCGGGGGCGGTACCCGGCGACTCCACCAGATATCCTTCATTTGGGGACCATGGGGTCGAAACAGGATCGACGAACGTGTAAAGGGGTTATGCTTTGTCCCGGTGAGGCACCACCGTTATCGGTCCGAAACGTACAGTTGCAAATGACAACCGTGCTCCGGTGGCCGTTGCTGCGTAAGCAGTAACCAAACCGAAATCTGAAGTCCTTGTCTCTAGCAAGGCAAGGCGGGGTTCGCAGGCACCTGGCAACAGAAGCCTGCACTTTCTTTTCCCGGCTGTGAACTTGAAATTGCGACAGATCAACAACCTGCAGCGTTTCCGCCCGATCGGCGAAAGGCCGGAACGCTGCAGGGTCACTACCTGTTATTCCTTGTAGGGCAGAGGCGAATAGCCCATTTCCTTCAGCACGGGGGCGGCGGCGTCATGCCACGGAACCGGAGGGGTCGCACCGGCCACGAATTCCTTCGTCGTGCTGTTGACGATCGGATGCACCTCGCTCGCGCGGTCCATATTCCCGAGGAACTTGGTGAGGATCTGCGTCACCGCGGCATCGGGCAGATCGGACGGTCCCATGATCCAGATCGGCACACCGAAGGTCTGCACATCGCCATCCTGCCCCGCGTAGGTGCCCGCAGGAATAGTGACCGGGACCACCGCGCCGGGAGGGTTCATCGCCATCACGGCCTGAAGCGTTTCGGACGGGACAGAGATCCAGCGCACATCGCGGCTGGTGGCCAGATCCTGAAGCGCGGGCGCGCCGGCACCCATCACCGTGGACAGAACGTCGAGATTGCCATCGCGCATCCCGGCGACCTGTTCCGTGAGGCTGTTGGGCCGCGCGTCATAATCGCCGTCCTTCACGCCCTCGGCTTCCAGCGCCTGCCGCACATAGGTGTTGGCAGAGGCTCCTGGTTCGCCCAGGCCAATGCGTTTTCCTTTCAGATCCGAGAGTGTCGCGGCCTCCGTGTCGGCCGGCACGACGATCTGTATCAAGGAGGCATAGATCGGAAGGATGGCCCTCAGATTGGTCGCGGCCGAGGGGTAACGGCCTTGGCCGCGAAAGGAGTCATACGCCTCTCCTCCGGTGTGCAGGATCAGTTGCGCTTCGTCCCCGCGGAGCAGGCGGTCGTTTTCGACAACCCCCGCGCTGGGGAAGGGGGTGATTTTCAGATCCGTGCTATCCTCATTCACCACGGTGGCCACGGCGACGGCATACATATATCCCGTCCCGCCGCTGGCCGAGGTCGCAAAGCCCAGATCCGTTCTGTCTTGCGCCAGGGCTGTTGTGCCAAGCGTGAAGGCTGTCGCCAGCCCCAGCAGGCCCGCCCGCAGGCAACCTTTGTTCAATATCGCAGTCATCTTATCCTCCTTTGATGCTGTGCGTGAAAAGTGTCGTTCAGTGTGTCCTTGTCGGATTCACAGTGGATCTTTGTCGTTTGAACTCGCCTATGGCGATGGACAGGGCGATCAGACATGCGCCCATCAGGTCTGTCAGATGATCGGGGGCAAAGGCCATCAGCGCCCCGATCAGAAACATGGCACGGCGGAACAGGCCAACCGGTCCGCGGAAATAGCCGACCGTCGCGGCCGAAAGGCCGACCACCGCAATTGTCGCGTTCAACAGCGGCACCAACAGCGCCAGAACATCGCCCTGAAACAGCAGGCCGGGCTGATAGACGAATATGTACGGCATCAGGAAGGCCGGCAGCGCGATTTTCAGAGACATGACCGATGTTTGCAGTGGCGCGGCACCGGCGATGCCGGCGGCGGTGAAAGAGGCAAGCGCGACGGGCGGAGTGATCGCGGACAGCGTCCCGAAATAGAACACGAACATATGCGCTGCCAGCGGCGGCACACCCAGCCGGACCATCACCGGCGCGATGATGAGGGCAAGGATGATATAGCAGGCCACCGTCGGCAGCCCCATCCCGAGCACGATCGAACTGACCATCGTCAGAATCAGCAGAAGCAGCAGCGAATTTCTGGCCACCTGGGTCATGATCGTGGTCAGGTTCAGCCCCAGTCCGGTCGTCTCGACTACACCCACGACGATACCGGCCACCGCCACGGCCACGGCCACGGGCGCGACGCTGGTCATCCCATCGACCAGCGCATCCACCATGGCACGAAAGGACAGCCGGCGATGTGGCCGCAGCAGGTTGAGTCCCAGCAGAAGTGCGAGCGACATCAGCGCGGCATAGCGGGGCGAATACTGCAACACGACCAGACCAAACAGCACCACGAGCGGCGCCAGAAGATACCCGGACTCCTTCACAAGCTCGCGGGCCTTCTCCTTTTCAAAGCTGTCCAGCCCTCGCAGGCCCCTTTTGCCGGCCTCCAGGTCCACAATCAGAAGCAGGTTCATGTAATAGATCAGCGCGGGAAACAAGGCCGCCAAGATGATCGTGACGTAACCGACCTGAAGCATGTCGGCCATGATGAACACGGCCGCCCCCATGACCGGCGGCATCAACTGGCTGCCCGATGAGGCGACCGCCTCGACGGCCCCGGCAAATTGCGGCGTATAGCCGACGCGCTTCATCATCGGAATGGTGAAGGTGCCGCTGGCCGCCACATTGGCCACCGCCGAGCCGGAGATGCTTCCCAGCAGCCCGCTGCCCACCACGGCGATCTTGGCCGGGCCGCCGCGCATCCGCCCCACGATCAGTTGCGACAGGCGCACGAATGTATCCGAGGCCCCGGTTGCCGCCAGAAAGGACGAGAAAAGAAGAAAATACAGCACAACGTCGGCCACGACGCCCAGCGGCACGCCCAGAACGCCCTTGGTGGTAAGGTAGTTTCCGGCCGCCAGAGAGCTCCATTTCAGGCCCCGGTGCGACAGGATGTCCGGCATTTCCCTTCCGAACAGAGCGTAGAGAAGGAAGCAGATGGCGATGATCGGCAGCGCCGGGCCAAAGGCGAGCCATGTGGCGAACAGGACGGTCGCCAACATGATGGTCGCCAGCACCACCTCGGTTTGGCCAAAAAAGCCCGAACTTTCGGCAATGGCGTGGAAATTCACCACGATAAAGCCCAGCGTCACCACGCTGCACAGCGAGGCCAGATAGAGTGCCAGCAACAGAGCCTTGTTTTGCAGACTGTCTGGCGGGGTGCGCTGGGCCAGGCCAAGAAAGACCAGGCACATCGCCGAACCCAACAGGATCGAACGCTGGATCAGCGCGGGATAGCTGCCATACCAGGCGGTATAGATGAAGAAGGCGACTGTGGCGATGGCGATGAGGGTCGTCATCACGCGGGCAATTGCCTGGAAGACTGTGGGCGGCGATTCGGCGACATCAATCGTCATGTCTGTCCTCTCGTTGGCGCGGGGCGAGCCCCGGCCCGGTCACGCTGCTTCTATCAACCTCATGGTGCCGGAGGCCGTTCACCACTTGCCGTCAAACTTCCGCGCGGCCATGAGGCCCCCCGGCATCCAGCAGGGCGAGAGCGGTGCGGACTGCGTGCAGGCCCCATGCGGCCGAGCCGGGCAATTCGCGCGCCACGGCATCGGCGGCGCCGGTGTTGCGGGCCGTATGCCGTTTGCCTGGCGTCATCCGGCCGCGTCCCTTGCGGCCATCCGATCCCAGTCGAATTCGAGGGGCTGCTTGTCCAGAAAGCGTTGAACCGCCTCCTTGTGGTAATCGGAGGCAAGGCACAGCGTCTGTGCCATCGCCTCCATATCCGCAAGCGCGCGCTGATCGGTGTGCATCGCCTGATTGAGGATCACCTTCGCCATCCCGGCTGCCAGCCGCGAGGAGGTATCGAAGCGCCGGGCAAAGGCCAGAGCCGCGTCCAGCAGGGAATCAGGCTCGTGGATTTCCAGAACGATCCCCATCTCCTTCGCTTCGGCGGCCGAGATGGAGCGGGCGGTCATCACCAGTTCCTTGGCGCGGGCCAGCCCGACGATGCGCGGCAGCAGAAAGAAGCCGCCCAGATCGGGCACCAGACCGATCCGCCCGAACACCGCACAGAAGCGGGCGCGGGGGGTGGCCAGAACGAAATCCGCCACCAGCGCCAGGTTGAAGCCGGCACCAAAGGCCGGCCCATCGACCGCCGCGATCACCGGCAATTCCAGGTTCGACAATTCGGTGAACCATGTGTGCAGCTTGGCGATGCGCTCGCGGTTCACATCGACGGGGCGTTCCTCTTCGCTCAGCGATTTCAGATCGCCGCCGGAACAGAACGCCCCTCCGCTGCCGGTCACGATCAGCGCGCGCAGGTTTCGATCGGCCCGGATGCCGGGCAGCAGGGCGGCGATCTCTTCGCGCATGGCGATGTCCAGGCTGTGGCGGACATCGGGGCGCGTGAAGGTGATGATCCCGGTCCGACCCCTGGTTTCATAGGTCAGCGTCTGGGGCGATCCGGTCATGTCTCCTCCTCATTCCGTTCGCGCATGGCAATCCTGCCTTGCGTAAAATGCTGAAGGTTAAAAAATGACTTGTCAATCATTTTATTCACTCTTGATCCCCGCGCCGCCCTGAATGCGAATCGCCTGATCCGGGACGCGAACCGCCACTTTCGCGGGGCGTTGCCTCTCCTTGTCCTTCCATGATCGGATTTACCGGTTCCGTGACGCAGCCGGTCGTCACGATTTCGGAAAGATTCCCATCTTCTTTGCGATGATCTGCAACATCACCTCGTTCGCGCCGCCGCCGACGGCGGCCTGTCGGGCCTCGCGATAGACGCGGGTGATGAAGTTCTCGTTCATGAATCCCTGACCGCCCCAGAAATGGGTCAGCTCCACCGGGATTTCCATGGAAAGCCGCCCGATCAGATATTTCGCCATCGAGGCAAGTTTGGTCACGTCCTCGCCGTTGAGATAGGCCTCCAGCGCGCGGTAGAGCAGCGCCCGGACAGATTCGATCTGGGCCTGCATTTCGGCCAGCTTGTAATAGATATACTGGTTGTCCAGCAGCGGGCGGCCGAAGGCCTTGCGCTGGCGCAGATAGTCGATGGTCTCGGACATCGCGATGTCGAGGAACCGCCATGAGCGGGCAACGACGAACAGCCGCTCCTCCTGGAACTGTTCCATCTGGTAGCGGAACCCCTGGCCCTCTTGGCCGATCAGGTTGGCCTGCGGAATCCGCACATCGTCGAAGAACAGCAGCGCCGTATCCGAGGACCGGTAGCCGACCTTGTCGAGCTTCTTGCCGACGGTGATACCGGGGGTGTCCATCGGCAGGACAATCAGCGATTTGTTGCGATGCGGGCCATTCTCGTTGTCGGTATTGACCAGCAGGCAAATCCAGTCTCCCTGAATGCCATTGGTGATCCACATCTTCGAGCCGTTGATGATATAGTCGCCGCCATCCTTGCGCGCCGAGGTCTTGAGTTGCGCGACATCCGATCCGGCGCCCGCCTCGCTGACACCGATACAGCCAACCAGATCGCCAGCGATGGTGGGGGCGAGAAATTCCGCCTTCAGCCGGTCGCTGCCATGTCTTGCAAGGGCGGGGGTGCACATGTTGGTCTGCACGCCGATGGCCGAACAGATGCCCATCGTGCGGATGTTGCCCAGTTCCTCGGCAAAGGCGATCTCGAACGAGAAATCCAGATCCATGCCACCCCATTTCCGGGGTTTGCCGATTCCCAGCAGCCCGGCATCGCCAAAGGCTTTCATCACCTGCCGGGCGGGAAAGATCCCCTCTTCCTCCCATTGATCGACGAAGGGGTTCACGTGGGTGTCCACCACGGCATTGGTGGTGCGGCGCAACTCGTCGTGTTCCTGGCTCCAGATCATGGCGTTTCCCCTGAATTCGGGCGGCGGCGGACGAGCAGATGCGCCTCTCCGATCTGCGAGACCCGTCCGTCCGGGTCGATTATGCGGATTTCCAGCACGATGGTGCCGCTGTCCCCCGCGGCGGCGGTGCGGCCGATCACGGTGGCGTCGGCGGTCAGGCGGTCGCCCACGAAGGCCGGCCGCAGAAATCGCCACGGGCCAAGCTGGCTCATCGCGACCAGGCCGGCCCCCACAAGATCCCCGACCGTGGCCATGGCCTGGGCCACCGGATGCGGCCCGTGCGCGATGGCGCGGCCAAAGCGGTTGTCGGAACTGGTGTTGACCGGGTGATAGGCGTTGAACAACTCCGAGTGCCGGGCAATCCGCGCGGCGCTGCAATCTATATCGGGCAGCGACAGCACCATGCCGGGCGACAGGGTTTCGTACCAGTGATCCTTGGATGATTCCATCTCGGCCTCCCTTTGGCGGCAGGCTAAGGCCCATGAGTTGTGACTCACAAGTCATTTCTCGTGGATCACGCCCCTTGTTCGGCGGTTCGGGCAGGTTTCGCCATGTCGCGGCAGACGGCCCGCGGCCCGGGTGTCGTCGATCTGTCCGCCCGAAATTCACCCATGGCCCGACGGGGGCGGACGAAACAGACCATGTTGCACAAGGCCGGCATAGGCCTGAACAGCCGATTCAGGGATTTCGCCGGTGTCCTTGTGCTGCATCGCGACATAGGCGCGCGCGCCGAGCAGAACGGCCGCGATGACGGCCATTTCCTCATCGCTCATCGGGCGCAGATCGCCGGCATCCATGGCACGTTTCAAAGCGCGGCAGTAACCATCGGTCAGCCGTCGGATATGGGCCTCGTGGGCGACGGGGGCAAAGACCTCGGCCTCGTAGAGGATGCGGTAGAAGCCGGGATTTGCCCTGAGATAGTCGCAATAGGCCCGGAACCTGGCGATCTCGCGGTCAATCCCGTTGCCGGCATGGGTCAGATCCGCCGTGATCCGGTCGGTCATCTGCTGCCCGACATAGGGTAGAAGCACATCGAACAGCCCCTGCCGGTCCCTGAAATAGTTGTAGAACGTGCCGTGGGCAACGCCCGCCGCCTCTGTTACCCTGGCGATCGAGGTGGCGGCGTAACCCAGTTCACCGACGATCTTCGCCGCCGCATCCATCAGGTTGCGACAGGTCTGTTGTGCCTTTTCGCCTCGCGTCAGTCCGGTTTTCTTGCGGAGACGTTTGAACGACCGGGCGCCCGTCTGCGCGGTGGGGATGTCTTTCGTGTTCGGCACAGGCTCTCCCGGGGGGGGGTCAGAGGTCTTTCAGGGTGTCATCGCGCAGCACGCGCTTGAGGATCTTGCCGGAGGGGTTTCGGGGCAGCGCCGCGACCAGGCGCATGTCCTTGGGGCATTTGAACCCGCCCAGATGGTTGCGGCAAAAGGCGATCAGCTCCTCCAGTGTCAACGATCGCCCGGCGCGAAGGACGATCACCGCCATCGGCACCTCGCCCCATTTGTCATCCGGCTTTGCGATCACCGCCACGTCTTCGACCTGCGGCATCATGAATATTACACGTTCCAGTTCGGAAGATGCAATGTTCTCGCCGCCGGAAATGATCATGTCCTTCTTGCGGTCGGTCAGAAACAGAAAGCCGTCCTGATCCAGATAGCCCATATCGCCCGAGCGCAGGAATCCGTCCGGGTGCATGGCGGCGGCGGTGCGCTCGGGGTCTTTCCAATAGCCGCGCGTGACTTTCGGCCCGCGCATGCAGATCTCGCCGACGATTCCGGCGGGCATGCTGGTGCCGTCATCGTCGCGGATGTCCAGTTCGACCATGCTGACCGGCCGCCCGACCGAACCGATCTTGTCGATTTCGCGGCCCGGTTCCATCATCGTGTCGCCGGACACGGTTTCGGTCATGCCATAGGCATCCACATAGCGCGCATTCGCAAAGACAGTGCCGAATTCGCGGATACGGCTTTCGGGCGTGCGATCCCCGCCCGCGATACACCAGCGCAGCGTGGCAAGATCCGGCAGGCTGTCGCGCTCCAGCGCCAGAATGGCGCTGGTCATCACCGGGGCCAGCCAGATACCTGAAATCCGTTCGCGCGCGATGGTCTCGACGACCGCTCGCGCATCGAAATCGCGCAAGACGATCAGCGTGCCCCCCACCACATGCACCGCCATGCCCGGCAGATCGCAGGCCCCGACATGGTAAAGCGGCCCCACCATGCAGAGCCGGTCGTGGGCCGTCAGATGCAGGGACAGGATCATGTCCATGTTCTTGTAGTGGAAATTGTGGTAGCTGTGGGTCACCCCCTTGGGCCGGTCCGTGGTGCCGGATGTATACATCAGCCGCATCAGATCATCGCCCGCACGAGGATGCGGCGCGGCCACCGGATCGCCGCTCAACGCAAGGCCGGGATCGGCTTGCGCGCCCGCGTCAAGCATCACGACGGGCTGGTCGAGCCCCTCCACAGCCGCCGAAAACTCTGCGTCCGCCACCACCATGCCCACCCCGGCATGACCGGCGATATAGGCGATTTCCTCTGCCGAGAGGCGAAAGTTCATCGGCAGCGAGACCGCACCGAGATGCGACAGGGCATAGAGCAGTTCGATGAAGGCGGATGAATTCTTCATCACCATGCCGACGATGCTGTCCGGCCCGATCCCGCGCGCGCGCAATCCCCCGGCCAGCCGTTGCACCCGCTGCTCCAGCGTGGCCCAGTCCAGCCGCGACTCGCCGTAGATCAGCGCCTCTGCGCGGGGACGGGTCCGGGCATGAAAGCGTAACTGTGCCGACAGGTTGAGCATGATTGGCTCCTTGGTGGAACGGACCGGACAGGCGCGTCAGTAAGAGCGCGGCAAGCCCAGATTGGCCATGGCGATATAGTTGAGGATCATTTCTTCGGAGACGGGCGCAAAGCGGAACAGCCGCGCGTCGCGCCACAGGCGTTCGACATGCATTTCCTTGGAGAACCCCATGCCACCCATCGCGTGCATCGCCCGCTCGGCGACCGCAGATGCCGCCTGCGAGGCGAGAAGCTTGGCGGCGTTGCTTTCCGATCCGAACGGCAGCCCGTGATCGAACAGCGACGCGGCCTTGAGGTTCAGCAGCCTGGCCGCCTCCAGCTCTGCCCAGTGCTGCGCCAGCGGGAACTGGATCGACTGATAGGCGCCGATGGGGGTTGTCCCGAAGACCCGGCGCTCCTTGGCATAGTCCACGCCCAGCCGGACCGCCAGCCGCCCCGCGCCGATCAGGCCCGCGGTGGTGACGATGCGTTCGGTATTCAGCACGGCCAGCAACTGATGCCAGCCCTTGTCCACCTCGCCGATCAGTTCGTCGGCGCGGATATGCACGTTGTCGAGAAAGACCTGGCTGGAGGGAAGCGTATTCGTGCCCAGCTTGTCGATCGCGGTATGGCTGACGCCTTCGCGGTCGGTGTCGATCATGAACAGGCTTATGCCGTGGGTCTTTTTCGGCGCCTGGTCGATGGGGGTGGTGCGGGCCGCCACCAGCATCTTGTGCGATTGCGGCACTCCGGTGATCCAGATCTTCTGGCCATTGAGCCGCCAGCCATCCGCCTCTGCCACCGCCGTCGCGCGCATTTCCAGCGAATTGCTGCCTGCGTCGGGTTCGGTCAGGGCCATGCAGAACTGCATCTCGCCGCTGCACATTTTCGGCAGCCAGTCACGTTTCATCTGATCGGTGCCGTATTTCGCCACCGAGACGCCGCCGAAAATCGGATTGAGCATGAAGACCTGCGCCAGCGTCGCCCCTGCGCCGCCGGCGCATAGCTCTTCGATGATCAGCGCGACCTCGACCATCCCCAGACCGGCGCCGCCCAGATCCTCGGGCAGCATGGCCCCCGACAGGCCGGCGTCGCAGATCGCCTGCCAGCATTCCGAGGGGAAGGACTTGCTGGCATCCTTTTGCCGCCAGTAATCGGGGCCGAAAGCCTCGCCCACCTTGCGGGCGGTCTCGATCATCAGCTTCTGTTCGTCGTTCAGGATGAAATCCATCTCATTCTCCGGCGGTTGGGTCGGCGGTGCGGCGCGCGGGGCGCAGCAGGCGCAAAGGCGTTTCAAGGAGGGCGACCAGATCCGCCATGAAACGGGCAGCGTCGGCGCCGTCGATGATGCGGTGATCGCAGGCCAGCGTCAGGGTCAGCTCGCGGCGCAGGGCGGGCGCACCATCGGCGTCGGGCCGGAAGATCTGTCGTTCGGCCCCCACACCCAGGATCATCGCATTGGGCGGGTTGATGATCGGCGTCAGCGAGGTGACACCGAACATGCCGAGATTGGAGATGGACATCACCCCGTCGCCCATGTCGGATGGCCTCAGATCTCCGCTGCGGGCGCGCGCGGCCAGATCCCGGGCCTGCGCTGCGACCTCGTCGAGAGAGGCCCGACCGGCATCGCGGATCACCGGGATGCGCAGCCCGTCCGGGGCCTCCACCACCATGCCGATATTCGCCTTGTCGAAGGCGATGATCCGCTCGCCCGCCCAGATGCGGTTCATCGCGGGACGTTCGGCCAGCGCCAAACCAAGCGCCCGGATCAGCATATGCGTGACACTGATGCGCGGCGCGTGGGGCTCGGCGTTCAACTGCGCGCGCAGCGCGGTCAGGGCCGTGAGTTCCGCCTCATGGGTGACGTGGAAATGCGGGATGTCGCGCTTTGCCGCGCTGACCCGGCGGGCCGTGGCCAGCCGCACCGCATCGGGGACGATTTCGCGCGCATCGCCCGTCTCGGCGGGGCCGGTCGGGGCGGGGGCCGCGACCTGCGGCGCGCCCTTTACATCGCGGGCCTTGATCCGCCCCTTGGGGCCGGTCCCCGCCACCTGCTGCAAATCCACGCCGTTTTGCGCCGCGATGCGCCGCGCCAGCGGGGTGGCGATGACGCGCAGCACGTCCCCTTTCGTTACCCGCCCGTCGCGCCCGGTGGGGGGCACCTGCTCGCGGGCAAGGTCATGCTCCGCCATCAGCTTGCGGGCCGAGGGCGCGTCTTGCGCCCCCAGGGGGGGAGCGGGGCGCGCATCCCGTGCCTGAGCGGGGGCTGTCTCCGCGCCGGTCCCGTCCCCGGCAAGCCGCGCGACGGGGCTGCCCACGGGGACGGTTTCGCCCTCGGGCACGAGAATCTCCGCCAGAACGCCGTCGGCCTCTGCCTCTACCTCGTTGGCGACCTTTTCGGTCTCGACCGTGAACAGCCTGTCGCCCGCGCGAAAGGCGGCACCAGGGGTGACGTGCCATTCGGCCAGCAGACCTTCCGTCATGGTCAGGCCCAGTTTCGGCATCACGAGGTCGGCCATGCCTAGTGTCCCCTGAAGGTCGCTTCGCGCTTCTCCAGAAAGGCGCTGCATCCCTCATGCGCATCGGCGCTGTCCAGCACCAGACCGATCATCGCCTGTTCGTGGCGCAACGCGGCCGAGAGCGGCATGTCGCCGCCATCCACGAGGGTGCGTTTCAGAAGCTTCAGCACAAGCGGCGATTTATGGGCGATCTTGGCTGCGGTTTCGCGGGCGCTGTCCATCAGCGAGTCGTGCGGCACAACGCGGTTCGCCAGACCGACAGCGACCGCCTCTTCCGGGGTCAGCATATCGCCGGTAAACATGATTTCCTTGGCGCGGCAGAGCGGCAGTTGCCGGATGATCCGCTGCGTGCCGCCCGCGCCTGGAAACAGGCCCAGCGTGATTTCCGGCAGGCCCAGCCTGGCCTTGTCCGACAGGATGCGGATATCCAGCGCCAGCAGAAGTTCCGTTCCGCCCCCGAGGGCGAAACCGTTCACAGCCCCGATCGTGGGCTTGTCGAAGGTTTCGATCCGGCGGAACAGATTATGGATTTCCTCGGCGAATTCCTGGTAATGGGCCAGCCCCTGCCGCGAGTTCAGATCGGAAATATCCCCCCCGGCGATAAAGGCGCGGCCGGCGCCGGTGAAGACGAGAACCCGCACGTCGGGGTCGGTTTCCACCTTGTCGAGGATGCCGTGCATGGCGCGGATCGTCGGCACGTCCAGCGCATTCAGCGTTTCGGGGCGGTTGATGGTGATCGTGGCAATCGCATTCTCCACGTCAAGAAGGATAGGGTCGGTGCTCATTTGAAGCTCCTCTTGGATTCAGGCCAGTGTGCGGCGAAGGGCCGCGACGATCCGTTCGGCGTCGGGGCGATAAGCGTCTTCCAGCGTCTTGCCGAAGGGCGACGGCGCAAAGGGCGCGCCGACACGAAGGATCGGCCCGTCCAGCTCATCAAAGCCGATGTCGGCCATGCGGGCGGCGATTTCGGCGCCCACACCGAACGCCTCAACCGCCTCGTGCGCGATCACGAGGTTGTGGGTGCGCGAGAGGCTCTCCAGCACCAGGGCCTCATCCCATGGCTGGATCGAGCGCAGGTCGATCACTTCGACCTCGATCCCCTCTTGGGCGAGGGTCGCGGCCGCGGATTCTGCCATGGCCACGGCGGCGCCATAGGCCACCACGGTGGCGTCGCGCCCGGGCCGGACGATACGGCCCTTGCCGATCTCGATCCGCTCGCGGTCCTCCGGCACCTCGGGCAGGTCGCCCTTCATCGCGTAAAGCGCCTTGTTCTCGACCACGATCACCGGGTCGGGATCGTCGATGGCGGCCCGCAGCAAGCCATAGGCATCGGCGGGATTGGAGGGGCAGACCACTTTGAGCCCCGGCACATGGGCAAACCACGCCTCGAGGCATTGTGAATGCTGCGGTCCGGCATTCAACCCGCCGCCATGCGGCGTGCGCAGAACCATCGGAACCGATCCCTGACCGCCGAACATCGAGCGCGCCTTGGCCGCCTGATTGACCAGCATGTCCATCGAAAGGGTGGTGAAATCCATGAACATGATTTCCACCACGGGCCGCATTCCGGTCAGCGCCGCGCCCACGGCCATGCCGGTGATCGCCGCCTCGGAAATCGGCGTATCCCGGACACGGTCGGGGCCGAACCTTTCCAGCAGGTTGCGGGTGGCCTTGAACGAGCCGCCCGCCGCGCCGATATCCTCTCCGATCAGGAAAACCGTGGCGTCGGCCTCCATTGCATCGGAAAGGGCCTGGTTGACGGCCTTGATGAAACGTGTCTCGGCCATCGCTCAGACCTTCACTGATGTATAGACGTCGGCAAGGATATCCTCGCTGCGCGGCAGGGGGGCGTCGAGCGCGGCCTGTGCGGCGGCCTCGATTTCGGCCTCCACGGCATTGGCGATCTCGTCCAGCATCTCCGGGGTGGCGCCCGCATGCACCATGGCCGCAGCGCACTGGCGTATCGGGTCGCGTTCGGAGAGGGCGGTGATTTCGGCGGGATCGCGGTAATCCTGCCGGTCGCCTTCGAAATGGCCGCGCACCCGCGTGGTGCTGCATTCCAGAACCGCCGGCGCGGGGGTTTTGCGCATGGCCTTGACCAGCCGCGCCGATGCGGTCGCCACATCGGCGACCACATTGCCGTCAACGGCGGTGTATTTTATGCCAAAGGCCCTGGCCAGCTTGTCGAGGCTTGTCGCCAATTGCCGTTCGGTCGGGCTGAATTCGGACCAGCCGTTGTTTTCGCAGACAAAAAGGATCGGCAGGTTCCACAGCGCGGCGATGTTGAGGCATTCATGCAGCACGCCTTCCGCCAGCGCGCCATCGCCGAAATAGACCACCGCGACATGCCCCTGACCCTGCATCCTGTGGGCCAGCGCGCTGCCGGTCGTGATCGGCAGGCCGGCCCCCACGATGCCGTTGGCACCCAGCATCCCCTTGCCCAGATCCGCCACATGCATGGAGCCGCCGCGCCCCTTGCACAGGCCCGTCGCCTTGCCGAGGATTTCCGCAAAGAACCCGTTCAGATCCACGCCCTTGGCCAGCGTATGCCCGTGCCCGCGGTGGTTCGAAGACACGGTATCGCGATCCGTCAGGGTCTGCGATACGCCGACCGGCACCGCTTCCTGCCCGATCGACAGATGCAGGAACCCCGGCACAAGACCATCCGCGAACAGCTTCTGCAGCCGCTCCTCCGCGCGGCGGATCACCAGCATCTGGCGATAAAGCCTCGCCAGTTCCTCGAGTTTCATGGGGAGTCTCCTTCTATTGACGGCGATCATGCCAAAGGCGGAACGGGGCGTCAACGTAAATGACTGTCGAATCATAATTCATACGGAGAAACCCCGCTGCCGGCTGGTGGTCACGCGCTCCATCGGTTGGAGGTGCGCGGGTGGCGTTGAGGTTCGGGCAAGGCGAACCGGCTCTTTGCTCCTGTCAGGCCCGCGGACCCACATGCACCACGCGCGCGTTGGGGAATTGAGCGACGAGCCGCGCCAGATGCGCCGCATCCGGCATCAGGCAGGCAGCGGTCGAGAGCGCATCGGCCACCGCCGCGCGCGGGGCGGCAATCGAGATGCGCGCCCATGGCGCGGGGCGGTCCGCGCCGTGCGGCGACAGGATATGGCCCTGCCGTCCGTCCCGGTCTATTAGCGTGCCGAACAGCCCCGAGGTGGCCAGCGCCTCGTTGCCGAGGCTGAGGCGCGGGCCGTCCTCGATCCGCACCGGCCAACCCGTGCCGATGGCGGCGATCTCGCCGGTGTCGATGAGGCCAAGCGCCAGCCCCTCGGCGCGCAGTATCGCCGCGACGCGATCGGCGACATAGCCCTGCGCGACCCCGTTGAGCGTGAGCGCCATGCCCGGTTCGAGCGTGATCAAAGCGGGCGTCACCGAGACCCGCGGCCAGCCGACAAGCGCGCGCGCCTGAGCGATCTGCGCGGGATCGGCGGGGTGGCCTGCGGCATGGGCGCGCGCCAGCGTCGCCCAGAGCGGCTGCACCGTCGGATCGAAGCGCCCGCCGCTGGCGCGGTGGACCGCGTTGCAGAGGCTCAGGATTTCGAGCATCTCGGGCGGCGGCGCGTCAATCCGCCCCGAGGTATTGAGCCGCACCAGCGCCGATCCGGCCAGATACAGGCTGAAGAGGCGTTCGAGCCGCGCAATCTCGGCCAGCGCCAGAGCGGCAAGGCGCGCGCCTTCCGGGTGGCGCAGGTGCAGCGTGACGGCGGCCCCCATGGCCTGCCCCCGATGGACGGATGTGGGCGCGGCTCCGGCCCCGCGCGCGGCCAGCGCCACCGGCAGGGCGGCGCAGATGGTGAGAAAGCGGCGGCGGGTCTGCATCGGGGTCATCCTTCGGTTCTGGAGAGCGCCTTGAGGCGGCGGCGGAAGTCATCGGCATCGGCGGGGGTATCATGCGCCCCCACCACCGGGGCCAGCAGCGCGGCATCGGGAATATCGGCAAGCCCCGTCACCGTGCCGCCATGGCGCGCGGCGAACGCCTGCGCCGCCCCGGCATCCGTGAATGGCACCGCTTCGGGCGCGCCCATGCCGCCCGCCCGGTCCGAGCCGATCACGTAATGTGCGGCCCCGGCGGCGATCCAGTTTTCCGCGCCCATCTCCTCCCAGCTTGGGGCCGCGCCCAGATCGTTGACATAGATGGCGGCGATGATGTGGCTCTGTTCGGGCATCCGCGCATAGGCCAGCGCATCGCGCACCTGACTGAAGAAAAGCGGAAAGGGCAGCCCGTCGAGATGCACTTGCGCCTTGGGACCGGGATGCCCGATCAGGTCCATCTGGCAGAAATGGCCAACCGCCTCGGCGGTCAGTTCCACCGGCGGCGGGGCGTCGGCGCGGTCTTCCTTGCAGGCGGCAAGCGCGAGAAGGGCGATGAGGGCAAGACGGATCATGGGGTCACCTTTCGGAACGCGGCGAGCGCGAGGCCAAGCGCGGCGAGCGGCCACAAGAGCAGCGAGGCCAGCGCCGCGCCCGGCGGGACCGCATTGGCCGCCCCGGCAAGACCGGCGGCGGCGGCACCGGCCTCGGAGGCGGCGAGATTGTAGAGGCGGAAGGCATCCGCCGGATTGGCCAGCAGAGCTACGGGAAAGACATCGGTTGTGAACCAGCCGCCATTGTCGGCCACCAGCGCCGCCAGAAGTCCCAGATCCCACAGCACGATCACCCCGAGCCACAGCCCGATCGCCAGCCCCGCCGCCCCCGAGGGCCGCCGCGCCAGCGCCGAGAGCGCGTAGCCCGCACCCAGAAACACCGCGCCCAGCACCACCGAGGACCATGTCAGCCGCCAGAGCGCGGGCAGCCCCGCAACCGCGCGCGCATCCCAAACCCAGATCGCCAGCGCGGCAAGGCCATAGCCCGCCCCCACCGCCAGCGCCAGAACCGCCAGATGCGCGATGAGCTTGCCGACAAGCACCTCGGCGCGGCTGAGCGGATAGGTGAGCAGCAAGGGCAGCGTGCCGCGCTCGGTCTCGCCCGCGATGGCGTCGAAACTCATCAACAGCGCCACCAGCGGCACCAGATAGACCCCGAGCGAGGTCAGCGAGGCCACCGTCACCGAGAGCCGGTCCACCCCCACCGTGCCCGACGGGGCCGATCCGGCGGCGGCGAGCACGATGGAGAACACCGCCATCATCGCCACCGACACCGCCACCCAGCGGTTGCGCAGGCTGATGCGGAACTCGGTCTGCGCCATGGAAAGAACCCGGATCATCGCGCGGCCCCCCGGCTGAAATGGCTGTAGAGGTCTTCAAGGCTGGGCGGGTGCATCTCGATATCCTCAAGGCTTTCGCTTTGCGCGCTGAGGCGGCGCAACAGGCCCATCTTCTCATCCTGTCGACAGCGATAGGTGATGCGATTGCCCAAGAGTTCGCCCCCCGGCACCGCATCGAGAATGGCCGCGCGCGCGCCGTTGACGGCTGTCAACTCGACCGTCACCGGCAGGTCGGCGGCGCGGCGCAGCGCGCTCAGGCTGCCCTCGGCCATAAGCCGCCCCTGGGCGAGGATCACCATGCGGTCGGTGCGCGCCTCCACCTCGGTCAGGGCGTGGCTTGACAGCAGGATCGCCGCGCCCTCGGCGGCGAGATCCTCCAGAATGGTGTAGAAGCCGCGCCGCGAGACCGGATCGAGGCCCGATGTCGGCTCGTCCAGCACCATCAGGCGCGGGCGCCCGATGAGGGCCTGCGCCAGCCCGACGCGCTGCCGCATCCCCTTGGAATAGGTGCCGATGCGCCGGTCGGCGGCGTCCGAGAGGCCCACGCGATCCAGCAGCGCGCCCGCAAGCGCCGCCGGGTGCCCGCGCAGGCGCAGATAATGCGCGATGGTTTCCCGCCCCGAAAGCGCCGGGTGAAAGGCCGCGCTCTCGGGCAGATAGGCCACGCCCGCGCGCGCCGCACCCGAGCCGGGCCGCGCGCCCAGAACCTCGACCGTGCCGCCGTCATGGGGGATCAGGCCCAGCACGATCTTCATCAGCGTGGACTTGCCCGCGCCGTTATGGCCCAGAAGCGCCACGCGCTCGCCGGGGGCAACCATCATCGACACATCGTCGAGCGCGGTCGCGCCATCGAAGCACTTAGTGAGATGCGAGAGCGTCAGCATCGTCTCTCCTTTGGGTGAGGGCCTGCGCCACGGCGCGCGCCTCGTCGGGCAAAAGCGCCTCGGGGACGGGGATGTTCACCGGGGCCATGAGCGGGTGACTGTCCACCACGCCGCCCGGAAGCACCGCCGGAAACGCCGCCTGCGACCAGCGCAGAAGCTGCACCACCGGCGCGCCCAGAAGCAGCTTGGCGGCGGGTTGCGACCACAGGATATGGTCCATCAGATCGTTGGGGCGGAACGGGCCATCGGCGCGGCTGTCGCCGTCAAGATCGAAGGCGGGGTGGTCCGACCAGTAATTGCCGCGCCCGTCGAGGCTCCATTCCACGTCGCGGGTGCCCACGTATTTGACCTGCGTGCGGTTGCCGACAAAGGCGTTGCCGGTGATCGCGTTGCGCTCGGACCCGGCGGTGAAGTGAATCCCGATCTCGCAGCCCTCGAAGCGGTTGCCCGCGATCAGGTTCTTGTGGGCGTTGTAGATGAAGGTGCATTTCTCATGGGTGCCGCCGCGCACGAGATTGCCGGTCACATCGGCGCTGTTGGCATAGTTGAGCATGAAGCCATGGGTGCGGTCGCCGAGCGAGAGATTGTCGCGCACGGTGATCCGGTCCGAGAACATCAGCGCATAGCCCAGCGTGTTGCCGATGCTGATATTGCCGCTGATCTCGGTGTCGTTGGTATACATGAAATGGATGGCAAAGCGCAGGTCGCGGAAGATGTTGTCGCTAAACACGTTACGGCGCGAGGCGTTGGAAAAGATGCCGTCGCGCCCCAGCCGGATATCGTTGCCGATCACCACCGCGCCGGGGGCGTTCCAGACATAGATGCCGTTGCCGCGGTCGTTGACCCGGTGGAAATCGCTGCCGATCACGGTATTGCCGCGCACCACCGCGTCGCGCGCCCCGTGAATGTCGATGCCGTGCAGATTGCCGGTCAGGTGATTGCCCTCGACCAGCGCGCGGCTGGCCCCCTTGAGCAGGCGGATGCCGGAATCGATTTCCGCGCCGTCCTGTCCGGAGCCCGAAATCGCCAGCCCCCGGATGGTCACATCGGGCGCAGTCACGGTGATGACCGACCCTTGGCCGTTGCCGATAATGGCCGCCCCCGCCTCGCCCTCAAGCGTCAGGGGACGGTCGAGGAGCGCCGGGCCGTCATGGCGGCCCCGCGCAAGGATCAGATGCGCGCCGGGCGCGGCGTGCTCAAGCATCTCCTGCAACGCCCCCACCGCCACGCGCTCCTGCGCCGCCGCCCAGAGGGGCAGCGCCGCGAGCACGACACAGATGAGGGCGCGCAGGATCATGCTCAGGCGCCTCTCGGCTCGACAAACATCCGGCCGCGCATCTCCATGTGGAGCGCGTGGCAGAACCACTGGCAATAATACCAGTAAACGCCGGGTTTCGTCGCCTTGAACGTGATCGAAGCGGTCTGGTTCGGGCTGATCTCCATGGCCACGCCGTGATCGCCCAAGGTAAAGCCGTGGGTCAGATCCTCGATATCGTCAAGGTTGGTGATGATGACCGTCACCTCGTCATCCTGGCGGACAGTGAAGCTCTCCATCGAGAAACTGGGCGCCTGGCTCGACATGTAGACGCGCACCTTGTTGCCATCGCGGATCACCGTATCCATCCAGTCGTCGATATCGACGCCATCGGCCTCGGCCTGTGAGCGCGTCGCGGCCCATGTGGGGTCGTTTCGGTCATAGACGTGCAGAGGATTGACCACCGAGCGGTGCACGATGATCGAATCGTGCGGCTCGGCGAAGGTGGGGCCGTCATGGGCCAGGTCCAGCTTGTCGCCATTGATGACGAAAAGCTGCTCGTTCTCGGGCTTGAGCGGGCCGACGTTGAGAAAGCGGTCCTTGGAAAACTTGTTCATCGAGATGAAGTATTTTCCGTCTGCCTCCAGCGTCTCGCCCATCGAGGTCGAGTTGTGGCCGGGCTGGTAGTGCACGTCCGTCTTGGAGATGATCGGGTTCACGTCCTCGCCGTTATAGGCGCGGATCGCGCGCTCGATGTTCCAGAACACGATCTGGCTGTCGAGAAAGAGGGTGGTATAGGCGTTGCCCTTGCCGTCAAACGCGGTGTGGAGCGGCCCGAGGCCCAGTTCCGGCTCTGCCACCACGGCACTGCGCGGGTCGATATCGCTCTCGAACAGCGCATCGAGCTTGCGCACGTCGATCACCGAGACCGTCGGCGAGAGCTTGCCGGCGATGCACAGGTGGATCTTGTCGGGGGCCATGTTGCAGCCATGCGGGTTGTTGGGGATCGGGATATAGCGGGTATAATTCTTGTTCCGCCCCTTGCGCCCGTCGATCACCTTGACGCCGTTCTTGACCTCGTAATCGCCCGCGGCGATGCCCGCCTCGATCTCGGCAAGGTTGAAGATGACGACGTGATCGAGGTCGGATTCGGTCATCTCGCCGAGGTTCATGCCCATCTCCGAGTTGTAGGAGGTGGAAAAGGCCCATTTGCCCTCGTAATCGGCGTCGGTGTTGTCGAGGTTGCCCGAGACCATCACCTGCCAGGCGACCTCCATCGTGTCGGCATTGAGGGCGGTGTAGTAGTTAACATATTGCGACGGATCGTCGAGGATCCGGCCGTCGTTGACGATGGGCGTCTCGTCCTCGCCATTGGCAAAGACATAGTTGGTGCGCGGCCATTTCTGCGGACGCAGGCCGTGGATCGCCTTGGCGTTGGGGATCTCGGTGATCTTGTCGCATTTCATGATGTCGCAGCGCACGCGCGCGACGCGGGTATTGGCCTTGTCGTTCATGAACAGGAAGCGCCCGTCATACTTGCCCTCGGTAAAGGACATGTGGACGTGGTGCAGGTCGCCGTTGTCGTGGACCTGCTTGCCGTTGGCGGCAAGGAATGCCTTGGTCTGGTCGGTCATCCGCTCGCGGTGAATGGCGATCGACTCGTTGGTCGCGCCCCAGCCGGTGGCCGAGCAGCGGTTGAATACGGGCACGCGCATGAATTCGCGCATCGAGGGGATGCCGAGGATGCGCATTTCGCCGCTCTGGCCCGAGGACCAGAAGCCGTAATATTCGTCAAGCTCGCCGGGTGCGACGCTTGCGGCACCCGTTGCCGCGCGCACGGGGCCTGCCCCGCCAAGCAGAGCCGCGCCCCCCATGGTGCCAAGCGCGGCGGTGCCCGCTGTGGCCCCCAGCAGGCCCCGGCGGCTGATGCCGGATTTCAGGGTTGTGTCAGACATGGTCCGTTCCTTTCTTGAGGTTTGGAAGGTTTGGGTGATTGGTCAGCACCCGGGCCGCACCTGCCGCGCTCTCAGAGGTGGCGGCGCGGCGCTTGAGCCGCTTGATGACGACCGGGCATCTGTCTTGGGACTGATACAGCACCTGGCAATGCAGGCAGTTCAGGCATTCGTTGGGGTTGATCTCGCCGGTGGGGTGGATCGCCTGCACGAAACATTCGTTGGCGCAGGTCTGGCACGGGTTGCCGCATTCGCGGTAGCGCCGCAGCCAGTCGAACATGCGCATCCTCGCCGGGATCGCCAGCGCGCCGCCAAGCGGGCAGAGATAGCGGCAATAGAACCGTTCGACGAAAAGCCCCGCGCCAAGCAGCACCAACGCATAAAGGACGAAAGGCCAGGCGCGGTCGAACTTGAGCACGATGGCGGTCTTGAACGGCTCTACCTCGGCCAGCGTCTCGGCCTGTTCGATGGAGGCGAGCGAGACGCCGAAAAGACCCAGAAAGAGGATGTACTTTACCGCCCAGAGCCGCTCGTGCAGGCCCCAGGGCAGGGTCCATTGCGGCACCCGCAACCGTCGCGCGATCTGGTTGGTCAGCTCTTGCAACGCGCCGAACGGGCACAGCCAGCCGCAATAGGCGCCGCGCCCCCAGAAGATCAGCGAGGCCGCGACCGAGAACCACAGGATGAAGGTCAGCGGATCAAGCATGAAGGCCGACCAGGTGAACCCTTCCTTGAGCGAGGACGCCAGCGCCATGATGTTCACGACCGACAGTTGCGCATTGGCATACCAGCCGAGGAACACCAGCGTGAGCACCAGAAAGCCCATGCGGAACCGGTAGAAGGCGCGTTCCGACACGGTGACATAGGTCTGGAAGAAGAACGCGCCGGTGAGCACCAGCAGCATCGCGCCGAGACCGGCGATTTCAACCGACTTGTCGCGCCAGATGCGCTGCCAGAGCGCGGTCATGGCGGCGTTTTCGTCTTGCTCAAAGGCCAGCGGCGCGGGCGTCGCGGCTTGCGGCAGGTCGCGCAACAGATGCGCGGGCGGCTGCCAGCCGCTTTCGAAGGTGGTATAGACCCGTTCCAGCGCACCCACATTGCGGCCAACCAGAAGTTGCAGCCGCCAGGGCCGCGCCGGGTCAAAGCCGCTGTCGGCGGGGATGCGGAACATGTCCTGCTCACGAAAGCGCGGCGCGCCGGGGGCGGTCAGGTCGCCCACCCGCCGGTGATCGCGGTCGCGGAACCGTAGCGCCATATCGCCCTGGATAAGCTGGATACGGTCGAAAAGACCGCCACGCACATAACCCGATCCCTTGAAGGAATAGCGCCCCAGCCCCATCAGCATCAGCACATGATCGCCCTCGCCCGCCCAATCTCGCATGGTGTCGTATTCGCGTTCCAAGAGCAGCGCGCGCCCGATGGCGGGGATGCTGGGCAAGGTGGTGTAAAGCTCGATGAAATTGTCGGTCTCCGGCCCCTCCTCGGGGGCGTCGAGGGCGCGCGGATCGCCCAGGCCGGCAAAGGCCGCGTTGACCTCGGCCACGCTCAGCACCATGCGCCGCACGGTGCCGTCGCCGACTAGGCTTTCCTAGGGCCTGTTGACGTTCAGCGT